>JANXXX010000064.1 GCA_025350405.1 Gallionella sp.
ATAGCTGGTGCTATTGCTAAGTTATTGTTTGCCTAGTGACGCCAACTCAAACGTTAACTATTCCCAATAAACTCCAGCGCATTCCCATCCGGGTCGCGGCAGAACAACGCGCGGCGACCCGATGAACTAAGCGTGTAAGCGATCCCAGCCGTTTCCAACCGTTCAACCAGCTGCGCAAAATCATCCACCGCCAGCGCGACGTGCCGGTCACGTCCGCCGTGCGCGGGGCGCTTCAAGCCGGCTTCCGGGTTAGGCAGCAACATCAAATGAATCTGCTGCTTATCTGCCACGTCATACCACACGCCGTCATAACTCATTACCGGACGGTTGGAGTCCGGGCGCAAGCCGAGCACGCCTTCGTAAAAGGCGCGCGATCTGCTCAGGTCGGCGGTCAGAAAGGTGGTGTGGAGGATAGCGGTGATTCTCATGACAATTATGTCCCTTATCTTGATAAATAAATACGTTCGTCCCGATCCTTCGACAAGCCGGTCTTGAGCTTGCCGAAAGACACAGCACAGGAGACGCACAGCGTATCGAATGGTTAAACGAAATTTAGATGTGTAAGCATGAATTTTATGTTGATCGTTGCAAACAAGCTGCCACTTCGCGGTTGATTGCGGCTTCATCCCAACCCAGCGTAGCGGCAACAGTCTCAGCAAGACGGCGCAGTGTACTTCCATTGAGTTGCGCCAGAACCAACAACGGCATGCGGCGGCGCAGCAAGTCATCCAGATGAACGACCATTTCGGTGCGTGCGCAAAACAGCAAATCCGCGTAGATGAGGGGTAGTGTAGGCACGATGCGCTCGGCCAACTGTGGTGCCTCCGCAATAATGCTGAACACCTCCGCGACTCGCTTGCCGTGGCGGCGGATCAGCCACTTCGCACTTTCAGCAGCGATGCCGAGCTGGCTTGCCCGCGCGTTGGTGGCGGCAGACCACTGGGCAAAATTTGTTTCCGGGGTCCAGGGAAATAAGCGGCTCTTGGTTGCGCACAGAGTATTGACGCCAAGTTGTGCGCACACGGCATTGACTATGCAGGCCGCATCTTCTCTAGCTGAAGTGAGCTTTCCGCCAATCGAGTAATGCACGCCATTGTTCGCGGTATTCAGTTCCCAGTCGCGGCTGACGGCTGACGGCGAGGCATGGTCGCTGCGCTTCAGCATGCGCACGCCGGCATAACTCCCGGCGATATCGGCTTCCGCCCAGTCGGACTTGAGATAGTGATTGGCTTCAGCCAGCAGATAGGCAACCTCTTCTGGTTCGACTGAGACCTGATCGATATCACCCTGGTAGTCCGTATCGGTCGTGCCTAACAGCGTCATGCCATACCAGGGAATCAGAAAAAACACCCGGCCATCGGACTGGGCCGTCAACAGTAAAGCCTCGTCGCTCGGTAGCGCAGGCATCACCAGATGTATACCTTTGCTCAACCGGCACCAGTCGCGCCCCGGCGCAGTTGCTGCCGTCCACTGGCCGGTGGTGTTGACGATTTGCCGGGCCAGAACTTGCGCGCTGTTATGATTGAGCTGATCCTGCACTGTTGCGCCGCTTACCTGTCCGTTCGTTTCTGTCAGCCCGGTCAGCTGGCAATAATTCACGCACACCGCTCCGGCGTCCATCGCGCCCGCGATCAATTCCAGCACCAGCCGCGCATCATCGGTCTGCGCATCGCCATAGGTAAAGCCGCCTTTCAGACCATCGCTCGCGAGAGCCGGAAAACGCTCGGCGAATCTGGCGCGATTAAAATAGCGATGTGCCATCGCCGCGCCAGCCATAATTTTTCCAGGCTGCCCGGCGAGAAAATCGTACAGCATCAAACCGGCCTTTAACTTCAGCGTGCCGATGCGGCTGTCTTGGTAGATCGGCACACCGAAGCGCAATGGCCAGACACGATGCGGCGCCGACTCCAGCAATCGCTGCCGTTCCAGTATCGCTTTCCTGACCAGCTTGAAATCGTAAGTCTCGAGGTAACGCAAACCGCCGTGGATCAGCTTGCTGGATGCAGAAGAAGTCGCGCCAGCCCAGTCGCCCTGCTCTACGATGGCGACACTCAAACCGCGCAACGCCGCATCATAAGCCGTCCACGCCCCATAGATGCCGCCGCCGCAGACCAGCAGATCGAACTGTCTTCCGGCCAGCAATGCACAATCGCGTTTCATCTGTCCCTGATCTGCAACGCTATTTGCGGCACATCGCTGATCAGAATATCCACGCCCAACTCCAGCGCCTTGTTGATCTCCGCATCGCTGTTGCAGGTGTATACCGCGATGCATTTGCCGTGATCGCGCAGCAGCCTGACCATCGCCTCGTTGAGCGACTTGATCGGCAGGCATAGCCCATGCAGAAAAGACTGATCCGCCAGCACCCGCTGCGCATCGGCAAACGTCTGGTCTGTTTCAAAATTGTAAACCAGCGGGAATTCTGGCGCGCACTGGTGCGCATAAACCAGACTATGCAGATTGAATGAAGACACCAGGATGGCATCGCCCCGAACTTTACCATCGACCGCAGCACTGAACGCCCCGGCCATCTCCAGCGTTTGCCGCACTTTTATATCATGCCGGGAAGCCTGCTCCCAGTCGCGATTCTTGATCTCGATCAGCAAGCGGCAACGCTTGCGATAGGCATCCAGAAATTCTTGCAAACTCATGATGCCTTCCGGTTTGGCGCCCGCAGAAAAATGCGCGGCGAAATTCATCGCCTGCAAGCGGGTGTAATCGAAATCGTCGATATGTTTGGTGGGCTTGCCCACCTTGCCGAGAAAGCGGTCGTGCCACAGCACCGCGACTTCGTCGCGACTGAGCTGCACATCCGTTTCGATACCATCGATGGGATATTCCAGCGCCCTGTCAAAAGCCGAACGGGTATTTTCCACCGCCTCCTTATTGGCACCGCGGTGGGCAAAGATCATGGATTTAGTCATGGTAACTTATTGGTATTTCTCCAAGCTGATATTACTTGTACACGCCCTGCATTCGACACGATGCAGTCACGGCTGGATTCCACTGCCCGCCTACAGCACATAAAACAATATCGCAACGTAATGGGCGGCGCTGCCGGCGATCACGAACAAGTGCCAGATGCCGTGCGCATGCGTAAGGCGGGTATCGAGCACATAAAAGACGATGCCGATCGTATAGAACAGTCCGCCAGCCACGAGCCATGCGAATCCAATCGGCCCCAGCGCATGCAACAGCTGAACCATGGCCGCCAGAGCCACCCAGCCCATCACGACGTAGATCACCACGGACAGTATTCGCGCTCCGCTCTTGAACCACAGCTCCTGCAAGCTGCCGAGCGCGGCAAGCCCCCACACCACACCGAGCAGCGACCAGCCCCATGGTCCGCGCAAAGTCACCAGACAGAACGGCGTGTAACTGCCGGCAATAAGCAAATAGATGCTGTGATGATCCAGTTCGCGCAGAATATTCTTGGCTCGTCCCCGCAGGCTATGGTAAAGCGCCGAGAAGCTGTAAAGCAACACTAATGTCATACCGTAAATCGAGACGCTCACCACTTTCCACGGATCACCGCCCTGCGCAGCCAGCACGATGAGCACGCCGGAGCCCGCAAGCGCTAGCATGGCCCCGGCGAGATGAGTTAAGGCGTTAAACTTTTCCCCGTAATACATAATGCAGAAGCACCAAACCCTGGCACCGAATACGAATTGTTAAAGCCCGCCGAGCCGCTTGGAAAACGAAATTGCATAAGCCGGCGAACGGAACAGCAGGATCGGATCATTTGACGGCTCGATACCGTCACCCATCACCAAGGGATCGAAGTTGATCTTTTCGCATTCGGCACCCTTCTGCGGCAGCGCCGAAGATATTGTCAGCGTACCCGCCTTGATCTGCTTCCGGCTCTCCGGCCAGGCCAGCGTCGGGTTGTCTTCCGGGTCGCCGGGTTCGCCTATCGAGACCATCATGTCCCAGTGCACCGGCCCTTGCTTGGTTCGATTGATGAGCGCCTGCTCCAGAAAATTCGGAGGTGATGATTTCAGTTCATCATCGGAAAGCCGCTTCTCGCCATCCTGCGGCACAAATTGCCAGCGCACCAAAGTTGTCTTGTTATCGCGATTGATAAACTTGAAGGTGTGAATTCCCCCAAAGGAACTGGAGGAATAGCTTGCCGGTGGATTGTTCTTTGCCAAGTATTCTGCCTGTGCCAGATTGTCCGGATGAGTGGCCTTGAATGCCTTGATCTTTTCTGGATCGGGCTTGCCGGTCGCCGGGTCGGGTTTCGTCGCGATCATCAAATCGAGAAAGGTGCGAGCTTGCATGGCGCCAAAGATCGGCGTGTTCAGCATCGTCATGTGTTGAAGGTTGTTACCGGGCAGCTTGAATTCCAATGCCAGGCCACGGGGACTTTTTGCCGTATCCGGCGCCTTGGGATTACCACCGGCGAGGGAGAGACGTGCAATAACCGGAATGGGCTTTCCCGAAAACATTGCTGAACGCGAATAAGCGGCAGCCTCAGGCGAACCCACGAACTCGCCCAGTGCACACGTTCCCTTGATGTGATTGCGCCGTTCGCCCGGCGTGACACCGAAAGTACTCTCGATGGCGGTAACCACCTGATCAGCGGTTACCTCGTCCTGCGCAGCCATGCACAACGGAGTGCTAAACACATATACGATTGCAAGTAACCATAGGCCGGATTCAATTTTCAGCATGTGCATTCCTTTCGTTTGTTGGAGTTGTGTCATTTGGGTTCGCTGTTAATTGCCTGAGCTTGCAACGCATGCCAGCCTGGCGTTATCGATTCAAGATGACTGCATACCGGAACTTGTCGTCGACCCTGAAAGAAATTAACCGCCTCCTGCTTTATTGCTACTACACCTACACTTGTTGCATTTGCATTCCATACTTATTCCGCAGGGCCGCTTGAACACAAACCAGCCATCCGCTATAACATCAACGGCAATCCACTCTATTTCAGCAACGCCTCAAACAGTTCGATCGGCACCGGCCTGCCAAACAGATACCCTTGATAGTGATTGCAGCCGCTGTCCAGCAGGAGTTGCCGCTGCTCCACCTTCTCCACCCCTTCGGCAATGACCTCCAGATTCAGGCCTTGCGCCATGGCAATGATGGTGCTCACGATGGCTTGATCGCTACTATCGGAAACCAATTCGCGCACGAATGACTGATCGATCTTGAGCTGGTTAAGTGGCAGCCGTTTGATGTATTGCAGGGATGAATAGCCGGTGCCGAAGTCATCCAATGAGATCCGGACACCGATTGCTTTCAATGCAACCATGGTCGCAATAACGCTTTCAACGTTCTCGAGCAGCATGCCTTCGGTCAGCTCCAGCTTGAGCAAAGTCGGGTTGATAGCGTGTCGTTGCACGACGGCATGCACTTGATCCACGAAATCGGCTTGATGGAATTGCCTGGAACTTACGTTCACCGCCAGAACAAGGTCACGGGTCAGCGCATCTTGCTCCCACGCCTTGATCTGGGCGCATGCCGTCTCCAGCACCCATTGTCCGATGGGCAGGATCAAGCCGGTTTCTTCCGCCAGCGGAATGAATTGGGCCGGTGATACCATGCCGCGTTCGGGGTGTAGCCAGCGGATCAAGGCCTCCGCGCCAAAGGGGCGGTACAAATCATCCACCTGAACCTGGTAATGCAGATGGAATTGCTGTTTCGCAAGTGCTTTGCGCAATTCGTTTTCCAGCGAGGCGCGATCGGCGATGCTCGCCTGCATTTGTGGCGCGAAGAAGCGCATGGTGTTGCGGCCGGCTTTCTTGGCCTGATACATGGCGATGTCAGCCTGCTTCATCAACTCTTCCATCGACAATTGGTGGTCGTTGAACAGGGTGACCCCGATGCTGGGCGTACCGTGGTACTCATGCAAACCAAGCTGGTAAGGTTGGTAGAGAGCGGTGAGAAATTTTTCGCCGATGGCTTCCGCCTGCGCTGTCGCTTTAATGGATTGATTGCTCAGATTCTCCAGTATCACCACGAACTCGTCACCGCCCAGGCGGGCCACGGTATCGCCTTCGCGCACACAGGATTGCAGGCGATGCGAGACCTGTTGCAAGAGCAGATCACCGATGCCGTGACCCAGGGTGTCGTTAAGGGTCTTGAAATGATCCAGGTCGATGAACAGCAGCGCCCCTTCCCGTCCACTCTGCACACTGGCAGCCACCGCAAGCTGGAGCCTTTCCATGAGCAGCCGCCGGTTGGGCAGGCGAGTGAGGGGGTCATAGAACGCCAGATTCTTGATCTCATCTTCTGCCGCCTTGCGTTCCGAAATTTCAATGTGTGTTCCGACATAATGGGTGATGACCCCGTCGTCTCCTTTGACGGCTGAGATGGTGAGCCATTTTGGATATACCTCGCCATTTTTCCGTCTATCCCAGACTTCTCCCTGCCATGTCCCGCTGCGATGGATGGCCTCCCACATGTCGCGATAGAAGTCCGCATCGTGGCGGCCGGACTTGAGCAGGCGCGGTGTCTGGCCTATGATTTCCTCTGTGGCATAACCCGTGGTCCGGGTAAAGGCATGGTTGACCCGCAGGATCACACCTTCGGCATCTGTGATCATCATGCTTTCCTGGGACTCGAAGGCAGTGGCGGCGATGCGTAGTTCGTCCTCTGCTTGCTTGCGTTTGGAAATATCACGAGCATAGCCACAGTTATATTCCTCATTATCAAAACGCATATAATTGATTGAGACTTCTACCGGATATATCTCGCCGCCCTTGGCGCGATGCCTCGATTCGAAGGTAAAAGAGCCGTGTTTTTTGAGTTCTTCCCAGTGTGCGGGCCAGTCCTCTGTCGGAAAGTCCGGGTCAAAGTCAGGTATGCTCAGCTTCAGCATCTCCTCCATGGTATAGCCGAGAGAGTTGCAGGCGGTGATGTTCGCATAGACAACCTTTGCATCGGAGGTCACCCAGGTAACCTTATCTCCCATGTGATCAATGGAAAATTTCATCATTTCCAATAAGCGCTGGTCACGTTTACGCTCGGTGATGTCCCGCGAGAGGATAATGAAGCGCCTATCCTGCTCGCCACTTTCATGCTTGGAAGCCACCGAGAGTTCGAACCAGCGCTCGCCCTGTGACAGGGGCAAGACTATCTCCTTCCCGGTCGAACGGCCCTGTTCTGATGCTTCCTGTAATGCTGACATACAGATCTTTGCCGCATCGGGAGGAAGGACTTCAACAATGGTCTTGCCCAGAAATGCCTCGGGAGGCATCAGCAACAAGTCGGCGCGGTTGGAATGGAAATTATAAAACCGGCCATCCTGCCCAACCTCGAACATCAGATCAGGAATGGCATCCAGCGTGGCTTGCAGTTGATCTTGCGAAGCATGCAGTTGATTGTATGGGTGCTCGATGGTCGCGACAAAAATCGCGCGATACAGAAAAAAATAAGAAACGATTTTGTAGATGTGGCCCAGCAGATTGTAGATGTCGGTCGCATCAGAGTAGAGGGTTAAGAAATATTCACTCAGCGCCATCGTGCATACTGCGCCGAACAGCGCGGATGCATTGAACGGCAAGGGCTTGCGCATGCGCAGCCACAGCACTAATGCGGCGGCAAGGTTAAGCGCTACGAGTGCATACTCATAATAGATTTTTAACGGGGTGAGTCCCTGGCCTGGAATGAAAGTCGGAGGTATCAGGTCATCATGGAACAGGAACAGCCAGTGCAGACATCCGACCATGATGAGTACTGTGGCGAGCAGTGTGTAGCGGGATGTCGCGGAGGTAAGAGGACGCCAAGGCGTGACCGAGACTGCAAATAGCGCGATGGCGGCCAGTGAACGCGCGGACAGCCAGAAGTCGATGGACTTATCAACGCTGCTCGGGGTTATGAAATCGGGCATACCCACGAAGGAAATCATGTGCGTGAAATCCAGCACCCCTACGCCGAAGAACGCACAGGCGAGCAGCAAAATATTGCCCGGCAATCCTCGGCGGTATGCATTCCAGCCCACCGCGAACACCAGCATGGCGATCACAACCGCGATGGTCTCAAGCAGCGTATGCAGCGGCAAGTAGCCCGCGATGTCGCGAGTGCCGGGCAATGGCGGCAGCGCCTCCGCTACTGCCACACATAGCGCCAGCAGCGCAACAGTAATGGCTGTGGTGCGCATCTGGCGCTGATGGCTGGGGTGTAGCGACAATATTTTTTCTTTTTCAGGCGGGCGTTGCTCCATACATCCCTTTACTGTTCAACTTATCTGCACCTTATTTGAAACACCCTTCATGCTAACCGCAAAGATAAAATATGTATATGTACTAATAACCTATTTGGTTTTACCGCTTTAAAGACGCTGACGATCCGACAGGCTAACCCCTATCAAACGATCACCTCGCCTTGTAAATCAAACTCGGGGTGCTTGAGGTAGGCTTCGCATCTTTTCCATATTCGAACCACGGTGGGAAAACATCAGGGATCGTTTAGCACTGCATATGCTTAGTTTCTGCAATTGAATTATTGGTTATCAAGTGAACCATCTCACAAGATTGTACCGAATTAACAACAATCCTTGATGCAGTTAAAGAGAATGCCTGTGTTGGGCCAAATCTAGAACATGGAATCAGGTTTTTGCATACAATGCCGCTGCCCTGCTCGGGGTAATAGCTAAGGGCGATTGTGCCCGCCCTACCCGGCAGCTACCGAAAAATTTTTAACGCCCAGGATTTTTTCAGCGGAGAACAACATGAACGGGCAGTTTCAACTTCTTAAGACTCGCCGCTTCTTGCCGTTCTTCGGCACCCAGTTTATGGGCGCCTTTAACGACAACCTGTTCAAAAATGCACTGGTGGTCTTGCTGACCTATCATGCCGCGAGCTGGACCACATTAAAACCAGAAGTGCTGGCCAATATGGCAGCGGGGATTTTCATCCTGCCGTTCTTTTTATTTTCCGCGACCGCCGGACAGCTCGCCGACAAATACGACAAGGCGAAGCTCGCCCGTCTGGTCAAGCTGCTGGAGATCATCATCATGCTGGTGGCGGGTGGCGGCTTTGCAGTACACAGCCTGTCATTGCTGATGACCGCGCTGTTCCTGTTCGGCGTCCACTCGACCTTGTTCGGGACGGTCAAATACGCGATCCTGCCGCAACACCTCAAGGTAGAAGAATTGGTTGGCGGCAACGCGCTGGTGGAAGCTGGGACTTTCGTTGCTATCCTGATCGGCACACTGACCGGAGCTTTGATAGCGGGTCTCTCGCAAGGAACTGTGTGGATCACCATCGGCGGCCTGCTCGTGGCAACAGCGGGCTATCTTGCCAGCCGCAAGATTCCTTCAGCACCGGCACCGGAGCCACAACTGCGCGTCAATCACAATCCATTCGTCGAAACCTGGCGCAATATAAAATTTGCCCGCGAGAATCGCACAGTGTTCCTGTCCATCATGGGCATCTCCTGGTTCTGGCTGTATGGCGCGCTGTTCCTCGCGCAATTCCCCGCGTATACAAAAAATGTATTGGGCGGTTCGGAGACAGCCGTCACGCTGCTGCTCGCAACCTTCACCATCGGCATCGGCGTCGGCTCGCTGCTGTGCGAAAGATTGTCGGGCAAGATGGTCGAGATCGGACTGGTGCCGTTCGGTTCGATCGGGTTGACGATATTCGGGCTTGATCTGGCATGGGCATCACCTGCTCTTTCGCCAAGTGGCGAGTTGCTGCCCGCGATGGCGCTGCTGGCTGTGCCTGGAACATGGCGGATATTGCTCGACCTGTGTGCGATTGGCCTGTTCGGCGGCCTCTTCATCGTACCGCTGTATGCATTGATCCAGCTGCGCAGCAGTACCTCTCATCGGGCACGGATCATTGCCGCCAACAACATCATGAACGCATTATTCATGGTAGTCGGCGCGGTGGCCGCAGCGGGATTGCTCAGTGCCGGACTGACCATCCCGATGTTGTTCGCTGTGGCCGCCGTGTGCAATGCGGTGGTGGCGATCTATATCTACAAACTAGTACCGGAATTCCTGTTGCGCTTTGTAGTGTGGATACTGATCCATACGTTCTGCCGCCTGAACAAGCAAGGTGTCGAACATATACCCGACGATGGCCCCGCCATACTGGCATGCAACCACGTCAGCTTCGTCGATGCCCTGATCATCACTGCCGCCTGCCGCAGGCCGATACGCTTCGTGATGGATCACCACATATTCCGCTGGCCGATACTCTCCTTCGTGTTCAAAACAGGTCGAGCCATTCCTATCGCATCCGAGAGAGAAGATGCGACACTCAAAATGAAAGCCTTCGATGACGTATCACAAGCATTGGCCGAAGGCGAACTGGTGGGAATATTCCCGGAAGGACGCGTCACCAATGACGGTGAAATGTCAGCGTTCCGCCCCGGCATCTCGCAAATCATCGCGCGCAATCCGGTTCCCGTCATCCCGATGGCGCTGTCAGGATTATGGGGCAGCATCTTCTCGCGCGCCCACGGCGCGGTGCTGAGCCATCCCTGGAAGGCAAGACCTTTTCGAAAGGTTGTGCTGAAGATCGGCGAACCAGTCGCGCCGGAAAAAGTGGAGCTTGAAAGTTTGCGGGATGAGGTGATGAGGTTGCGGGGTGAAATGCGATGAAGCTGAATTTAAAATGCGGAAAGAGTTTAACTCAACTTCTGTTTCCGCACATTCCAGCCCTTCACCGTAGCCACTTTAAAGTGCCGATGAACTAACTGGTAGTACCAGAACAAATCGCAACTATTAAAGTTTATCAATGAAGCGTTGCATCGAAACCTTGAGCGCCGCAAACTTCGGGTTGTACATCAGGCGGCGCAGAATACCAGCTGCAAGATTTTCCTCCGTCACCTCGCCTTGAAAATCCTGCTCGGGATGTTTGATGCAAGCGGTGTATTTTTCCATGTCGCCCGGATAATAATGCACGCAATTGGAATACTCCCCCGCCACGCCATAATGCTTGTCCTCGGGCGGCATCACGATGGCCGTGTGCGCGGAACTCAATATTCTCTGTTCGGGGACTGCGCTATTCACCAGCTCCAGTTTTTCTGCCGGAATGCCGGGCGGAAACTTTTCCGGTTCGGTGGTGTACAGCACCAGTTTGCTGAAAGGGTGGCGCGTACGCGCGATGAATTCCAATGTGGCCGTTATTTTGACAGTCTTGTCATCTGCGCTGGCAGCGATAAACACCGGTATATCCAACCCCCGTCCTTGAGAATGGCCTTTCTGCAGTTGAACACCGAGTTCCCGGTTCAGCGCATACGACTGCGCAGCGGCATTCTTGGTAAAGGACTCGTACTTATAAATGTCCCGATCGGGCATGATGTCCACCCACTTGGCTGACGGTATCAACCAGCTATACAGTTTGTGCCAGTTCGCCAGCGCCGCCCATTGCGTTATCTGGAATGCGGGAGAAAACAGGAACAGGCCGCGCACCTGCCTGTCGCGCAGGCTGTGGTAAACGCTTAGCGTCGCACCGGTGGAATATCCGGCCAGATAAACTTCATCGACCTCCTCGGCAAGTTTATAAGCGCCATAAGCCACGGTCTTGGCCCATTCCTGCCAGCGCACCTCGAGCAAATCTCCCGGCTGTGTGCCATGACCCGGCAACAATACCGCCATCACGCGAAAACCATTCTGCTGGAAGAATGCAGCCAGATGACGCATGAAATAAGGGGAGTCGCTCAAGCCGTGCGTGAGCAGCACGCCGCGTCTATACGTTTTTTGTTGCCCTGCCGGAAACCCGGCTGGCGGGAGCAGTTCGAACGGCGCGTTGCCGTCGACTATCTTTTCCAGCTCGGCGGCACCGGCGTGTGCTTTGCGGAGCATGTCCCGATTGCGCGCCACATAATCCGCAAATGACAAGCGGCTGCCATTGAATTCTCGGTTCAAGCCGGACGGCTGGTGCCGTGCCTCAAGCGGCGGAGTTGTCACTCCAATTCACCTGCACATTTCGCAATCGCTTGCGGGCTCTCCAGCTCCAGGCAATGTCTTAGATCCTGATCTTTAGGTCTGTCACGTTTGTTAATGGCTGGTTTGCTGGCAGTTGGCTTGCCAGGTTTGGATGGCTTATTTTCGGTCTGGATATTTTTAACATCTAGCAATGGTGGCGAAGAAACTTGACCCGGCTTCGCAACAGACAAGGTCGCAACCTGTGGAGTTGCTGCAGGCGCTGGCGCTACAGGCGTGACGGCTTGAGGCAATGCCGCCACGGGCGCGGGCGCTGGAGCGGGTGCGACTGCCGCCTTGGGTGGTGCGACGGGAGGTTTTGCGCCAGGCGCGGCAACAGGTGGCGCTTTAGGCGCAGCTGCCTTCAGACCCAGGATATCCATATCAAGCGGGTCAAAATACACAAATGCTGCGCCACCAATAATGACCAGGATAGCAATGATTAACAAAATATTTCGGCCCATGTTTTCCTTTCCCAAGTAAATCCCACAGTTCAATCAACATCCGCCTAATCGACATCGATCTGATCAACATCAACCCAATCAAAATCAGCACATTCACCCCCACACGATAAACTGCAACGCCGCCGCTGGCAATGACCGCCGGTAAATTATTTTTTCCAGAACGCCGGCTGCTTATTGAAGCTTTGCATGGATTTGCGCAACGCCGTGAATAGTCCAGACAGATCGTGCGCAATCCAGCCCCTGGACAAAACGACCGCCTGCTCATGCTCGGCCAAAGCGGCATCCGCCGCCAACCTATCCAGCAAGCGGTGTGCCGCCGCGACATCGTTGATCTGCCCGAGCACCTCTTGCACCTCGCTTAGCGCGCCAAGAAAAGACCTGGCTTTCTGCTTGTCGTACCAGGCCGCGAAAAATTCCGCGCTGTATCTGAGCTTCTTGGCGACTATGCGCAGCGCATGCAAGCGCGCGGCATCGAAAGATTCCAATTGCTGTCCTGCTCTGGCGAAGCGTTCGGCCAGTTTATTCAAACGCAGCGTGGCGAAATCTTGCGCAGTCCGCATAGCCAATGCTTGCTGCTGCCAATAATCACCGTTCATCCAGATCGCGAACCGCAACAGCAAACGTTGCAACTCGCGCGCTTGCTGCCCGCTGCGCAATGCCACATAACAGTCGGCACGCTGCCGCTCGCTGGCCGCCAACAGTGCCTGCAGACCGGCATGTCCGGTCATGCGCGCGCACATCGGTTGTAGCGTCTGCGCAATGAACACATCCCATTCCCGGATGCTCCCCAACGCGACACACAGCGCTGAGATATCTTTGCTCAATGCAGCCAACTGCAGATCGACACAGACCTTTTCAGCCATGCGCAACACCACACGCAAGCGGCGCAACGCGACGCGCATCTGATGCAGATATTCGGCATCATCGCTGTTCATCGCGCCGCGCAGATTATTTTGAAAGTGTTGCAGACAAGACCAGATTAGCGCTTGCAACATATCAGCCAGCGTGCCGGTCTTGGCAAACTTAGGCGTAGCGCCCTTGAGCGGATGCTCGACATATCCCGACAACAAGCGATAGCCCTGCTCCGCCTTGCTGACCACCTCCAGCTCGAACGGCACGATCTCCAATATCGCCAGCGCCAGCTCGAACAATTGTTGCGGCTCGCCGGATTTCAATTCCAGCTCCAACTCGCAGACCGGTACACTGTGCTGCTCGGTGCTGATCTCGCCCTGATCCAGGCACAACTCGATTTGCGCGCCCTGCCACAGCAACATCCGGCTGGAGCGGGAAAAGTCGGTGACGAAAACCGGCTGCAATTTTTTGCGCAACGACGGCGGCAAATGCTCATCCCACTCCGCCGCAGGCAATGCAGAAAAATCCAAAGCCGGGCCGCTCACCGGCACTTCCCACTCGTTGCGACGATGCAGCCCGGCCTGAACCGAACCGCCACCCTTCAAGGTTTGCAGCCATTGCCGTCCGACATGGCACAGGCGCAATGCCATTGCGGATTTATGCAATGCCAGTTTCGGCGTGTCGTAATAGATGTTGTAAAGGCGGCGCGTGACCGGACGCGTGACTTGAATCGCCTTGAGCAGCGAGTGCCGCTTCAGCCTGGCAAGCTGCTCGGGAGCGATGCGCAATTTGAGTTCGGTTTCGACTGCCATATTTCATCCGGAGTTGCGTGATACGCTTACTATAACAGCCTATCGAAATGCTGGCCTGTCATGGATGCCAAATGTCCGTTAAAAGGTTGTCCGTTAGAAATCTCCAGCGGCTAACCGGAGAGGTACAATGCTCGGTAAGCATGAGCCATGCAGCACCCTATGCAGGGCGTACGGTCGCATCCGAATCCGGAGATCCATCATGAAAATATTAATTTGCGGCGCAACAGGTTTTGTCGGCAGGCATCTTAGCGATACGTTGCGGGACGCCGGTCATACCGTCATACGTGCCGTGCGCAGGCCCAGCGAGCCGGGCGACATTGCCGTGGACTTTTGCAACGACACGACAAAAGAGATTTGGCTGCCGCGCTTCAAAGGAATCTCTGCCGTCATCAATGCGGTGGGGCTGCTGCGCGACAGCCGCAACAACCCGATGCAAAAATTGCATGTCGAGACTCCGTCTGCGATCTTTGCGGCCTGTGCTGAAGCAGGTGTCGAGCGCATCGTCCATCTATCTGCGCTCGGAGTGGATAGCGGCATAGATGTGGCGTATTTCTCCACACGCCTGCTGGCGGAATACGTGCTCAAGGCGTTACCCGCACATCTGCGCTGGCTGTGCCTGCGGCCTTCGGTGATTTATGGTGAGGATGGCGCCAGCGCAAAAATGTTCAGGCTGTTGGCAAAACTGCCGGTACATGCGCTGCCCATGGGCGGGCGGCAACGACTGCAACCGGTACACATCGACGACATTTGCACAGCGGTTGCGCGGTGGTTGTCCGACCCGAACGCAGCCAGCCAAATAGTCGAAGCGGTTGGTGCAGAAGCAACGGACATGCGCGGCATGCTCGACAGCTATCGCGAGCAACTCGGGCACAGTCGCGCATGGCATATTTCCACACCCGCATTTCTGATGAAAACCGCCGCGCGTATCGGTGACCTTATTCCCGCCAGCCCGCTGTGCAGCGACACACTGACCATGCTCACTGCCGGCAATACTGCGGATGCGTCGGACTTTGCCAGATTGCTCGGGCGCACGCCGAGAAGTTACCGGGAATTCATTCGTTGAGCAGCATGCCGCAATGAGCGCCTACCTGTTGCTCAAGTGGATGCACATCCTGTCCAGCGTCGCCCTGGTCGGCGTGGGATTCGGCAGCGCGTATTATTTGTACTTTATCAACCGCACACGCAACGTTGCGGCGATAGCTGAAGTGGCGCGACTCGTGGTCAGGGCAGATTATTGGTTTACCGCTCCCGCGATACTCGTCCAGCCGATCACCGGATTTGCGATGGTCTCGATGTCGGGATATTCATGGAAGGAACCCTGGCTGCTGGGAACCTATGCGCTGTTCGTGTTGGCTGGAGTATGCTGGTTGCCAGTGGTGTGGATGCAAATACGAATGGCAAAAATTGCGGCGGATTGCAAAAACGAGTTGCCGCAAAAGTATTGGCAATATGCGCGCATGTGGGAGCGGCTCGGGATGATCGCCTTCCCCGCTATGCTGATCGTGTTTGGCTTGATGGTGTTCAAGTCAGGCACTTAACAGCAACACGCAGCCAGCTGCGCCAGCAACTTCAGCCACCACAACCAGTGGAGACATGTCATATGCCCGTGCATAACGCCGACATCACCGCGATCTTTACCGAGATCGCCGACCTGCTGGAGATCGAGGGTGCGAACACCTTCCGCATCCGCGCCTATCGCAATGCCGCGCGCATCCTGGGCGATCTGCCGCAGGAGGCGCGCGTGCTGGTGGAGCGCGGCGACGATCTGACCCGTTTGCCCGGCATCGGCGCCGATCTCGCCGGCAAGATCAGCGAGATCGTCACGACCGGACATTGCAGCCTGCTGGATCGCTTGCGCCGCGAGTTGCCTCCCGCGATCACCGAGCTGCTGAAGATTCCCGGCCTGGGGCCGAAGCGGGTCAAGGCGCTGTACCACGATCTCGACGTGCAGACCGTCGAACAATTGCAGCGCGCCGCACAGGATGGCCGCATCCGCGCGCTGCACGGCTTCGGCGCAAAAACCGAGCAGAACATCTTGCAGGCCGTGCAAGCGCATGCCAGCCAGAGCCGCCGTTTCAAGCTCACCACCGCGGCGCAATATGCCGAAGCGCTGCGCGCCTTTCTGCAAGCGATCCCCGGCGTGCAGCAGGTGACTGTGGCCGGCAGCTTCCGGCGCATGCGCGAGACCGTCGGCGATCTGGACATCCTGGTCACCGCCGCCCCGGATAGTATTGTTATGCACAGCACGGTGATGCAGCGCTTCACTTCCTACGACGAGGTGGCCGAAGTATTTTCCGCGGGCGAAACGCGCGCCATCATCCTGCTCAAATGCGGCATGCAGGTTGACCTGCGCGTCGTGGCGCAGCAAAGTTACGGCGCGGCTTTGCATTATTTCACCGGTTCCAAATCGCACAACATCGCGATCCGCCGCATCGCGCAGCAGCTCGGCCTGAAGGTCAATGAATACGGCGTGTTCCGCGGCGCGAAGCGCATCGCCGGAGACAGCGAGGAATCGGTGTACAGCGCAGTCGGCCTGCCTTTCATTCCGCCGGAGCTGCGCGAAGATCGCGGCGAGATCGAAGCCGCGCGCGGCGGACGACTGCCAAAATTGGTTGAACTATCCGACCTCAAGGGCGACCTGCATGCGCACACCAAGGCCAGCGACGGCCACGACAGCCTGCGCGACATGGCGCTAGTGGCCAAGGCGCTGGGACTGGAGTACTTGGCCATCACCGATCACTCGCGCCGCCTCACCGTCGCGCACGGCCTCGACCCGCTGCAACTGGCGCGCCAGTGCGACGAGATCGACCAACTCAACACCAAACTGGACGGCATCACGCTGCTCAAGGGCATTGAGGTGGACATCCTCGAAGACGGCAGCCTCGACCTGCCGGATGGAGTGCTGGCGCGGCTCGATCTGGTGGTGGGCGCGGTGCACAGCCGCTTCGGGCTGTCGCGCGCCAAACAGACCGAGCGCATCCTGCGCGCGATGGATCACCCGCACTTCACGCTACTCGCTCACCCCAGCGGCCGCCTGATCGAACAGCGCGAGCCTTATGATGTCGACATGCTGCGCATCATCCGACATGCCAAACAACGCGGCTGCTACCTCGAACTGAACGCCCACCCGGAACGCCTCGACCTGCTCGACAGCCACTGCCAGAGCGCCAAAGAAGAAGGCGTGCTGGTCAGCATCAACTCGGATGCGCACAGCACGTTCGATTTCGCCAACCTTAAATATGGCGTAGGACAGGCACGGCGCGGCTGGCTGGAAAAAGCCGACGTGCTCAACACGCGTTCGCTGGCGGCGCTGCGCAAGCTGATCAAGCGCACGATGTAGCTCTTCCGATGTGCGCTAATAACGACAATAATTTTTCCGTCTGTCCGAAAAACTTCTGGCCGGGCACCCGTAGGAGCGGG
>JANXXX010000100.1 GCA_025350405.1 Gallionella sp.
CGTGGCATAGACATGAATCGGCGAGATAGGGGTTATTCTGGCTCTCGATCTCTTGCCATATTTTCGTAGCGGTGCGCTCTACAAATACATCGTTACGACTTTCGACTTTCCTTCTTTCTGTAGCCATCGATGCTCTCTTTATCACCTAAGGTGCAGTTACTCGATCCAGCTTGCATGCACCATGCAGGTCACCATAAATCTCGTAGCCGTGGCAATGGCAGGTCAGTGCCGCGAACGCATTGCCGTGCTCAGCTTCTTCCTGCCAGATGCGTGTATGGATGGTTTCCATGCTTATCTCACCGACCCAGAGTTCTGACCCGCAGTTCCATGGGCGGGACTTCCTCCCTGTCAACGCGCACGTCCAGCACAGTCGGACCCGGATGGCACAGGATCGCGTCCAAATCGAGATTGTCAAAATCTTCGGCGGTACGGATCACATGGCCCGGAATGCCCATGGATTCGGCCATCAGCCGGAAATCCGCCGGCGGCAACTCGAACCCGATCTGCTCCGCACCGGCCAGACGCTGACCATGTTTCACCATGCCCAGTGCCGCGTCGTTGAGAATCACGAATACCACGCTGAGTTTCTCGGTCAGCGCCACGGTCATTTCCTGACCATTCATCAGCAGGCTACCGTCGCCGGTGATGCAGACCACCGGCACTGCACGGTTGGCGAGCGCGGTGCCGACCGCGCCGCCTATGGCCCAGCCCATCGGAGCGAAATTCATCGTGAGACGCATCCAGCCTCCTGCGCTGGGCTGGTGGTCATGCATACCCAAATGATGGATCGCCCATGCAATGCTATTGCCGGTATCCACCAGGAAACGCGTATCGGGCGGACTGCGCCAGCCGAGTTCGCGCATCAAATACTGGGGCTTGATCGGCGCGCTCCGGAGTGCAGATTTATAAGGATCATCGACTGAGATCTTTCTGAATCTTCGCTTCTCACCGACGGAAATCTCTTTCGTGCCATCCCTGCGCAGAGTTCGCAACACCCGCTCTAGCACCAGGCGGATACGACCGCGCACGTGCAAACGCGCCATCGGCGAGCGCGTCAGGTGCGCCTCGCAGGAATCGATATGCACCAGCCTGTCGTTCAGCAACGACTCACACCAGCCGTTGCTGGTAAACTCGCCTATATCTGTGCCCATTGCAAGTATCAGGTCAACATCTCTATCTTCCATCGCCTCAATAGCGGACATGTGACCGGCGAACCCGAACACACCAAGGTACGAAGGGTGGCGCGGGCTGATAAATCCCTTGGCGTCGGGCGTGACAACAAAGACCGCGCCCATCCTTTCCACCAACTCGATAACGAGGTCGATCGCCTCCCCGCAGCCACTGCCGATCAACACCACTACCCGATTCGCCTGCGCCAGTTGCGCCTGTAATTCCCGAACCGCCGCGTCATCGACTGGAGACGTTGGACGCAACAGATGTGCCAGATCGTAGGCCGGCACGCTTTTCATCTGCGAGCGCTGGACGTCCACCGGAATGCTGAGGTGAACCGGGCCGGGGGTCGGCTGGTATGCACCCAGCAGTGCATTGGTCAGCTGTCTTTCCAGTTGATCGGGATGGGATACCAGAGCACTATAGTGTGTACAGCTGCGAAACATGCCAACTGTGTCGATGCCTCCCAAGCCTGCGGATTCCTGCATCGCCCCCTTGCCCAGTAAATGCAGCGAAGGTTGACCGGTGATGACCAGCATCGGGATCTCGTTTTCATAAGCGCAAGCCACGCCGGTAATGAGATTGGTGGCTCCAGGGCCGGAAGTGGCGCAACACACACCGATCTTGCCTGTTTCACGAGCATAGCCATCAGCCATGAATGCCGCTCCCGCTTCATGCCGTGCGACTACAGGTCTAGGTCCTCCGCGCCGCTCACTGCGCGCGAGCGCGTTGTATAGCGGCTCGATCGCGCCGCCGGGCACACCAAATACATACTCGATACCGATTTGTTCCAGATAGGCGACCAGCAGGTCTGCCGCTTCCATTGGCTGTGGTTGTAGTTGTGTTTCTGCTTCGAGGTATTGTTCTTGTTGTATTTCTATCATTGACTGATCACTGATCAAGTTTCAAAACGCATTGCCCCCCTGTCGTTAGGGCCTTGGAGATTTCGCTTTCCCATTGCGAACTAAGTATCTACTGTTACGCGGGGCGTATGTAACTGTAGCACAGAGAGCACTCTACTTCGAATAGCTCGGCTGATATTTTGCCACATCAGCTTGCCGGGTTGCAGCGGGATGTTTAAGACGGTAATCCTGATGGAATGCAGGAATGGGCGTTCCCTAATCGATCAGCCGCATTGCAAATATCTTTTGATCTATTCGCCTGATGAAACAACTAGCCATTCGACTAGGCTATCAAAAGACGATAGCCTAGTCGCTGGTTATAACAACTTTTTCAGCTCACCGCTTTGATACATCTCGGTCATGATGTCCGAGCCGCCGACGAATTCACCCTTGATGTAAAGTTGCGGGACCGTCGGCCAGTTAGCATAGTCCTTGATGCCCTGACGAATCTCTGGGTCCTGCAACACATCCACGGTGAATAAATCTTTAACGCCCAGCGCGTTGAGTATGCCCACCGCGTTGGCTGAAAAACCGCATTGCGGGAACTGCGGATTCCCCTTCATATAAAGCACCACCGGATGCGTGGTGACCTGTTCTTTGATGTGTTGCTGGATGTCCTGGTTCATGATGTTATTACCTTAATTGAACAGTCGGGAATTCTAGGTTGAAGCAGCTATAACGTCAAGCATGATGGCAATGCTGTATCAGGCGCAAGTTTCTCCCGTTGCGCGTCGACTTGGTATTTTTGGTAAAGTGACCGGATTGAACTTGCCGCAAACAAATTAAAGGAAGCAATGGAATCCTCAGACTCACTGGAATTGGCCAAACACGCACTGCTGATGTTCGGCATCATCCTCACCGTGGGCACCTTCTCCGGTGTGATCGCGCGGCTAGTGCGGATTCCCGATGTGGCGGTGTTCCTGCTGGTAGGCATGTTGCTCGGCCCCGGCGTGCTGGGCGTGGTAAACATCAAGGCCGACTCCACGGTCAACCAGCTGATCCTGATCTTCGGCGCCAGCTATATTTTGTTCGACGGCGGCGCGTCGATCAAGCTCAAAGTATTGAAAGAAGTATGGATCACCATCGTGGTAATTTCTACCCTCGGTGTGCTGATCACCGCCGCGATCACCGGCGTGGCCGCCTGGTACTTCCTCGGGCTTGCGCCCATCGTCGCGCTGCTGCTCGGCGCGACCTTAGCCTCCACCGATCCGGCCACACTGGTTCCGGTATTCAAGCAGGTGCGCATCAAGGATCGCGTGGCACAGACCGTGATGAGCGAATCCGCTTTCAACGACGCGATGGGCGCGATCCTCACCTTCACCGTGCTGGGCGTAGCGATGGGTTCAGGAGAATTTTCGATCGGCGCTGCGCTCATCGACCTGCTCAAGCAATCGCTGCTGGGTATTGTCATCGGCGGCGTGCTGGGTTATCTGGCCGCATTTTTTATCGCGCATGAAAAATTCGGCTTCCTCGCCGAGTTCGCCCCGGCGGTCACCTTGATGGCAGTGATCAGCGCCTACATGGCTGCCGACGGCATGCACGCCAGTGGCTTCATGGCGGTATTCGTGTTCGGCATCATGATAGGCAACCAGGAATCGCTGGGCTTCAAGCTCACCCCGCAGGAAGACAGCCTGCTGCAAGACTACGTGACGACCACGGCCTTCATCATGCGCATGTTCATCTTCATCCTGCTCGGCACGCAAGTGGATTTCGGCCTGATCAACCAATACCTGCTCGGCGGCGGCGCGGTAGTCGTGGTGTTCATGCTGGTGGCACGCCCCGTCACGGTGTTCCTGTGCGCCCTGCCCGACCGCCGCGCCAAATGGCGCCTCAACGAAATGTTGTTCATGTGCTGGACGCGCGAGACCGGCGTGATCCCCGGCGCACTGGCGGGCATGCTGGTCGGCATGAAAGCCCCCGGCGCGCAGATCATCGCTGCGGTGACTTTCATCGCGATCCTGATGACGATCCTGATTCAGGCGACCACGACCAAATGGCTGGCAAAAAAACTGGGCTTGTTAATAGAGTAATCAATCCTTCCGCACCACGATTCCGCGTACCCAGCCACCGGCAAGCAACGGCACGTCGCTGACCATTTGCAGTGACGGCACCTCGCGCAACACCTCTTCGAACACCACATCCATCCTGGTGGCGATGCGCCGCGACAGGGGATTGAGCCCGCGGCGCAATAGCGCGAGCTTGTTCGGACGCAGAAATTTATCGAGCAGAATAATCGTGCCGCCCGGCTTGAGCACGCGTGCGGCTTCGCTTAAACACAATGCGGGTTGCGGCACGACCGCGACGATCAGGTGCAGCACCACATGGTCGAACTGCGCATCGGGAAACGGCAAGGCCATGCTGTCGCCCAGCACCCACTCCACCTGCAGACCTGTGCTGCGAGGGATGGCACGCAACAACATCGCGGCACTGAAGTCCAGCGCGGTGTAACGGTGTAATTTCGGCAGCAAAGGTAGATCCAGACCGGTGCCGATGCCGCACAGCAAAACTTTCCCCGTCACATCCGCAGGCATTGATTGCAAGGACCGTATGCGCGCCGCCCGCAACGGACCGGCTATAGCAACCAGATCATAAAGCGGCGCGAGCACGCTGTAGCTCCATCTAAGCATCAGGTTTTCGCGGTAGGGTTGGTCGTGTGTTTTCATGGCAAATGCCGGATTCCGGTGATTTGGGTTTGCGCAATGGCCTTGCCCAGCACCTCGATCGCCTGGGTGCGGGCAAAACTCTTGCGCCAAGCCAGCGCAATACGCCGCGAGGGTACCGGTTTGGCGAACGGTATGACTTGCAGCAATCGGTTGCGGTAACGCGCGCTGTTCGCCGAAGCGGGCAATACGGTGATGCCCAGTCCTGATGCGACCATGTTGCGTATCGTTTCCAGCGAAGTGCCCTGCTGAATATCCGCGCCTTTACGCTCGAGCTCCGGGCAGGCTTCGGCGATCTGGTTGCTGAAGCAGTGGCCGGAGTCGAGCAGCAATACTTTTTCCGTAGACAGTTCCTGCGCCTTGATGCTGCGCCGGCTTACCCAGTGATGTTCCTTGTCGACCACCACCTCGAACGGCTCGTCATACAGCGGTTTGGTGACGATGCTGCCGTCGCCGAACGGTAGCGCGATGATGATGACATCCAGCTTGCCGTTGCGCAGCAGCGTATCGAGATTAGCGGTGATGTTCTCCTCGATTTCAAGCGGCATCTCCGGCGCAAGTTTCTTCAGCGCGGGAACCAGGTCAGGGAGCAGGTAGGGGCCGACGCTGTATATGATGCCCAAGCGCAGCATGCTGGCCAACTGGTCTTTGCCCTGCCTGGCCAGTTCGCGGATGCGTCCGACTTCTTCCAGTGCGCGCTGCGCCTGTTCGACAATCTCGGTGCCTACCGGCGTGACGGTAACCTCGCTTTTCCCGCGCTCGAAAATTTGCACGCCCAAGTCCTCCTCGAGCTTCTGTATCGCCAGCGACAGCGCGGGCTGGCTGATGAAGGATTTCTCCGCAGCGCGGCGGAAGTTGCGCTCCTGAGCCACCGCGACGATATAGCGTAGTTCGTTCAGGGTCATGGGGTTTCCTTGTGCATTTTGGCCTGCTGTTAGTGATTTGCATAATAAATCACATCGCTTAATTAATACAATTAGATTTATTGAAAAGGCAAGCCTATATTGTCCGTGTGGCGCAACAACCACTCTGAATGATTAACCCGCAATTTAACTTTTTAAGGAGAACGACCATGCAACTCAAAGGATCGAAAACTCACCAGCATCTCAAAGATGCATTTGCCGGCGAATCACAAGCCAATCGCCGTTATCTTTATTTTGCTGCCAAGGCAGCCGTGGAAGGCCAGAACGACGTGGCTGCCGTATTCCGCTCCACTGCCGAAGGCGAGACCGGCCACGCCCACGGCCATCTGGAATATATGGAAGCCTGCGGCGACCCAGCCACCGATCTGCCTATCGGCGGTACCCGTAACAACCTGAAGTCTGCAATCGCGGGCGAGACCCACGAATACACCGACATGTATCCGGGCATGGCCAAGACTGCACGCAGCGAAGGTTTCGACGAGATCGCCGATTGGTTCGAGACATTAGCCAAGGCCGAGCGTTCTCATGCCAACCGTTTTCAGAAGGCACTGGATGCGCTGACGGATTAAACAAGTGATGTCGTTCCTTCCCCTTTGCAGGGGAGGGGACTCCGCACCAAACGCGGTGTTGCAATTCATCACATAAAAATGAATTCAAAAATATTGTTGCAGGAGAAATAAATTGAGCAAACGTGAAGGTAGTCTTGAAGCACCGCAGCGCCATCCGCTGGATTGGAACAATCCCGAGTTCTACAACGAAGCTGCGCTGATGGGCGAGTTGCACCGTGTCTATGACATCTGTCATGGCTGCCGCCGCTGCTTCAACTTGTGCAATGCCTTCCCTACTTTGTTCGACTCTATAGACGCGAGTCCTTCGAATGAACTCGATACTGTAGAGAAGACGGTCTACTGGAAAGTGGTCGAACAGTGCTATCTGTGCGACATGTGTTTCATGACCAAGTGCCCGTATGTGCCGCCTCATCCGTTCAATGTGGATTTCCCGCACCTGATGCTGCGCGCCAAGGCAGTGAAGTTCAAAAAAGGCGAAACGAAATTCCGCGACAAGCTGTTGTCCAGCACCGATGCTTTGGGCAAGCTGGCTTCGATACCTGTTGTCACCCAGACCGTGAACGCGGTAAATAAAACGCCCGTCACGCGCAAGATCATGGACAGCGTGCTGGGCATCCATCAGGATCGCAAACTGCCCGAATATTCAAGCAACACCTTCCGCACACATGCCGCACCGAATAATGGCTTCACAGTTAAAAACGGCGAGCGCACGCCCGGCAAGGTGGCAGTCTATGCCACCTGCTACATCAATTACAACGAGCCGGGCATCGGCCACGACCTGCTCGCGATCCTCGCGCACAACGAAATACCGGCGCGACTGGTCGAGAAGGAAGCCTGCTGCGGTATGCCCAAGCTGGAGCTGGGCGATCTCGAAGCTGTCGCCCGTCTCAAGGAAACCAACATCCCCAAATTGGTCAAGCTGGCGCGCGAAGGTTATGCCATCGTCACCGCGATCCCTTCCTGCACGTTGATGTACAAACAGGAACTACCGCTGATGTTTCCCGATGACGCGGACGTAAAAGCGGTGGCCAATGCGATGTGCGACCCGTTCGAATATCTGATGCTGCGCCACAAGGACGGCCTGCTCAAGACCGATTTCAAGCAGAAGCTCGGCAAGGTCTCCTACCATGTGCCGTGCCATTTGCGCGTGCAGAACCTCGGCCAGAAAACCCGTGAGACGCTGCAACTGGTGCCGGGCACCGAGATCACCACAGTTGAGCGCTGCTCCGGCCACGACGGAACCTGGGGCGTGAAAAGCGAATTTTTCGCCGAGTCGATGAAGATAGGCAAACCGGTGTTCAAGCAGATGGCCGCCTGTGAGCCGGATTATGTCAGCTCCGACTGCGCGATCGCCGGACGCCACATCATGCAGGGCATAGGTGAAACATCAGCACAGAAACTGCACCCGCTCACGCTGATCCGCATCGCCTACGGTTTATAAACCTAATCACCAAGGAGAACGAAATGGCAAACGAAGGTTATCACGAACAAGTGGAAAAATTATCCGCCGCCACGATGGACATGCACCGCGCCATCGTTTCGCTGATGGAAGAACTGGAAGCGGTGGACTGGTACAACCAGCGCGTGGATGCTGCCACCGACCCGGAGTTGAAAAAGATTCTCGCCCACAATCGCGATGAGGAAAAAGAGCATGCCGTGATGGTGCTGGAATGGATACGCCGCCATGATCCAACGTTCGATCGCGAACTGAAGGACAACCTGTTCAAGGAGGGGCCGATCGCCGGCCAGCACTAGAGCCATGGCAAAATTATCCCGTGACAAGCTGATGACGCTGGAAGCCTACGCCAAGGCGCGCAATGCAATTCGCAGCGAAGTGATGGCGCACAAGAAGAACCGCTGCGTCGCCTTGGGCGATCACGTCTCGCTGATCTTTGAAGATGAAATGACCATACGCTACCAGGTGCAGGAGATGTTGCGCTCGGAAAAAATATTTGAAGAAGCTGGGATACAAGACGAACTCGATACCTACAACCCGCTGATTCCGGACGGCAGCAACTGGAAGGCGACGATGATGATCGAATACGAGGACATCGAGGAACGCCGCCGCATGCTCGCCAAACTGGTCGGCATCGAAGATCGCGTGTGGATGCAGGTGGCCGGTTTAGCGCGCGTGTACGCCATCGCCGACGAAGACCTGGAGCGCGCCACCGAGCAAAAGACCTCGGCGGTCCATTTCCTGCGCTTCGAGCTAACCGGCGAGATGTCGCGCGCGCTGCAGCAGGGCGCGGGATTAAGCATGGGTGTAAATCACCCGGCCTATCAAGCTACGCTCGATCCAGTTCCATCGGCAGTGCGCGCTTCACTGTTGCGCGACTTGCAAAACTGAACTGGTAATTCATCTCCCCATCAAGAGTGCAATATCGTAGGGGTGCTGCCCGCCATTTTTTCGATGTCGGGCAGAGCCCGATCTGCTATGCCGCCGATTTCACCTCACTAAATAATCCGCCGCAATCCCCGCGAACACCACCGCGCCGAACCAGTTGTTGTGCAAAAACGCCTTGAAGCATTTTTCGCGCTCCCTGCTTTTGATAAGCGTGTAGTGATACATCGCAATGCCCGCAGCCACTATCAGCCCGACAAAATATAACTCACCCGCGCCTATCATCGGCCCCGCCATCGCCAGCAATACCAGCGTTACGACATAGCAAGCCATCACCGCCGCGACATCATATTTTCCAAAGAATAATGCCGAGGAATGGATGCCGAGATGGATGTCGTCATCGCGATCCACCACCGCATACTCCGTGTCATAGGCAATCGCCCAGAACACATTGGCGGCAAGCAACAGCCACGCCACCGGCGGCGCGTTGCCCAGCTGCGCGGCAAATGCCATCGGGATGCCGAAGCCGAACGCGATGCCGAGATAGGCTTGCGGGATCGCCAGGAAACGTTTGGTGTATGGATAGCTCACGGCGAGGTACACCGCCGGGAACGACATCAGCAGCGTCAGATTATTTAGCGGCATGATCAATACAAAGGCTGCCAGCGCGAGGCTGGCCGCCACCCACAACGCCTCGCGCGGCGCGATACGTCCGCTGGTGACCGGACGTTCCTTGGTGCGCTTGACGTGCTTGTCGATGTCGCGATCCGCATAATCGTTAAACGCGCAACCGGCGGAACGCATCAGCACCGTGCCCAGCACAAAGATCAGCACGATGTGCCAGGCCGGACGCCCCGCTCCCGCAATCCACACACCCCACAACGTCGGCCATAGCAACAGCAAGATGCCGATGGGACGGTTCAAGCGGGTGAGCTGCAAGTACAGCGAGAGTCGTTGTGAGAGAGTCATGGCTTTAATAAAATTAAATTGTTTATGGTGCGTAATGTCAAATGTTAAATAAATTCAAGATGAAATCTGAACGATATAGAATGATACTGGACACTAGTCTTAGGCGGGTTGAGAAAATTTATTGGGGATTCATGAAAGCTCAAGTTAGCAGTGACCTGCCAACAATCTATGCAGATATGAACGTATTCCGCTACGTTTCATATGGCGAGCTTATGATCGAAGCTCCTGAACGATTTAGGTGGGTCTATTCATATGCGCATCTCAATGAAATGAACCGAAGTGGAAATACAGATGCCTTAGATGGCATGAGACGGCTAAAAGCGGTAGAGATATGCGATGTTCTTAATGAAAATTTTGAGCCGGTTGGAAATATTACGTTACGGGATTATCTCGACCCTGACGAACGATACCAGCAACACTTGAATGCAATTGCTGGGTGCAAAATATCAGACGATCCAATGATAGAACATTTGCTGAGAATCTTTGGTGCAGATAATTTTGAGGTGCTGTCACGAACCACAGACATTGTACGCAACGATATTATCCGTCTCACTAGAAAATTGGATGCGAAGAGAAGAGGCGAATTGTTGGCGCGCGCAGATATAGTGTCTGCGGATATGCAGGCAAGCATCAACATGCGCCTTAAGGACAGGCGTCCCATTGATCAAACTCGACTTGAGATGGGCCTGACAAGCAATGTTAGAGAAGACGCTGCAAAATCAGATTCTCCCATAGACGCACTTTGGGAGATTGTTGGTCCGTCTTTGGGAAGCATTTCAAAGGCGCAGTTCTTTGGATTTGAGCCAAACCCTGCGATGCAGGGGGTGCCGCATACACAACACGGTGCTTTGGGTGGTGCACACATAGTGTTGAATTTGTTGGGGCTCAGCCCAGACAAAGGATTGGCTAAGCGCGAAAAGATTCGGAATGTTTTGTCAGATGGCCAACATGTAGGTATGGCATCGTATTGCAATGGACTGTTGTCAGCTGACAAACGATTTTGTGTTAAAGCAAATGCGATATACACCCACATTGGTTCTCCAACAAAAGCGCTTTGGTTTCCATACAAGCCCGAAGGGACTATTGTTCGGCTTGGTATAAGCTAAAGGGGCTTCGATTTATCCACACAACACTAAAATTAAAACCGCTCCTGCGGCAGCAGATACCGCCATTGCCCCGGCGGCAATTTACCCATGGCCACTCGCCCGATGCGAATACGTTTCATCGCCAGCACTTGCAGTCCGACGCTCTGACACATGTGGGCGATCTGTCCGGGTTGTACGCCTTTGAGGGCGAAGCGCAGCCGGGTTTCGTTTTGCCAGCTGACTTTGATCGGGGCCAGTGCGCGTCCGTTGTATGTGAGTCCGTGATTGAGCAGCTTGAGTCCATCCGGGGGCAGCTCGCCTGCGACTTCGACGATGTATTCCTGTTCGAGCGAGGCGGCATCGTCGCTGAGCTTGCGCGCCGCGCGCCAGTCCTGGGTAAATATCAGCATGCCGCTGGCATTAAGTTCCAGCGGGATGTGTTGCACCAGCCGGAGGAAGTGTTGCTTGAGCATGTAGATGCCGGAGGGGTCGTCCGGCGCGCGCGTCTCGGCGCGGATCAGTTGCAGCGCGGCGCTGGGATTGTTGCCAGTGCCAGCTGGTTGGTGCAGCAGGATGGTTGCGGACTCCAGCGGGGTGAGGGTGGCCTCGGGGTGAAGCTCGATCTTTTGCTCCGTCACCATGAACTGCGGCTCTTCGACCACTTGTCCATCCACCATCACCCAGCCGCCCGCGATGTAAAGCTCGGCCTCACGGCGGGAGCATGGGAGCATTTCAGCGAGGCGTTTTGCAAGACGAACGGAGGTGGTCATGCCGAGTGTATGTGTAAGCAAGAATCAGCATTGTAACGCTCATGGCTTGCGATCCTCTGTAAAATGCAGGCATGGACACGAATAAAAAACCACCAAGCCGCCCCGCGCTGGAGGGCATCACGCTCGAAGCGATGGTCACGCAGCTTTCCGAACGTATGGGCTGGGAGGCGATGGGTACCGCAGTGCCGATACGCTGCTTTACGCACGACCCCAGCATCAAGTCGAGCCTGAAGTTTTTACGCAGAACGCCGTGGGCACGGGCCAAGGTGGAAGAGTTGTATTTGCGGATGCGGTGACTTTGCGCCAAGCTCAGAGCAAACGGACTTAATCAGAATTATCCGGTCAAACTCGAGTGTAGAATAATGTTCGAATTAAAGTAAATAACTTGGCTTGGATTTTTTACATCGGGAGTCCGTTATGTTTACTAAAGCTACCCTCAAATTTCTCGACGAACTGGCTGCCAACAACGACAAGGCGTGGTTCGCGGCGAACAAGCTGCGTTATGAATCATTGGTGCGGGAACCTGCGCTGGATTTTACCGAGGCGATGGAGCCGGTGCTTAAAACTTTCGCGCCGCACTTCCGCGCAGAAGCGCGCAAGGTCGGCGGCTCGCTGATGCGCGTGTATCGCGATACGCGTTTCGCACGCGACAAGACGCCATACAAGACCAACATCGGCATCCAGTTCCGCCACGCGCTGGGCAAAGATGTTCATGCACCCGGCTTCTACGTGCATATCTCCCCGGAAGAGTGTTTCTTCGCCGTGGGCTGCTGGCATCCTGACCCCGATGCGCTGGGGCGGATACGCGATGCGATCGCGAAAGAGCCGGAGAAATGGTTTGCTGCGCGTGACGATAAAAATTTCGCCGCGCAGTGGGAGCTTTGGGGCGATGGCCTGACGCGGCCGCCGCGCGGCCACGATGCCGGGCATCCTGCGATAGAAGATATCAAGCGCAAGGACTTCGTCGCGATGGCGCCGCTGCATGTCACCGAGGTCACGGGAGCCGGGCTGGTCAAGCTGACCGGCAAACGCTTTGCCGCGTCAGTCCGATTCATGAAGTTTCAATGTGAGGCGCTGGGCGTGCAATATTGAATTCTGCGCGCAATATTTGGCGTGCTCGGGCTGCCTTTAAAAGATTGACGGATGGCCACATTGCGTGACGCAGAAGTCATTCAGAAACGTCAGCAAGGTTTGACGTGCGCTGGCTTAGCTGTGCATCAAGTTGAGCTGCTTCGCGATGATGTCGTGATTCAACCACAGTACCGGTGCAGCAGGATTTGAGGTCTCATGGAATATCAGCGGTCCGGTTCCTTCCAATACCAAGGCGCTCAAGATATCCGTTACGAGTGTTTTCCGGTCCTTATGCATCTGGGTGATTTCATCCGATGTGCCTATCATCAAATCTGCCAGCGCCGCCGAGTTGTCCATCGGCCAGGCGGCAAAATTGCGGAACCCTTTCATCACGCTGCTGGCATTGTAGTCAGTGATTTTCTGCAACAGATTATCCAGCGCATGCTCATCCTGGAATAATGCGCGACAGGCTTGCCACTGCGCTTCCGCCCAGGCACCGCCATTTTCTTTTTTCAATGCCTTGAGCAGCGGAAACAGCGAGAGCTCGACGCCGACGAAGATGTCGGAAGAGTTGGTGCGGATCTCCGGACAGTTGTAAACCGTGGCCTTGATGCCCTTCGCCCAAGCTGATTCGGCAATGCGTTCCAGACGCATCTTGGCCGGTCCTTGCGAGTAGTTGGTATAGGTCTGCCATTCGTAATGGCCGTTGATCAGGATCTCGGTGCCGTGGTAACCATAGGCGGTGTAGCGCGCCTGGCCGCCGGTCTTTTCGATCCGTGCGCGGATCGCCGCGCTGCCGTCGATCAGATGCTGGAATGTATTCGCGGTGACCTCGTCGAAATTCATCAGGATCAGTTTGCCGAGATCGCTGTCGAATAGCGCGCGCGAAGACAGGAAGCGCTCGCCGCGACCCTTGTAAATGCGGTTCGCGATCGCAAGAAACACCTTCACCTTGGGAATGCCGCCCGCCATGGTGTGGGCAAAGAACACGTTGCGACCATCCGGGATCATGCCGTCGATCTCGGCCATCACCTTGGCCACCGAATCCTTGAAACGCTTGACGCCCACTTCGCGGCATTTTTCGATGCGCTTCCAGTCGAGCTTGTCGTCCTGCCAGCTCTTGAGCGTCATGTCGGCGATCAGGTCAGTCGGGGAGGACTCACCTGCTGGAGCATCCAGATCGAACCCGGCCATCAGCGGCACATTGATGATGCGTCCACCCAGATTGGTTTCGGCCACTGCCAGCTCTTCCTCGGTCAGCGGACGCAAGGCATTGTTCTCGTCGCGGCGGCCAACGGTAATGCCGATGATCGTCATGCCTGCGTGGCGTGCCTCATTGACCAAACCGTTGGCATAACCACGGCCAAACAGCTCGCCGAACAGCACAAAGACATCGCCTTTGCGAAAAATATTGGACTGCGGAATATCACGTAATGGAACGGGTGCAATCATGAAAATGGACTCCTGTCTGGCGAATCATCTAATTGTAATTTGAATTGCTAGTCACAACCTAAAAATATTAGGGATATGTAAGCGCGCAATAACCTCGCAGGAGTTAACTACAGCACGTCAAAATTATGCAATGGCAAGATATTTTACATGCAGAGAAATAATTCAAGGCCAAACTTTTACTCAGGGTATTGACGGCGCGGCGCGGAAAATGCCTTGACGTGTAACCCAGATTCACATTCAATCTGGAACGGGGGTTGATGCTTCTGTTTTTCTTTGGGGATGCGGATGCGGAGAGAAGGAGTGATAGGAAAGTGCTTGCTGGCGCTGCTTTGCGTATTGGTCGCGACGGATGCCGGATCAACGCCGATCGTTAACAAGTCGGCACCCGCAGCGCCTGTTCTGCAAGCCGAGCAGCTCGCGGTTGTCGTTAACGACGCCGACGCCAATAGCGTGGCGGTTGCGAACTACTATCGGCAGGCGCGGAACATCCCGGAAAAAAATGTCGTGCATGTGCGCATTCCTAACAGTCCGCACAAGCTCGCCGTGGCGGAATTCAATGCGCTCAAACAGCAAATCGAAGCCCACATCGGGCCCGAGATTCAGGCGATCGTACTGGTGTGGACCGCACCTTACGCGGTCGAATGCAATTCCATCACCGCAGTACTGACCTTGGGCTTCGATGCCGCGCAGTGCAAGCATACCTGTGCGCCGGGCAAGCCCAGCCCGTATTTCAATTCGAATTCGCGCCGGCCCTATACCGATCTGGGCATGCGCATTTCCATGCTGCTACCCACCGATTCGATAGCCGGGGCGAAATCACTCATCAGTCGCGGGGTGTTCAGCGATTTCCGCATCCAGCCGGCAAGCGCCTATTTCCTGGTCACTACGGACAAGCAACGCAGCTCGCGCGCGCAATTTTTCCCGCCTTCCGGGAAGATTCCCCGGTTTCAGTTTCAGATCAAAACGCTGCGCATGAATGAAATTGAGGGAAAGAAGGACATCATGATTTATCAGACCGGACTGGTCAGCGTGCCCAAGCTCGATACGTTGGGATTCCTTCCCGGTGCGCTGGCGGATCATCTTACTTCCAGCGGTGGTGATCTGCTTGGCTCCGGGCAGATGAGCAGCCTGCGCTGGCTGGATGCCGGTGCAACCGCCAGCTACGGCACGGTTTCCGAGCCGTGCAATTACTGGCAGAAATTTCCCCACCCACAGGTTTTGCTCAGGCACTACTTGTCCGGAGAAACCGCTATCGAAGCCTACTGGAAAAGCCTGGCCTGGCCGATGCAAGGCGTGGTGATCGGCGAGCCGCTGGCAGCGCCCTATCACCAGAAACAGTAATATACCAAAAGCTTCGCATTACTTTTGCAGCAGCACTATCCCCGGCAAAAATACTTCCGTAACCAATAGCGGGGCATCGTGCAGATAGAACAGCGAGCGGCGCGCCCACAGCCTGTGCGGCGGGTTATGTAACACCTTCGCCGCGCGGTGATACAGCGGATGGGTGTTGCGCAGCGCCTGGTAATGCAGCGGCTGGCGCTCGACCAACGGGTTCGCGAACAGCAACGCCCCCAGCGATTGGTTGCCCAGCGTGCGCACATCCGACCATGCGCCGCGCAGATGTTCGTGTGCGAACGCGCTGTGCGCGAACACCACCGGCTGATCGTCGGCATACAGGAACACTTCGCGCGACCAGGCAAGTTGCTGCGGCGCGATACCCAGCAACGCCGATTCGTCCAGTGCGATGCGTGCCAGACCGCTGCGCACACCGCACACCGCGAAGCGCGTGCAGCGTTGCTGGATGCGCTGCGTCAGTGAACCGCAGTCGCGCAGCCAGGGCGCGAGTCCGGCTCCGCAACCCAGCGCGGCTCCGCGCCAGAATTTGTCGGTGGCGCGTTCAGACATGCAGATAGTCATGTTTGTTGGCCATCCAGCGCTGCAAATGCGCCCGCGCGGATTCGGGGAAATCGCGCAGCAATTCGTCGGCAACTATCCGCGCGTGATTCAACAGGTCTTCATCCGCGCTGATGTCGGCGAAGCGCAGCATCGCCACGCCGCTTTGCCGCGCGCCGAGCAGTTCACCGGGGCCGCGCAATTGCAGGTCGTGCTGCGCGATCGCGAAACCGTCGGTGCTCTCGAAGATGATCTTCAATCGCGCCCGCGCCAGCTCGGAGAGCGGTTGCTGGTATAGCAGGATGCACAGGCTTTGCGCCGCGCCGCGCCCCACCCTGCCGCGCAACTGGTGCAGTTGCGCCAGCCCCATGCGCTCGGCGTGGTCGATCACCATCAGGCTGGCGTTGGGCACATCTACGCCGACTTCGATGACCGTGGTGGCGACCAGCAGTTGCAGCTCGCCCGCCTTGAACGCGGCCATCACGCGCGCCTTCTCGGCATTATCCAGCTTGCCGTGCACCAGCCCGACGCGCAGCTCGGGGAAAGTTTCGCTGAGCAACTGAAATGTCTCCAGCGCCGTTTGCAGTTGCAGGGTTTCCGATTCATCGATCAGCGGACACACCCAGTATGCCTGCTGTCCTGCCATGCAAGCAGCACGCACCCGGTCTATCACCTCGTCGCGGCGTTCATCGCTTACCAGCTTGGTAATTACCGGCGTGCGCCCCGGCGGCAGTTCGTCGATCACCGACACATCGAGGTCGGCGTAATAGCTCATCGCCAATGTCCTTGGTATTGGTGTTGCGCTCATCATCAGTTGGTGCGGCTCATTCGAACCCCCTTTCATCGGTGAAACTGCGTTGGCTTCCTCGTCGGCTCCTTGCCGTGCCAGTTGCACTGTCTGCGTCGCCGCCTCGTCGCCGCCTTGTTTGACCTTCGAAAGGGGGTTCGAATATTTACCTTTGTTGCGCAGCGCGAGTCGTTGCTGCACACCAAACTTGTGCTGCTCATCGACAATCGCCAAGCCAAGTTTGTGAAAGTCGACCGAATTCTGAAACAGCGCGTGCGTGCCGATCGCAAGCAATGTCTCGCCGCTGGCGATATGTTCGGCGGCGAGTTGCTTGTCTTTTTTCTTCAGGCTGCCGGACAACCATACCGGCACGATTCCGAGCGGCTCCAGCCAGTCACGCAGCTTGAGGTAATGCTGCTCGGCGAGGATTTCGGTCGGCGCCATCAGTGCGACCTGGTAGCCATTTTCAATTGCCTGCAATGCAGCCAAGGCCGCGACAATGGTCTTGCCGCTGCCGACATCGCCGAGCAGCAGGCGCTGCATCGGGTGCGGCTGCGCGAGATCGCGGCTGATCTCGGCAAAGGTGCGCTGCTGCGCTTTGGTCAGCGCGAACGGCAAATCTTTGATCAGGCGCGCGGTCAGTTTTTGGTGCGGCGCAAGAGTGGGCGCGATGCGCTGGCTGCGCTCGCGGTGATGCACGCGCATCGACAATTGTTGTGCCAGCAGTTCGTCGAACTTGATGCGCCGCCAAGCGGCGTGGCTGCGCTGTTCCAGCGCGCTGGCGGCAATGTCCGGGGTGGGGTTGTGCAGCAATTGGATGCTTGATACGAAGCCGGCCAGCTTTAATTTATGCAGCAGCTCGTCCGGCAACGTATCGCTCAATGGCAGCGTCTGCAGCGCGTTGCCGATCAGCTTGCGCAACAGCGGTTGCGCCAACCCCGCCGTAGTCGGGTAAACCGGCGTGAGGCTTTGTTGCAGCGGCGTGTCGTCGTCCACCGCGCGGCATTTCGGGTGCACCATCTCCAGCCCGTAATGCCCCATGCGCACCTCGCCGATCGCGCGGATCAGTTTGCCGACCGCGAGTTGTTTCTGCTGGCTGGGATAGAAATTCAAAAAGCGCAGATACAGCTCGCCGCCGTTGTCTTCGAGGCGGCACACCAGCGTGCGGCGCGGACGGAAGGCGATCTCGCTGTGGGTGATGGTGCCCTGCACCTGCACCGTCTCACCCGCCTGCACAGTGGCGATCGGCGCGAGATGGGTCTCGTCCTCATAACGCAGCGGCAGATGCAACAGCAGATCGGCGCGATGATGGATGCCGAGCTTGGCGAGTTTAGCCAGCGTGACAGGGGAGATTTTTGCAGGCGCGTTCAATTCTATACAGCTGATAGTCTATGGATGTTCTTGCTGTTCATCATCGCGAAACGCCGCCACGGCGCGAGAAAGGGCCAGCAGAGCTGCATAGATGGCAGCTGACATATTGGGCTCGTCATGAATTCCGTCTTCATCGAGTCTGGAGCCGCGCACCGGCAGTATGATAGATGATTCATTCACAACGCGCGCCGACATGACGGAAATGACCTCCCTGAGTGATGCGTGAGCGTGTACAGACAGCGGTGAAGTATTGAACAGCGCGACCGGCTTGTTGACGAATGCCTCGCTGCCGACCAGCCAATCAAGCGCATTCTTGAGAACGCCAGTGATGCCATGCGCATACTCCGGACTGGCAATTATCAGGGCGTCTGCAGCAATAATCTGGCTCCTTAGTGTGGCGACGGGTAACGGGTCAGTATCCTCGATATCGGGATTGAAAAGCGGCAAATCCCCCAACCCCTGAAATAATTTCACATAGATCCCCGGCGGGGCCAATCGCGCTGTGGCACGTAGCAGCGCGGAGTTCAGCGAAGCTGCACGAAGGCTGCCCGAGATTGCCAGGAAATTCATCGTGCCCAATCTGCAATCAGAGTAATTGGTGCGGGCGACTCAATCTTGTACAACCAGCACCCCGTCCATCTCCACCAGCGCCCCGCGCGGCAACGAAGCCACACCTACTGCGGCGCGTGCCGGATAGGGCTGACGGAAATAGCTGGCCATGATCTCATTCACTTTGGCGAAATGGTTCAGGTCGGTGAGATACACGTTCAATTTCACCAGATCGTTGAAGCTGCTGTCGGCGGCGCTGGATACCGCGCGCAGATTCTGGAACACGCGATGGATCTGCGCTTCGATACCCTCCACCAACTGCATCGTGGAGGGGTCTAGCCCGATCTGGCCGGACAGGTAGATCGTGTCGTTGACACGTACCGCCTGCGAATAGGTGCCGATCGCGGCGGGCGCGTCGGGGGTCTGGATGATTTGTCTGTTTGCCATGGTGCGCTCCTTCAAAATGAATCCGCGCCTGTATGGCGCGGGGATCTTAATCTGTATTGTGTACTGCCGTGCGATCATTATAGCCGTTTAAGGGACTGGCTTAAGTGATGACCGTCGGCCGGTCGCGCCCCGTGCGGTTGTGCAGATCGGAAATCTTCAGTGCAATGCTGATCAGCGTGGCGAGCGATTGTTGCGCGTCGAGGTGATGTTTGGAAACGTCAGGCTCGTAGCTTTCGAGATAGATGCGTAACGTCGCGCCCCCGGTGCCAGTACCGGAGAGGCGAAACACGATGCGCGATCCGTCGGTGAATATTATACGAACGCCTTGGCCGGTGCTGACGCTGCCGTCCACCGGGTCGGTGTAGCTGAAATCATCGCACAGCTTCACTTGCATATGCCCGAACTGCGCGCCCTGCAACTCCGCAAAACTGTCGTGCAGCAGCTTCATCACGCCGCTGGCCGCGTCGGCAGGTATGTCTTCGTAATCGTGGCGCGAATAGACGTTGCGTCCGAAGCGCGCCCAGTGTTCATATGCGATGGCTTCCACCGGTTGTTTGCGCACCGCGAGTATGTTCAGCCAGAACAACACCGCCCACAAGCCGTCCTTTTCGCGGATGTGATCGGAACCGGTGCCGAAGCTCTCCTCGCCGCACAGCGTCACCTTGCCCGCGTCCATCAAGTTGCCGAAGAACTTCCAGCCGGTCGGGGTTTCGTAACAGGGGATGCCGAGCGCCTTGGCCACCCTATCCGCCGCCGCGCTGGTCGGCATCGAGCGCGCGATGCCCGCCAGACCCTTTTCATATCCCGGCACCAGATGCGCATTCGCGGCGAGTATCGCGAGGCTGTCGGAAGGCGTTACGAAAAAATGTTTGCCGAGGATCATGTTGCGGTCGCCGTCGCCGTCCGATGCCGCACCAAAGTCTGGTGCAGCATCGCCATATAGAATCTCCACCAGCTCGTGCGCGTAGGTAAGATTCGGATCGGGATGGCCGCCGCCGAAATCCGGCAGCGGCACCGCGTTCATGATGCTGTCTGCCGGCGCGCCCAGACGATGCACGAATATCTCGCGCGCATACGGGCCGGTCACCGCATGCATCGCGTCGAACTTGATGCGGAAGCTGCTGCTGAGCAAGGCACGAATTTTCGCGAAGTCGAACAGCGCTTCCATTAGCTCGGCATAGTCAGCGACCGGATCGATCACCGACACGGTCATGTCGCCGATTTCGAAATCGCCTGTTCTGTCCAGCAAGATATCAACGGTGTCGACAATGCGGTACATCGCAATTTTCTTGCTCGCCGCGTAGATCGCTTCGGTGATCTTCTCCGGGGCGGGGCCGCCGTTGGCAATGTTGTACTTGATGCCGAAATCACCGTCTGGCCCGCCCGGATTGTGGCTGGCGGACAGGATGATGCCGCCGTGGGTGCGGTATTTGCGGATCAGGCAGGAGGCTGCGGGGGTGGAAAGGATGCCGCCCTGACCGACCAGCACGCGAGTGAAGCCGCTGGCTGCCGCCATTTTCAGAATGATCTGGATCGCCTCGCGGTTGTAATAGCGTCCGTCTCCGCCCAGCACCAGCGTTGCGCCAAGCGGCGCCAAGATAGTGTCAAAGATGGACTGTACGAAGTTTTCCAGATAGTGCGCTTGCTGAAAAACCGTAACGCGCTTGCGCAGCCCGGAGGTGCCTGGCTTTTGATCGGTGAATGGCGTGGTTGCAACTGTATGGATTTGCATTTTCATTCCTGCCGTTTTTTGAAATTGCCTAGTGTGATATTACCATCACTGTATTGATATTCTTTACGCATTAACGCAGAATACATTTTGCTTCTATATGAACAGTCACTTCAACGGGAATTGCGAGTGGGGCGGGAATGGTTGGCGGCGCAAGCGGTGCAGGAGTCGCAGGGAGTGCCTTGATTGGTAAGGTAACCGGGGCCTTTGCTGCGAAAACAATGACCCCGGAAAATGTCACATTTGATACTGTGGTAGAAAACTAAAGTCGATGTAGCAAAAAAAACAAAATCGACCTTGCCGTGACAGGCAAGATTGGTACTCTGGGTTTAGGTGCTGAGCTAAATTTTGCTATCTCAGACAGTTTTTCCGGTCGCGCAGAACTTAACGCTTGGCGGGCGCGAAAACCAAGTGCAACATTCTTTCATGAAAGAATGTTGGATGGCGGAAAAATACAAACACCTCACCTTGGATGATAGAGTCTTGATTCAAACCCAGCTCCAGCAAGGATTTAAACCAGGGGCAATT
>JANXXX010000102.1 GCA_025350405.1 Gallionella sp.
AGCATTTACGCGATCGTGAACACGGTTTACACAATACTCGCCGTTTTGTTCACGATCGCCTGCAATCCTTGTTCACGATGCCGTGTAAACCGTGTTCACGTTCCCGTGTAATCCTTGTTCACCATCGCGCGGAATACGCATTCTGAGGCGGCGGGAATTGAATCTCCGTTCGTAGAAGTGGCTAAGGCGCCGCCAGCCTCTTGAGCACGAACTCCCTTGGAAATTCCAACTTGCCGTTGATACTCACGATATGCCTCGCCAGTTGCGCATTGATTTTCGCAAGAGGCTCACCATCATCTATCATCCATTCCGCCTGCCACGCATAATCCTTCAGATTGGCTTGCAGGCTCAGGCGATTGGCATAATGTGTGGTGGCGGTGATAACCAGCGGCAGCATGGTGTCCCGTTCCTGCCGTGCTGCCTCGGGCGAAACACCGATGGCCAGCAACTGCACAAACACCGCCTCCGCAAACCGCTGCGCCAATGTGGCAAATGGGGCTGCCTCCAGCATCAACCCCAGCCGGTCATGCTCGCTCACCGCTACCACCAGCTTGGGCCGGGTATGCAGCAGATTGAGCGACCAATCACCCAGACGGTTCGCGCCTAGCGCAGGCGGTGCTGATGGTGCAACCTTCATAACCGTGAGCAATTTTTGCGTGCAGCGTAGTGCAGTCATGTAATCAATTCATCTGTAATCGTGTTGGCAATATTGGCGAAACCGCCCTTCACTCCAGCCCCAACCAGTCCTTGTAGTCTTTCCAGCCTTTGCCCCGATAATACGCATCCGGGCTTCTGGGTATATCCGGTGGTCGTGTTCCCTTGTGCGGATACTTCCCTTGGCAGAAGGCTTCCCATTCGCGTGTTGATCTCAGGCCAAGTTTATGGACAAAGGATTTGGCTTCTTCGTAACTCTTGAAGATTCTCTTGCAACCTAGCCAGTCTGGATATCCCGCCCAACCTGCAATTCTGTAAGCGTGTAATTTATTCGGGTCAGCTGGTATATCTCGCGGAAGCGGTGGCAGGTTTGGAAATTTCCCCGCCAAATACTCGTGCCACTCGATGCTGTTTCTAAGTTCAAGTGCCCGTGCAAATTCTCTTGCCTCTTCGAATGGTCGCCATACTCCGCTTGGTTTTTGAGTTCCAGTGCCGACCCAGTCTCCGAATCCGACCCAGCCCTCATTCTTATATACCTCTCGCGGATGGGCAGGTATGTCGTCTGGCTTTTCTCCCTTCTCCGGCAGGTCACCACGACAGTAGCGAAACCAGTCTTTTTGTCCCCCAAGGCCGAGAGATTGCACGAATTCGCGTGCTTCAATAAATGGCCTGTATTGTCGCCGCCGTTTTGAAGGGGCAGCCGAAGTGACAGGCGGCCCAAAACCCAGCCAGTCACCCCATCCCGCCCAGCCTTGATGCTTATAAGAACGATCCGGCCTCGCTGCCATATCCGACGGCAAGGCAGGCAGTCCTGCAATTTTGCCTTGGCAATAATTCGACCACTCCTTTGAACTGGTCAACTTGAGGTCGCGCGCAAACTCACGAGCGGCCTCGAAAGAGCGTGTGAAGCGCTTTTGCGGGGCAACCTTGCCCGTTCCAAGCCAGTCGCCATAACCGGACCAGCCTTGACCTTGGTAAATGTGTTCTGGCGACGCGGGCACTTCAAGGGGTTTAGGTGGTTTATCACTCACGCGCCCAGCGGCATAATTGCGCCACTCAGCCTGACTGGAAAGACGAAGGCTTCTGGCAAATTCTCTCGCTTGCTCGAAGGGCCACCATGAACCTTGAGCTATTCCGTAACCTAGCCAATCTGGGAATCCTTTCCATCCCAATTCTTGATAGGCAATGTTGGGAATGCGTGGAATATCCAAAGGCAATTGCCGCTTCGTGGGGGCAATTTCTCGTGTAAAACGATGCCAGTCTGCTTTTGACTTAAGACCAAGCCCTCTTGCGAATTCCCGCGCTTCTTCAAATGGGCGCCAACCCAATTGTGCAATCCGCTCCCAGCAGGCCAATTCAATGGCCTGAATGAAGCTCTCGGTATCAACTTGTAGCGGAACAATCTCGCTGCTTTCAACCGTAACAAGGCCGGAGTGTTTCGAGACTCCTCCCGATGAGATCGAGCGGAAGTATTCGATGATCCGGCCATCGTTGGAGGCGAGCGAGCGCAGTATCGCCAGGACAGACTCGAATTCCTGCCCGCTGATGATGTCATCCACTTTCTGCCCAACCTGCACGACAAGCGGCACCACGATGTAGCCGAGCTGTTTGCCGGGTGAGAGCCGCATGGCGCGCCCGCAGGCTTGAACAACGTCTATGGTGCTTGATTTAGGATCGGCAAAGAACACGGCATCAACCGCAGGAATATCTACGCCCTCGGTCAGGCAGCGCACATTCGCCACAAGGCTGGGCGACTGCACGGTGAAATCGGCAAGGATGCGATCCCGCTGCGAAGTTGCCATGCTCCCGGACACGTGATAAGTGCGCATTTGTGGCCCCGACGTATCCGACTGTGAAACGGTATCGCACAGTCCGGCAAAATCCTTGGCGCGCTTGATGCTGGAGTGAAACGAAATGGCATGTTTGATTCCGAACTGCTCAACGGCCTTTCTTAGCGCGATCACGCTTGCGAGAGCTCGCGCAGTCATCGCACCTGATTTTTCGCTCCCGGTGGCGAGATAGGCATTCTTCTTGATTAGCCTTGCCACTTCCTCCTGATGCACCACGACTGTCACGACGCGATAGTCTGACAGCAGGGGCGGCTGCGATTCGATGGCATGTTTGAAGCTGAGGGAATAGAACGTCTGCCCGTAGGTTGCGACGTGTTCCATGCTGGCCACTCGATCCGAGTAGCCGATGTATTTGCGTTCGGTGGCGGTCATGAATAGCCGCTGGCGAACCGGCAGGTTTGCATCGAAGAGCATGTGCGCAAAAATCTTGTCCTGATTGCCCGTGGTCTTGTGCGCCTCGTCAAACACGCCGAAATCGAACGTCATTTCTGCCTGTGCCGCCGCTTCCGAAAATACGCGGCCACTCTGGTAGGTGACAAACACGACGAGCGGATTGCCAGCGTGGGCTTTGAGCCAGGCAGCGATATACTCGGCGTCGGTCGAGCACGGTATGCCCAAGTCTTTGGTGAATCCGATCAGAGAGTCCTCATCGATATCCGCCACGCTGTCATCGCTGCATACACAAAGCCAGTTGACGTGTTTTTCTCCCGCAACAATTTCGCGCAACCACGCGGAAAGATTCTGTTTGATAAGCGCCAGGCTTGGCACAACCACAACGATGGATTGTGCAGCAATGGCCTGAGTTATCCAGAACGCGGCGAGCGTCTTACCGGTACCGCAAGCCATGATTAACTTGCCGAGAGCGTTCTGCTCGACCAGGTAATGTTTCTTCGCTGCCTCAACGGCTTCAAGTTGGTGTGGTTTGGGATTGAAGGGTACGAGAGGAGCAGAAACCTGCAACACATGCGATCTCAAGCGCGCGAAGAATTCCTCGTCAAGATGTCGCCACACCTCATTCGTGCAAAAGCCAAGGTTGGGATATTCAGGGAGGGTGCGAGACAACCGTTCGGTGGTTGTGCAAAGCAGGCCGAAGGAAATCTGCTTGCATGTGCCGAATGCAAGCCCCGCAAATGTTGCGACCTCGGGCCACGACAATGCACTGAGGGAGTCCGTTCGATACTTGGCCTGTATGGCCCAGTATTCTCCGTCGCAGGTTTTTGCGACCAAATCTATGCCTTGATCTTTTGGAGGTAGATTGGTTGCTTGCCGAACATCATGAGGTACTTCTGCAAACAACCAGACTTTCTCGAGCAACGATTGATATTTTGGATCGAGCTCGAGGAAATGCTTTATGAGGTGCTCGAAGAGCTGGCCTTTCTGCGTATTACCAAGAGCGACGGCCTCCCTCTCGAATTGATCCCAGTTTTCTACGCGCGTCAGAATATCGCGGATGAGGCTCGTTGAATTTGAGGTGTAGTTGTTCATTTAGCAGAACAGGGACAGCATCATTTTTCTTTCACAACGCAAAACGGATCATAAGTTCGACCGCCCAAGTTTTTTGAGTTGGTCTTTGTTCATGAATCCTGTTTTGTGGTTATAACCATGGACGGATTGGTAAATCATACCGTCAAACCCATTTGGCAGGCCATGACATCAGTTTCAACCAGTTTTTTCCGACCGCCATGCGCTTGAATATTAGTCACCTATACGTTACCATCAAAACATGAAGATCAAGGTTGAAGAATATATTTGCCCAGATGGCTCAAACCCATACAAGGCATGGTTTGACAACCTCGATCCACAGGCTGCCGCCAAAATCGTTACTGCCAAATTGCGCCTGGAACTTGGGAATACATCCAGCGTGAAATGGTTTGAAGGCATTGGCGAATACGTCATCGACTGGGGGCCGGGTTATCGTGTTTACCTTGCCAAGGATGGTGACACACTCGTCCATCCTGTTTGGCGGTGACACCAAGCGCGGTCAGCAGAAGGATATTGATAAGGCGAAGGCATTGCACCGCGAATACAAGGCGCGGAAAAAGGCAAAGTCTGCCGCTGGCAAAACTGGAAAAACAAAGAGGTGATCACATGGCACTAACCCGAAATTTCAAACAGACAGTCATCGAGCGCGTGGAACGCGACCCCGAGTTTGCGAAAGCGCTGCTTGATGAAGCGGCAACTTTATTTCTGAGCGGCGATCCGGAAACGGCGCGCCTCATCCTTCGCGATGTAGTGAATGCCACGGTGGGATTCGAGCAACTGGCCGTGTTGACGGACAAACCCAGCAAAAGCCTGCATCGCATGTTATCGCCCAAAGGCAACCCAAGCATGGATAACCTCGCTGCTATTTTTGGCGCTGTCCGTGCGCGCCTGAAGGTGGGGATTGAGGTTCATACGGTCGAATTGGCATAATAGGTTGCCTTGCATTGGCTTGGCACGAACTGCGCTGATTTCACGCTTGCGGGTCGCCGGTTCAATTCCTGAATGCGCCCAGTGTCCAAGGCCATCCGATCACGCTGGGGGTATTATTGGGGGTATTTGCAGAAATCGCACCGTAAACTTTCTGGCTAATATCTAATGCCATTGCGGGTTTGCGGGACGCGGGGTGAGCAGGGAATTCGAGCAGCACTGCTGCGAGCCCGTGAACGACAACACGCATGCAGGCGCGTTGGCTGGCCAGGATGGCCTATTCCCACATCTAAGCGAGCGCAGCTCGCCAAAACAAACCAACTCCGGCACCTGCTGTTTTTACTGAATTGTCGGAGAGGTTGTGGGTGGAACTATTCGAAGGCGTAGAGCCATTCCGAGAAGTTCTTCGCGCTCGGTAGTAGCCTTAACTCTGAGGGTCGCTTCTTCTTCAATCTGGAAGGGGGACAGAACGAATTGCATTTGCATTAACAAGGAAGTTGTATCATCGTCACGCGTTGGCAGGTCTGTGAGCGAAGGCATAGGGAGCAGGCCTGTAGACAATAGCTCGGTTTCTTCGCCGTCTTTAGTCTTGACGACACGTACTACGAGAGACTCAAAAGGATCATCGAAATCCGTGACCACCTTGACCACAATGCACAACCTAGGAAGCAATAGCGGAGCATTTGGTATAGTCAACTCACGGGTGTAAATTCCCATAAGCGATAACTTATTACCTACTTCATTTCGAATGTCGTCACAGTAGATGACATCCAGATGCCGTGCGCTCTGACTCATGATGTTTTTTCTTTAGTGTTTTCGAAAGCGTCGGCTAGATCGTCACGTGAAACTCGGAAAATAGCGGCTAGTTTCTCAAAGGTCGAGTGAAGTATGTCTGCTCGCCGACCAGACTCAATAAGGGAATAACTGGATTGAGAGTTGCCAAGGAGTTCAGCAATTTTGGCTTGCGACAAGCCGACCTTCAACCGTAACGAGGCAATGGTAGTCTTTTGCGCCTCATCTTCAACGTGTGTTGCCAATCTTTGGCGAGCACGAGCCAGAGCAGCAGCATGGCGAGGATTATTCTCGCGCGCACCTACTATGTCGTCAATCTCACGGTAACCGGTTGGTAGCGGAGCATGAACAACACGGTCAACAATGGCCAGCACATTGTCTGCTTGGCTTCCCGGATTCACGACTTCAAAGGGATAGACGAAGCGCCTAATAACGGGGGATGTTGAGGGCGTCGTAAGCTGCGAGGATTTGCTTTGAGCGTTCATGTTGGGGGTCATATTTAAAATCTCGGTTAACTATTCCAAGTATGTAGTAACGGAATTCAACTGGATGAAAGGCATAGACGATTCGGTACTTTGCGGCAGCGCCTGTGAGCCATAACAGTCTGACGCGCCATAAATTATATTTATATTTCGACTGCTTCGTCTCCTGCCACTCATCTACATTAAAGGGCCATTCACCATACTCAACGTACTTTCGACGAGTGAAGTTATCCAGAGTTACTTGATTATTCTTGGCCTCTTCCAGAAAAGCCTCGATATCTGCGCCTACATCCTCGTCCTCTTCGTAGATACGATTAAGATCGGCCTCGGCGTCACTGTGCAACGCTAGCGAGTAAGTTCGACCTGACGAATATCTCATATCTCGTAAGGTATAGCAAGGGGGTGGGTTGAAGGAGCAGCATAAATGTAAAGCAGGAGAAAGCCAAGTTTAACGAGATTATCGCCAAGTCTCATTACAGTGCCCGCAATCAATCAGCAAAACCGACACACCACAGGAAAACAACCCCCGCAACATTTTGCATGCGATTTTCAAACGCTTTAGTTAGCAGAACACCCAAACTCAACCCACGACAAAAAATACCTACGACGAATCCAGTTTAAAAGAGCGGCACAATGACCAGCGCCACCAAACCACCCATCACCGCCCCCGCTTCCCCCCCACAAACAACTCCGGATCAACCATCGCCCCGTTAAGCACCACACTCCAGTGCAGATGTGGCCCCGTGGCGCGCCCGGTTTTTCCGGAAAGCCCGATGCGCTGACCCTTGCGTACCGTCGCTCCGGTTTTCACGTCGATCCGGTCAAGGTGGCAGTACATGGTGATCAGCCCGTTGCCGTGGTCGATAAAGATCGTCTTGCCGTTGAAAAAATAATCATCGACCGCCAGTACCTGACCTTGCCCGCTCGCCTCGACCGGTGTGCCGCGATCTACCGCCACATCAAGGCCAGCATGCGGTGCGCGCGGTTCTTCGTTGAAGAAACGTCGCACGCCGAAACGACTGCCCAGTTCCCCTTGAACGGGAAGGTTAAAAGCCAGATCGGTATCCTGCGCAGCGCGCCAGTGGTGTTTCAACTCCGTGATGACAGCGATCTCGCGTTCGGCGCGCGCCTCATCTGCGGCCGACAGGTCTACCTTGCTCTTGTCTGCAAGGGTGATGTGCTGCTCGGGATAATCTTTTGCGTTGACCACGAAATCCAGCGCTTTCGTCTCGTCGCCGATCTTGACGCGCAGCTGATGCGCACCCGGCGTCACATCGAGCGGCAGGCCGACCACCGCGTACCATAGTCCGTGATCTGATGTGACGAGCACAGGCTGCTCGCCAAACCATGTCTGTGGCGTATCGGCTCCGGCTGAAACGCTGCCGAGTGGAATGATCGCAACGCCGCCGGGTACACTGGAAGGTTGCGGGAGGCTGGCATGGGCAAGCCCGGAAAAAGCAAAGGCAGAAGCCAAAACCAACAGGCCGAAACGGAAGCATATCCGGAACGTGATGGCAATGAGCATATGCGGAAGCCGCAGACCGTAGCACGTCGGCTGGAGTGAAGAGTCAGGCATCATGTTTTTTTATGTTGGGGTTGAAATACCCGATCCAGAATCGATGCGAATGGGAACGCGGCACCGGGATCGACCTTGCGCCGCTGCGTGCTGTCGCAGGACAGCAGCGCGTGGTCAAGATCGGAATGACGCTTGATGCCATCGCGCGTGATGCCACGGCGCTGCTTGATGTCGCTGAGCAACTTCACCAGCGACGACAGTTGCGCGTCGGGAAACGGGTCGCGCCCGTCCCCATCGTTAATGAGTTCGATGGCGATGGAGCGGCCGCTGTAGTGAAAAACGTGATGCACCACCTGGTCTTCGGGCACGCTGGCGCGCAACGTCCCATCCCGGTCTATCATGTAGTGGATGCCGAGATTGTGATCCGCTTCAATATTTCGCAGGTTTTCTTCGAGGGTACCGGCTTTAACCCAAATGGGTTTGCCTGTTGCGGCATCACAGGTGGGGCCACCGGTCGAATGGATGACGACCATGTCGATAGCTTCGGTACGAACCTTGCCGGTGCGACGCGCCTCGGCATCGCTGGCCGGAACGGCGAGCGCCGCCAGAAGCAGCCCGATCACGGCCGATCTTATCTTCATGTTGCGTACTTCGCGCGACTCTCGGGAACTGTGGGCATGCTGTGGCGGCTGACGTAAAAGTAAGGGAATGCCGCGTTTTTGCGGCAGCCCCGCTTGACTGCAGGGTTGGGCGGCATTATGCCTCCCCGTTGAACATGAGTTGAAAAAACATTTTCTTGTTCGGGTCATATTTGACTTGGAAGAAACATGTCCCGCCGTCCTCCACAAAAACAAACTGCCGTTGAGTGTATTCGGGTGGAGAGATACAAAACGCATTAACAAAAATAACTCTCTGTCCGCCGTCCAGTTGACCCTGATACTGAAAAGTATAGCGAGACCAATTGGGTAGCTGACGATGCAACTCTGTGGCCTGCTGCTTCACGAAAGGCTTCAAACTGTTGCGAATCTCACTGAGCTGTTCGGGAGCAGGCGACCAAGAGCCGCCAGGCACGGATACCCAAGAACCGACGACGACTGCAACAACTGCGATCAAGAGATTCATGACGCCCAACAATTATTAGACGGACCCACCAGTCCATACTTTTAAAAATAGTGAAGCGTGCATATTTTCGAAAGGTGATTGATCCATTGTAAATCCCTTAATTTCGCCTGTCCGGTATGCATAATAGTACGGACAGGAATGTATGTCTTCTTTTGGCTCACAGTACATGCCATGTTGCCATATTAAACTGATGCAAACAGAAACCTGACAGAGCCCGTATTCCACACCCCAAAAAAACCACCCCAACCCTCTCCTCCACTTTCTGTAAAATACCCCCCGCAGAATTCCGCAATCGAACTCAAACGCTTTAGTTAGCCTTACTCCCAGACTCAACCCATGGCAAAAAATACCTACGACGAATCCAGTTTCAAAGTGCTGCGCGGTCTTGAACCGGTGCGCCAGCGGCCGGGGATGTATACCAATCTCGAATCTCCCAATCACCTGATCGCCGAGGTGGTAGACAACGCATGCGACGAGGCGCTGGCGGCTTATGCGAAGAACATCGCGGTCACGGCGCACACCGACGGCTCGGTGACCGTGACGGACGACGGGCGCGGTATCCCGGTCGGCATCCATTCGGAAGAAGGCGTGTCGGTAGTCGAGGTGGCGTTCACGGTGCTGCATTCCGGCGGCAAGTTCGACAAGGAATCCGGCGGGGCTTACAAGTTCGCGGGCGGGCTGCACGGTGTCGGCGTGGCGGTCACCAATGCCTTGTCCACCAAGGTGGAAGTCACGGTATACCGCGATGGCGGCGAGCACTTCATCCGCTTTCGCAATGGTGCGGCCGAAGCGCCGCTCAAACGCATCGGCGACTGCCCGAAGAAGCGCACCGGCACCGCGGTGCGTGCATGGCCGAACCCGAAATATTTCGACGTGCCCAATATCATCCTGCCACAACTGGAACGCTCGTTGCGCTCCAAGGCGGTGTTGTTGCCCGGCGTCAACGTCACGCTGCACACCGAGAAGACCGGCGAGACGAAATCATGGTCGTACCCGGACGGGCTGCGCGGCTACCTGACCGAGGCAACCGAAGAACAGGAACTGGCCGTGCCTATCTTCGCAATGGAAAAATTTGTGCAGAACGGCAGCGACAGCGGTTATGCCGAGGGCGAAGGCGCGGCCTGGGCCATCGTGTGGTCGGCGGAAGGCGCGGTGGTGCGCGAGTCCTACGTCAACCTGATCCCCACCTGGTCGGGCGGCACGCACGATTCGGGATTGAAGGATGGCGTATTCAATGCGGTAAAGAATTTCGCCGAACTGCACGGCATGTTGCCCAAGGGCGTGAAGCTGGTGTCAGACGACGTGTTTTCGCGCGCCAGTTTCGTGCTGTCGGCCAAGGTGCTCGACCCGCAATTCCAGGGGCAGACCAAGGACAAGCTGGTGTCGCGCGATGCGCTACGACTGGTTTCGCTGATGGTGAAAGACCCGCTGGACCTGTGGCTGAACGAGCATGTGGACTATGGCAAGCGCATCACCGAGCTGGCGATCCAGCAGGCGCAGACGCGGATGCGCTCGGCGCAGAAGGTCGAGAAGAAAAAAGGTTCCTCGGTCGCGGTACTGCCGGGCAAGCTGACCGATTGCAGCTCCAGCGATCCCAGCCGCACCGAGTTGTTTCTGGTGGAAGGCGATTCCGCGGGTGGTTCGGCCAAGCAGGGACGCAACAAGGAGTTCCAGGCCGTGCTGCCGTTGCGCGGCAAGGTGCTCAATACTTTTGAAGTCGAGAAAGACCGCCTGTTCGCCAACAACGAGATCCACGACATCGCCGTGGCGATCGGCGTCGACCCGCACGGCCCGGACGAAGAAGCGGACCTGTCCGGCCTGCGCTACAACGGCATCTACATCATGGCGGACGCCGATGTGGACGGCGCACACATCTCGACGCTGCTGCTGACGCTGTTCTTCCGCCACTTCTACAAGGTGGTGTTGGCAGGAAAGATTTATCTGGCGCAGCCGCCGCTGTTCCGCGTGGATGTGCCCGCGCAGGGCAAGAAGCCGATCCGCAAGATCTATGCGCTCAACGAAGGTGAGTTGATCGCCATCGAAGACCGCCTGCGCCAGGAAAAGATCCGCGACGGCTCATGGTCGATCTCGCGCTTCAAGGGGCTGGGCGAAATGAATGCCGAGCAACTGTGGGACACCACGCTCAACCCCGATACGCGGCGCGCCTTGCGCGTGGATGTCTCCGCGCTTCCGTTCAACGAAAATATGGAAATGTTCAATATGCTGATGGGCAAACACGAGGCCTCGACGCGACGCGCGTGGCTGGAGTATCACGGCAATGAAGTTACGGGGGATGTATAGCCCCAATGTTATTCACTTGACCGTTCGTAGTGAGCTTGTCGAACCACCAGCTACGCACCACGAGCCCTTCGACAAGCTCAGGGCGAACGGAAATTTTTTGGGGAACCGAACTGTTTCTTCCCCCTGCATTGGTGAGGGGACTTAGAAAATATACGTTTGATCTAATAATGGAATAAGCATGAGCAACAAACAAAAAAACGAAGACCAATCCGATCTCATCCTTGACGAGCAGAACGTCGAGACCGACGTAGCGGCAGAACCCGAAGCAGCATCCGGAGGCGGCGGCGCAAGACAATTTGCCCCGCTACCCACGCTGCCGGACGGCGACGAAGTGCCGATCGCACAATACGCCGAGCGCGCCTATCTGGAATACGCGATCTCGGTGGTGAAAGGCCGCGCGCTGCCGGATGTGTGCGACGGACAGAAACCGGTGCAGCGCCGCATACTCTACGCGATGCGTGCGATGGGACTGAACCACGGCAGCAAGCACGTCAAGTCGGCGCGCGTGGTCGGCGATGTGCTGGGCAAATATCATCCGCACGGCGACGCTTCGGCCTACGAGGCGATGGTGCGGCTGGCGCAGGATTTCTCGTTGCGTTACCCGCTGGTGGATGGACAAGGCAACTTCGGCACGCGCGACGGTGACAACGCTGCGGCGATGCGCTACACAGAAACTCGCCTCACACCGCTGGCCGAATTGCTGCTGTCCGAGATCGACATGGGCACGGTGGACTTCGTGCCCAATTACGACGGCGCTTTCAAAGAACCATCCATGCTCCCCGCGCGTCTGCCGATGGTGTTGCTCAACGGCGCATCGGGCATCGCGGTCGGCATGGCGACGGAGATTCCCTCGCACAACCTGCGCGAAGTCGCGAAAGCCGCCGTGCAACTGGTGCGCGATCCCGACCTCAGCGACAAGGCCCTGCTCGCCTGCATCCACGGGCCTGATTTCCCCGGCGGCGGACAGATCATCTCGTCCGCGCACGACATACGCGACTGTTACCTGAGCGGGCGCGGCTCGCTGAAGATGCGCGCGCAGTGGACTATCGAGGAACTGGCGCGCGGCCAGTGGCAGATCGTCGTGCATGAACTGCCGCATGGCGTATCGACGCGCAAAGTGCTGGAAGAGATCGGTGAGCTGACCAACCCTAAAGTCAAAGTCAACAAGAAGAGCCTGACGCAGGATCAGGTGCAGAACAAGCAATTACTGCTGTCGGTGCTGGACGCGGTGGCGGACGAATCCGACAAGTCGCAGGCGATACGTCTGGTGTTCCAGCCCAAGTCCTCGCGCCAGTCTGAGGACGAGATGATGAATGTGCTGCTCGCCCACACCAGTCTGGAATCTTCTGTGCCGGTCAACATGACGATGATAGGGCTGGATGGCCGCCCGCAGCAAAAGCCGCTTTCCAAAATCATCCGCGAGTGGGTGGAGTTCCGCCTGCACACGGTGCGCCGCCGTTGCGAATTCCGCATGGGTCAGGTCAATGATCGCCTGCACATCCTGCAGGGCCGCATGGTGGTGTTCCTCAACCTTGATGAAGTGATCGCGCTGATTCGCGAATCGGACGACCCCAAGGCCGCATTGATCGCGCGCTTCGAACTCTCCGACCGTCAGGCTGAAGACATACTGGAAATCCGTTTGCGCCAATTGGCGAAGATGGAGGGCATACGCATCGAAAAGGAAATCAAGGCACTGGAGAAAGAGCGCAAGGAATTAACACGATTGCTGTCCAAGGAAAGCGCACTGCGCGAACTGGTCGCCGAGGAGATCGAGTCCGATGCCGCGACCTACGGCGACAAGCGCCGCACACTGATCAAGGAAGAAGAAAGATCGACCCTGGTGGTGCCGTTGCTCGACGAACCGGTGACCGTGATCATCTCGAGCAAACACTGGGTGCGCAGCCGACAGGGGCATGGCCTGGATCTGTCCACGCTCGCCTTCAAGGATGGCGACAGCTTGTTATCCAAGTATGAGTGCCGCACCACCGACCACTGCATCGTGATCTGCGACAACGGTCGCGTGTGCAGCATCCCGGTCGCGCAACTGCCCTCGGGACGCGGCGACGGCGCACCGCTCGCCACCTTCATCGACCTCGCACCCGGCGCAAAGATCGCGCACGCGCTGTGCGGAAAATCCGACCAGCAATTACTGATCGCGACTTCCGCAGGCTACGGTTTCACCTGCGCCATCGGCGACATGGTCGGCCGGAACAAGGCGGGCAAGCAATTCATCACCGTGGACAAGGAAGCCATCCTGCCCCCGGCCCCGTTCACGCCGACGGAACATTCACTGGTCGCCGCCGTATCCAAAGAGGGCAGGCTGCTGGTGTTCCTGTTCAGCGAGATGAAACATCTGCCGGGCGGCGGCAAAGGGGTGATCCTGATGGGGCTGGGTGACAAAGACGAATTGGCGGCGGCTGCCGTGATCGATCAACCCGAGTTGAAAATAATCGGCAAGACGGGCGTAAAAGATCAAGTCGTCAAATTGTCGGGCGATGTCCTTCACGGCTATTTCGGTAAGCGCGCACGCAGTGGTCAGCGCCTCCAGTCGAAAATCAAGCCAAGTGGGATTGCATGAGCTTCACGCAAATAACAACGCCGCATCAATGCGGCGTTATCGTTATGTCTCGGCAGATTGGGTGCCGATAAGGTCAGTCATCGAATGCTGACTCGGGTGGTAACTACAGGAAATAGATCATTGCAGTGTCGATAGGCATCTCCCATGAATGGTTAACATTTCCGAGCTTGTGCCAAACTTGTGTATTGAGATCCACAAGTATTTTATACGCCTAATTTTGGATAAATTCAATTCGAAAATAATGAGCCCGCCAGTATTGAATCTCAGACGGGCGGTTCTTGCCACAGACGATCAAAATTCGGGTGAGCTGAGCCGTTGGTAGCGGGCTATGCCCGCGATCAGGCCGTTTGCGGGCAGCACCCGCAAGAGGTACGCCGTGGTTGTAAGGGGCTGAAGCCCCAACAACACACGCAGGACCCGCTCCTGCAAGTTTCAATTTTTTAGATCACACAGCGGGTTCGATCACGACATAAAAACCCCGCTCCCGCAGTGCCTGGACTTTTTCCCTATTCGCTACGATGGTGTAGCGCAACACACCGTGGTAATAGACATATAACTTGAGCATGACAACCTCAAGCGCCGTAGACCTGGTTATATGCTGCCAGTGCTTCGGCTACCTGCCCTGCTGGCCTGGCTGCGTTGCCGGTGCCGAACTCTGCCTGCAATGAGGCTTGGTTGTCGGCAATAAAATGAATGGCGCGATTCAGATTGTCGAGCTGTCTCAAGATGAAGTTGCCTTCGGAATTGAGCATGTTTGCCGATTGGGCGAAATTTTCGCTGAACTCCTGCACGGTGTCGACGACGCCCTGCTTGTTGGTCACCAACAGTGAGTCCAGTTTAACGGTATCCAGCAATGCCAGCCGGGTATCGGGATCAATCGTAATACCCAGATCACGCAGGCCATGCATACCATTCTTGCCGCCGAAGAAACGGTTGTTAAGGTTCTGCTCCAGCTCATATTGGGAAACCTGCGCAGCCTGCGTGTCAGCCAATAAGCCTCCTTGCTGAATGTCAGGATTGATGCGCTGTATCCAGTTATTGTATTGCGCGACAAAATCCTGCAAGCTGGTCTTGATGCTGTCATTGCCGTTGGATAACGCGATGCTGCCCAGGCTCAGGCCTGCATCCTGCATCTTGGCTACATAGGTTTCCACCTGGCTCAGTTCCGAAAACTGGGCTTTGTAGTAAACATCGTCGTAGTTGATGACGGTCATCATCTTATAAGCCGACTCGGGATCGGCCAGCGCCATATTGCGTCCAGATGCAGAGAGTCCTTTAATGCTGCCGCTCTGCTGGTTGCGGCTAACTGGGGTGAGCAGGAATAACGGGGCCGAGGTGAATGGCTCGGCAGACAACTGCTCGGCCGGGTCACTGTTTGAAATCAGCAACGAGAATATACTTGCCCACGAGTCGTCACTCTTGGCGCCCAGGCTCAGACTCTCCAGAGAACTGAGCGGCTGAGATTGCATAAGCGAAATTGCATCGGTCGAAGTTTTCATGTGGCTAGCTCCCATGGTTGGCTACTGTACTGGCGAGTTGTACCCGCGACATGCACCCATAACAGTTACAGACTGGCACAAATTTTAATTTTTGAACGCGGGATTAACCGCATTTTTATATGCCTGTTCATTGTTTTATGCGATCCAATAGACTGCTTAAAGAACCACGAAACAGAGGCGGGATTGGGATGAGCGTAAAGTGCCTGGAGCTCCGCCCATATTGACCACCAGCCCACCGAGGTGTAGCGTGCACATTCTTGCTGTTGAATAAATCACGCCCACGCAAGACGGTGACAGCAGCCACCCCTCCGCTGCAAATTTACAGGAAGATTCAAATGAAGGTATCGACTCTGAAAATCATGTTGGTCACTATCGGCGCGTTGACTGCGCTACCCCTCAGTGCTTACGCGGAAAGCGGTAACGATCCGCAGCGGCTGGCCAAACTTAAAGAGGTCAGGTTGCAAGGAATGGATGGCAGGCTGAATATACTGCAGCAGGAAAAAGCTTGTGTGCAGGCCGCATCCACCATGGATGACATGCGTACTTGCGAACAGGCATCCCACCAGGCAATGGATCAGCTTATGGAAAAACAAAAGGCGAGTTGGGAAAGTTTGAAAGCAGGTAATCAGCAACGCCAGGAAAATAAAAAGTAGTCCGGCCCATTTCCATCAATTGAAACGCCACCCATCCATTGAATGGCGTTATTCAAGGATGGCTGGAACACCACGGCTCCTACACAATTTTTCGAAGAAACACGCATATAATCAGCACGAAGAGCCGCCGATACGACAAGGCATGTTCCAGGGAATTGCCAAAACGCCAAATTGACGTATTATTGGTTCCGAATGTCCAAACCTGAGGTAAAAATTTACCCATGAAGCATGCGCCAACATTCAGTGAAATTAACAACCTCTTCGCCAACGGCGATTCTGAAGAGGTCTGGGTCAAGGCATCCGAAATTGTCATGCGCATCAACCCCGCATACGACTTCTCCGTTGCCCGGACTGCTTTCAATGACATCGTGCGCTTGTTCCGTGGCGAATATCCCGGCTACTGCCCCATCAAAACGCTATACCACGATCTCAGGCACATGCTGGATGTCCTGATGTGCGCAGCAAGGCTGATGCATGGCATGCATCTTTCAGGCACACGGCTGACTGACAATGAAATAACCATCATCATGATCGCCGCGATGATGCACGATGTCGGTTACGCGCAACAACTCGGCGAAGAAACCGGCACCGGTGCGCAGTACATACGCAGCCATGTCAGCCGGGGTATTAAATTCGTGCAGAACTATATTGCCAGCAAAGGCTTCCCCTCCGAATTGGCGGCACCGATGGAATTCATCCTGCGCTGCACCGATCCGGCAGTGGACATATCTGAAATCAATTTCCCCGATGCACGCACTGAACTGCTCGGAAAGATCGTCGGCTCCGCCGACCTGACGGGTCAAATGGCCGACCGCACCTATCTGGAAAAACTGCTGTTCCTGTACCTGGAATTCAAGGAGGCACATTTCGGGGGCTACCAGAACGTTCACGACCTGCTGAATAAAACCCGCTACTTTTACGTCGCCACGCGAAAAAAACTCGATGAAAGTTTTGCTGGCGTTTACACCAAGTTATCCTTTCACTTTCAGGACGTGTTCGGCGTCGAGAATAATTATTACCTGGAGTCGATCGAGAAAAACATGGCTTACCTGGCCACAATAACGGCGCTTAATAAAGCAGAGCATCGCTCCATGCTGAAACGCGGCGGAATCGTGAAGAAATCAGAAGAGCTGTTCTCCTATGAGGAACTCGCTTAAGCGCACTCCTTCACAAAGCAAAGCGACGAGGCAATACTGCCTGCAACAAAAAGGCCAACCGTACGGTTGGCCTTTTTGTTGCGTCGGTGAACTGCGACTAGGCGCGTTTTTTGTATTCGTTGGTACGGGTATCGATCTCTATCCTGTCGCCGATTTCAACGAATGCCGCGACCGGCAATTCGAATCCGCCATTGATCTTGGCCGGTTTCATTACCTTGCCGGAAGTGTCGCCGCGCACCGCAGGCTCGGTGTAAACAACTTCGCGCACGATGGTGTTGGGTAACTCGACCGAGATCGCCTTGTCGTTGTAGAACACCACTTCGCACGGCATGCTGTCTTCGAGGTAGTTGATCGCGTCGCCCATGCATTCCGCTTCGATCTCGTACTGGTTGTATTCGCCATCCATGAACACATACATCGGATCGGCAAAGTAGGAATAGTTCACCTCCTTGCGATCCAGCATGATCTGGTCGAATTTGTCGTCGGCGCTGTATACGGTTTCTTTAGCAGAATCGGTCAGCAGATTCTTCATCTTCATCTTGACCACCGAGCCGTTACGGCCGGAACGGCTGTATTCGGCCTTCAGAATAACCATCGGCTCGCCACTCACATTAATGACGTTACCCGCGCGAAGTTCCTGTGCTGTTTTCATGTTTACTGCCCTTCTATTTTCAAGGCGCGCATTCTACCGATTTCTTGGCAAAAATCCAGCAAATTCAACGCCAGATTGTTTTCGGCCAATTGCCGCGCCCAATGCTGTGCGTGGCTATCCACTTCGCCGCGCGCCGTAGCGAAAGCGAACCATACTTGTTGTGATCCTATCGGAGCGGCCTGCACTGAACCTACCGAAGAATTCCATGTCTGCCACAAACCCTCTACTGCCTGACTCGCAGACCGACTGAGATGTCCGCTGTACAAGATGAGGAAGGCTTGCAGCTTTTTCAAGTGCACCGCGTCGTGTTGCGGGTAAATTTGCCAGATAAATGGCTTGCCCGCCCACTGCGCCCGCACAAATGAATCTTCACCACGGACGAAATTGACATCGCAGGCCCACAGAAGTTCATCGTAGCGTTCCTGCTCGACGAATGGCAGCACGCGCGCCTGCAAGTTAGCACGCGAATAAGTCTGGCCCGCACACGGTGCCGTGTCGCCAAAATATTCCCCGACCAGCGGCAGGATGCGGCCTTCCGGCACCAGACACAGCACGGGCTGCGCGCCACTCGCCCATGCATCGAACAAACCGTGCAGCGCATTATTTTCATAAGCGAACAATGAAATCTTCAGCGTCTGTGCCGATGGCATCTCTATCCCTATGGATCGCCAGAAGGCCTGCTGTTGCGCTGCATCGTTCTGAAACGCATCGCGCCGAGCCAGGAGGTCACGCTCGAGCAACAGCCCGCCTGTTTTCGGCGTAAAACCGGGAAAGAAAAAATATTTGGTCAGCGGCAAGGTCGGATGCGGCGAAGGCAGCTTGTGGTGACTCTCCACCCAGTCTTCTGCAGACAGATATTCGAGATTGATCCATACCGGTCTGTATGCTTGCGCCGCCATCGCGTCGATGTAGTTTTTTGGCAACTTGCAGGCAAAGGCCTCGATCACCAACTCGGCAGGTCGCACATCAGGAGATTCTTTGCGCCAATGATGCACTTCCACACCGCGACATCTTTGCTTCTCCGCAGCGACATCCGCTTCGGGACACAACTGGGCCAAGCTGCCCAGGTCATCCACCCACAGCCGCACCTGCAAACCATGCTCGTTCGCCAGTTGCCGCGCCAGCCGCCAGCACACGCCGATGTCGCCATAGTTATCGATGACGTTGCAAAAGATGTCACAAGTTAGCGGTTGAAGATTTGGAGCCGTCATTTCATGCTCAGTCGAGTAGCACGCACCAGCAGGCCGACGACGGTCGCCACACAAAACGCCGCGCCCGCATAGAAGGTGAACGCTGCGCCGAGTCTATCCCACAACAGCCCGGCCACCACGCTGGCCAACAGCATCGCCAGCCCGCTCATCAGGTTGAAGAACCCATACGCCGTGCCGCGCAGATCGGCCGGCGCGGTGTCGGCCACCATCCGCGCCAGCAGCCCCTGCGTGATGCCCATGTGTACGCCCCACAGCGAGACACCGAGCAACACCGTCGTCCAGTGGTCGTCGGTGGCCAGCACCAGATCGGCGGCAATCAACACCGCGAGTCCCAGCACCAATAATTTAGGATGACTCATGCTGTCGGAAAGTTTACCGAAAGGATAAGCCGATGCGGCATAGATCAGATTCATCGCGACCATCACCAGCGGCACCAGCGCGATGGGAATGCCGCCTTGCGCGGCGCGCAGCACGAGGAAGGCTTCGCTGAAGCGCGCTAGCGTGAACACCGCGCCGATGCCGACCACCCACCAATATGCGGCGCCTAGCCGCTGCAAATTTTCTCGGCTGATCGGATTAATGGGTATGTGCGCCTCCTGCTTTTGCGGCTCATGCACGCCGAACAACAGCAGCGCCACCGCCAGCAAACCGGGAATCACCGCCACCCAGAACACCGCGCGGAAATCGTTGGCCCACAGCAGCATCAATCCCGTCGCCAGCAGCGGCCCGAGGAATGCGCCCACCGTATCCAAAGATTGGCGCAAACCAAACGCCGCGCCGCGTATCCCAGCAGGCACGATGTCGGCGATCAAAGCATCGCGCGGGGCGCCGCGTATGCCTTTGCCCACCCTGTCCAGGAAGCGCGCCCCCAGCACCATGCCCGTGCTGGAAGCCATCGCGAACACCGGCTTGGTCAGCGCACCCAATGCATAGCCGAACACCGCCAGCCCTTTGCGCCTGCCCAGATAATCGCTCAACACACCGGAGAAAACTTTCACCAGCAGCGCGGTGGATTCGGCGATGCCCTCGATCAACCCTACCGCCAAGGCGCTGGCGCCCAGCACCGTGACCATGAACAGCGGCAGCAGGCTATGGATCATTTCCGAGGAAACATCCATCAACAGACTGACAAAGCCCAGCACCCACACGCCGCTGGGCATCTGACTCAAACTGCTGCTATTGATTTTGATCGGCATAGATAATCAGCACAGAATGACACGCAGGCAGATTGTATGCGTATTTCCAATACTTTTGCCGTCCGGATATTTTTCACTCCGTATGCAGCGCTTCCACCGGATCCAGCCGCGCCGCGCGCATCGCCGGTGTGACGCCTGCCGCGAGACCGATGCTGATCGCGGTCAGTTCCGCGACAACGGCGAACAGCCACGGCGTATGCACCGGCAGCGCGGGGAAGATCAGGTGCAAGCCCTGCGCGATGCCGACTCCCATCGCCAATCCGGCCAATCCGCCCAGCGCAGACAGCAGCATCGCCTCGCCCAAAAACAGCGTCAGCACTTGCCGCTCTTGCGCGCCCAAAGCGCGCAACAGGCCGATCTCCGATGTACGCTCGGTGACCGCCATGGTCATGATGGTGAGTATGCCCACCGCGCCGACCAGCAGCGAGATGCCGCCCAGCGCGCCGACCGCGAAAGTGAGCACATCCAGCACCGAGCTCAGTACTTCGAGCGCTTGTTCCTGCGAGATGATGGTGAAGTCTTCGCTGCCGTGCCGTTCCTTCAGACGCTCGGTAATGGCGCGTATCACCATATTCACATCGGCGCTGGCGCGATAACTCACCTGCATCTCGATCAGTCCCGGCCGGTTGAGCAGCTCCATCGCGCGCGCTGCCGGGATGAACACCGTGTCGTCCAGATCCAGGCCCAGCACCTGCCCTTTCGGTTCCATCACGCCGATCACCTGATAGCGCTGCCCGCCGACACGCAAATAACTGCCGAGCGGATTCTGTCCCGCGTAAAGCTCCTTGCTCACCTTGGCACCGAGCACGACCACAGCGCGTGCCTGCTCGTTATCCTCGTCCGGCCAGAATGTGCCGCTCTGCACTTTCATCGTGAACGCCTTGGCAAAATCATGGCCTTCGCCGAACACTGTGATGCGGCGCGTCTTGCCATTGACGCGCACCTCGGCGTTGCCCATCAGGCTGGGATTGACGTTCTCGACATAGGGCAAGTGGCGCAACGCATCCGCATCGTCCAGCGACAGCGGCCTGACCGAGCCGATCACACCGACATTGCCGCCATGCGTCTGGGTCTTGCCTGGTTGCACTGTGATGATGTTGGTACCAAATTGCGAGAACTCCGCCAGCACGAACTGATGCAAGCCTTCGCCGATGGAAGTCAGCAAAATCACCGCCGTGATACCGATGGCGATGCCTAGCCCAGTCAGGAAGCTGCGCATCCGGTAGGAGAGGAAGCTGGAGGTGGTGAGTTTGATGAGGTCTGGAAATAACATGGCCAAGTTACTCCGAGGCAATATATTTTCTATCGCAAGTCATGCGGCACGTCTATCCGGCAACTTCATATCTACCACGATCTCATCGTAGGGTGCATACACCAAACCATTCTCGTCCTTCTCGATTGCCATCCATTCGACCAGGCGCACGCAATCGCCGTACACGTTCTTGTAGTCACGTTTGAGTTGGCGAGCGAGTTCCGCGACCGTCATCGCGCCGCCTTCCCGTAGCACACCGATCAATTCCCAGCGCTTGGGAGTGAAGACCGAGAACAATTCGCCGACATCATCGAAGCCAACACCAAAATAGGGTTGTGCGGATTTGCCTTGCCTAGCGGCTTTCATCGCGGCACTGGCGCGGGCAAGGCTGGCGGATACAGGCTCACCTACAGTCAGATGCAGAACGGTGTTATCGGTTTTCATTTTGTTGCCTCCATCACGTCTTGCCAGAAATCTTCGAGCAGCCTGTTTTCATCCTTGAATGTGTAAGGCATTTCGGTTTTGCCTATATGCCTGTGGTCGCCTTTGCCGCGCTCGTTGTCGTAACCAACCAATCGTTTGCCATTTCGCACAAACACCAGCCGGTATTTGAATGCATGCTCGGACGGTAGAACAGGATCAGGCACTCGCCAGACAACCATTTCGATGATGCCACCGGCATAGATGCGTTTCTCGCGGTATAGCAGCTTGGCTTCCTGCTTCATGGCCGAATTATGGACACGGGTTGTTTATGGTGTCAAGCACCATATTTAAAAAGGCAGGAAGCCAAGTAACTCATCATCGCCCCGCCAATGCCGTCACAGGATCGAGCCTAGCCGCGCGCCGTGCAGGCCACACGCTGAATAAAATTCCGGTCCCCAGCGCCGTGGCGCAGGCCGCGAGCACTGCCCACCACGGCGGCGATACCGGCAGGCTCGGATAGATTTGTCCAATGATAATGCTGCCTGCATAACCCAGCACCAGCCCCGCTGCGCTGCCGATGGTCGAGAGCAACGCCGCCTCGGCGAAGAACAAGGCGCGTATCTGCCTGCCCGGTGCGCCCAGCGCCTTGAGCAGGCCGATCTCCTTGACGCGTTGCGCCACGGCGATCAGCATCACGTTCATGATCAGCACTCCCGCCACGGCCAGGCTGATCGCGGCAATGCCGCCCACGGCCATGGTCAGCGCGGTGAGTATCCGGTCGAACGTGGCGAGCACGGCATCCTGCGTGATCACCGTCACATCCTTCTCGCCTTTGTGGCGCTGGAACATGATCTCCTCGGCATCGCGTTTGGCCTGCTCGATGGCGTCGCGGCTCTTCGCCTCGATCAGGATGCGGAACAGACCCGAGGTGTTGAACAACTGATGCGCGGATGCCACCGGCACGATCACCAGTTCGTCAGTGCGCATCCCCATCGATTCGCCTTGTTCCGCCAGCACGCCGATGACGCGGAAACGCCGGTCGCCGAGCCGCACCCACTGCCCCACAGCCTGCTCGTTGCCGAACAATTCGCGCCTGATCAGGTTGCCCAGCACGCACACCGAAGCACTTTCGTGGATGTCGCCCTCAGGCAGAAATTTGCCGAGGCCCAAACTCATGTGGCGCACCTCAAGCAAATCGGAAGTCGAACCGAGCACCACCACCTCGCGGTTCAGCGCGTCGCGCGAAAGCATCGCGGAACCGACCGTCAGTGGCGCGATACGTTTCACGGCGCGGCTGCGCAAAACCGCTTCCGCATCATCAAGCGAAATCTCGCGCGGAGTTTGCCCGAGCAACATGCCGGGGCCGATGCCCGCCGTCTCGGTGCGCCCGGGCAACACGATCACCAGATTGGTACCCAGCGAGGAAAATTGGCTGATCACATAGCGGCGCGCGCCCTCGCCGAGCGCGGTGAGCACCACCACCGCCGCCACGCCGATGGACATTGCCAGCATCATCAACAATGTGCGTGTAGGGCTGCCGCGCAGGCTGCCGGTGGCGAACTGCGCGACGTCGATGAGCCTCATTTGCTTCGTCCCGTTTCGCTGACGATCTGTCCATCCACCATATGTATCTGCCGCACTGCGCGTCCGCCGATCACCGGATCGTGGGTCACCACTATCAACGCGACATTCTGCTCGACAAGTTGTTCGAGCAAGCTCATCACTTCTTTGCCGGTGGTCTGGTCTAGATTGCCAGTCGGCTCATCAGCCAGCAGCACGGCGGGGTGCATGCTGGTGGCGCGCGCAATCGCAACGCGCTGGCGCTGCCCGCCGGAGAGCTGGTCGGGTCTATGGTCGGCGCGATCCGTCAGACCATAGTTTTCCAGCAACTTCACCACGCGTGTCTTTCGTTCGGCGGGAGGAATGCCCGCGAGTATCATCGGCAACTCAATGTTCATCGCGGCAGTCAGGCGCGGCACCAGATGAAAGGACTGGAACACGAAGCCGATCTTTTCGCTGCGCACTCTGGCTTGTTGCACATCGTCCAGCGCGGTGACATTGCCTCCATCCAGCTTGTAGGTGCCGGAACTCGGGCGATCCAGCAGGCCGATCAGATTAAGCAGCGTCGATTTACCGGAACCGGATGGTCCCATGATCGAGACGTAATCGCCGGCAGTGATGTTCAGGTCGATACCGCGCAATGCGGCGACCTGTTGATCACCTACTGTGAAGCTGCGGCTGACTTGGCTAAACTCTATCATTCAAATACCGCCCCGTTGGAATCCGTGGCTCAAAAGGGAACCAGGGTGATGTGAAGCTACGGAAATAGCATGAGCGGACGCGTGGCCTTGGCGGCCAATCGCTTACTCAGGGAACGCAGGCTCGGTCGTCCGCTGACCTGGAAAATGCGTTGGCCCACGATCAGCAGGTCGGTATCAACAGCATTGGCCTTGCTGATCATCAACTCGGTGGGGTCACCGGCGAGGATCGAGAATCGGCTTTCGGCTATGCCCTCCGCCGCAGCTTCAAATTGCTGGCGTGCCGCCTCGGCTTGTTGTTCCTGCTCTTCGCGTATGTAATCCAGAAAACCTTGACGCGCGCCTTTGGCCGATTGCCAATCGTTACCGATAAAATTCGGCCAGCCGCCATCGATGATGAAAAAACCCGTCAGCGCGGATTTGCTCTGACGGGCCAGTTCTACTGCGTGGTTCAGGGCTTCTTGCGAGGCCTCTGAACCGTCTACCGCAACAACAATATTACTGAATCCCACAGCACGCGGCCGCTGTCTATTTCTTGGCCGGTTCGGCGGGAGCCGCTGACGCTGCTGGAGCCGCTGCCGCTGCTGGAGTGGGAACGGCTGCTGCCGGCGCCGCTACGGGTGCTGCCGGAGCTGCCGCCGGTTTATTCATGGTCAAGACCATGACGGTGGCGATGACCAGAACGCTCACAACGATCGCGCCGACATCTTCTGCGCGGTCATCCCTGAACAAGGTCATTTTGCTCTTCTCTCCTGCGGCGCCGATTGTTTCGCTGCCTGTTTTAGCCATGATTTTTTCTCCTGTCGTGAATTGATCAGATAGCAACCAAATAATCCTTGATCGCGAATACCACCAGCAATGCCAATACATATTTGGTGACGCCCACGATCAGGCCAAGTTTGAGTGGCGCACCGCCCGCCTGACGGAGTTCCCTGATATCAATATAGCCGCCGAGGCCGACCAGGCCGAAGCCGAAGATCCAGGTCATCCACAGACGCAACATCTGGATGGTATCGGAAGCGGGCGGGCCGCCTTTAAGGCCGACGCTGCCGAACGCGCCCATGCTGGTCAGGAACACCATGCCCATGAAGCCGATCACGAACACCGGAAATTTCTCGACCAGCAATGTGCCCAGGCTTTTGCGTTTACCGTCGGCGCTCTCGGCTTTTCCAGCCCAGTACCAGATCGTCACGGCGAACACCGCAAACGGAATCGAGATCACGCGCATGATGTTCCATATCTCGGCCACGGAGACTGCCGTGCCGGGTGCTACGTTAGGATTGAATGCCAGCGCCGCCGCCAGCACCTGACCTGAATTTAAAATGCCGGTGCCGATCCATGCCCCGTATTGCAGGTCGGTGAGGCCCAAGGCATGGCCGATGAACGGGCTGATGAACATGGTCACGATACCAAAGCCCAGGATGGTGGCGATCGCATAGGCGACGTGCGAGGCCTTGGCTTCCACTGCCGGTGACGTCGCCACTGCGGCACTGACGCCGCAAATACTCAGTGCGTTGGCCATCACGCCTATCATCGAGCGGTCAAGGCCGAAGACTGTGCCTAGCCACAACACCATGATAATGGTCAGGATCACGAAGCCGCCGATCAGGAAGATCGCCATGGAACCAAGTTGCACGATCGCGTTCAACGTGTAGAGCGAGCCCAACAGTATGATGCCGGTCTTGATCATCAGGCGGGACAGCTTGAACCCGTCGCTCAACACGTCCGGCAGTTTTCCGCCGAACAGCACGTTCCGATACAGCATGCCCATGATGATGCCCAGCAGGATGTAATTCAGATGAGTGGCTTTGATCAGCCATCCCTTCGTGCCGAACACCACTGCGTTCGTCATCCAGGGTTCGATATAGTTGCGTATCACCACCATCGTGATAACGATCAATGCCAGACCCGGCAGGGCTCTGGGCAGTTTTTGAATAAACCCCGTGTCGCTCATGTTGTGCTCCTCCACTCTTTGGTTAGATGGTATACGCCGGTTTAAAGACGCGTATCGTCGCTACTACTTGATTACGGATTTTCCAGCGATTAACTTTAACATAACCCCGATTTAGAAGTTATTTGCAAAAGATCATTTCGCAGGCTGGCTTGCCTCAGGCTGCACCCGCACCCCGGCTTTCACCCCGGCCCGGTCGAGCGACATCACGATCTGGTCGCCTTCGTTCAGCCCGGCGGTGATCTCGGTCTGCGCCCAGTTGGACAAACCCGTGGTCACGGTGCGCTCCTCCAGCACACCGTCGTTTCGGTAGAGCAGCACGCGCTTGCCTTCTTGCATGGTTTGCGCCGGCAGCAGGGTTTGCGTAGGGATGCGCAACACATTGGCATGGGAGGAATGCACGATCTCAACATCTGCGCTGTAACCTACCAATAAATTCTCTGATGTAGGCGGTTCAAGGAATTCCACCTCGACTTCCACGGTGCGCGCCTGCTTCTCGATTTCCAGCACGTAAGGAGCGACACGCTTGACCTTGCCCGCAAACGACTTGCCCTTGACCGCATCCAGCGTGATGCGGGCCACCTGCCCCACTTTGATATTGTTGGCATCCACTTCGTCGATTGGCGCACTCACATACATGCAGCGGTCGTCGATCAAGTCGATCGCAGGCAGCGTCAAAATGCCGGGTGGCGAAGGCGTAGCGTATTCTCCCAACTCGCCGCTGATGTCGGCGACGATGCCGTCAAACGGCGCGCGCAACACCATGCGCTGCAAACCTGCGCGCGCCACCGCAATGCGTGATTTGCTTTGCTCGATCTGGCTGCGCGCAACCTCGCAACCGGCACGGCTCACCTTGGCCGCAGAAACTCTTTGATCCAGACCCTCGGCAGAAAGGAAGCCCTTCTCCCTCAATTGATGCGCACGTCCGGCTTCTTTTTCAGCCAGGTCGGCCTGCACACAGGCCTGCTGCTCCTGGGTCTGCGCGGTGGCAAGTTGCTCCTGCGCCAAACGCTCCTGCGCCTGCAAGTCTTTATCCCACAACTCCAGCAACACTTGACCGGCCTTGACGCGCTGCCCCTTCTTCACCAGCAGATGCTCGATCTGCCCGCCTGACGAAGCAGCCAGCTTGGCGCGGCGGCAAGCCTTGACCGTGCCCGCACGGGTGTTGTTCACCGTCGCCTCCACCATGCCGCGTTCGACTTTGCTTAACTGCACTCCAAGCGGGGCGGGGCGGGTAAAATACCAAACTGCAAGCGCCAGCAGAATCAATCCCGCCAGCCAGAGCAGGTAGCGAAAAAGAGTATTACGCTTATCGTGCTGAAAAAGAGTCATGCATCCCCCTTGCAAAATTCAGCCTTAAGAATATCAAAGTCTCGCCAAAAAATAGTGGCAATGGCTCAGGCAGACAGCCCACCAACCTGGTTTATCTCGATACTGATATGCACCAACTCTTCGTGGATACTCAACTGCTCCTTGAAGTATTCCGGCGACACATCATTATCCGTCGTGAGGCTGAGAATGCAAGCGTACTTTCCCTTTCCCACGCGCCATACATGCAAGTCATTCAGTTGCGCCTCGATCGGTGAGGCAGCAATGACTTCGCGGATCTCTTCCACCACGGGAGCGTTCATCTCGGCGTCCAGCAGCACACGGCCGGTATCGCGCAATAAACCGTAAGCCCATACCGAAACCAGTAATGCGCCGACCAGGCCCATCACCGGATCCAGCCAGCTGATCCCCCACAGCTTGCCGCCGAAAAGCGCGATGATGGCCAGCACCGACGTCGCCGCATCGGCCAGCACATGCATGTAGGCCGAGCGCAAGTTCAGGTCATGATGGCCGTGATGATTGTGGTCATGGTCGTGATGGTGATCATGATGACCGTGGTCATGCCCATGATTGTGAGCATGGCCATCCTTGAGCATCCACGCAGAAGCCAGATTGACCAGCAGGCCGACGATTGCGATCGCGATGGCTTGGTCATAGTGTATCGGGCTCGGTGCGATCAATCTTTCGACCGATTGATAGATCATCAGCCCCGCCACCATCACCAGGAAGATCGCGCTGGTATAGCCGCCCAGCACCTCGATCTTCCAGGTGCCGAAAGAAAAACGCGGATCGTGAGCGTATTTCCTGGCGTATACATAAGCGAGGACGGACAGCCCCAAGGCGACCGTATGCGAGCTCATATGCCAGCCATCGGCCAACAATGCCATCGAGTTGTAATACCAGCCGCCGGCGATCTCGATCACCATCATCACTGCGGTCAGAATGGCTACGCGCAGCGTACTTTTTTCGGCCAACGGGTTGCCCTCGTCAAACCGGTGCGAGTGTTTCAGGCTGTCTGGGGTAAGAGCTTGTGTCATGGATTTATTTTTTGATAATTATTAAATATATAGCATCGCGTACTGTCCTGCACTTTTTTGTCGGCAACGCTGTTCATGGTGAACCGATCGAGCTTCCCAAACGTTTGCATGGCCAGCACCATGCGCTCAACAATAGGCGCTTGGCTATGGTCGCGCATGAAAATGACTGTAACTGTTGCGGCCATTATTCTTGGCAGCATACATCGCTTGGTCCGCATTCCTGATCAAATGGTCGATATTGGCAGCATCCTGCGGATACAAGGCTATGCCAAGACTGGCCGACACATGGGCGATCTGGTCACGTAACCGGAAAGGCTCCGCCAGTGTCGCGATGATCTTCCGTGCGATATCCTCGGCGTGTTGGGCACCGGCCAGCTGCGGCAACACCACGATGAATTCGTCGCCGCCCAGACCCGCCACCGTGTCCGATACACGCACACACTCCACCATGCGGCGGGCAGCCTCCTGCAACAGGATGTCACCCATCGCATGTCCATGCGTATCGTTCACATCCTTGAAGCGGTCAAGGTCGATCAGCATCAGCGCGAGGGGCTGGCCGGTCCGGTCGGCCTTCTTCAGCTCCTGCGCGAGACGGTCATGGAACATGGCGCGATTTGGCAGACCGGTCAATCTATCGAAATTGGCCTGATTCCAGAGCAACACTCTGGATCGCCTAACCGACTGCAAATAGAACAACGTACCGCTCACCACCACGATCAGCATGCTACCCAACGCGCCCAGCAGCCAAGCAAACCAGAAACGCTCATGAACCATCTCGAGGATCTCGGGAATTTCATCGATGACATAAACCTTGAGGCCGAATTTCGGCAAATCGGCCTGAGCCTCAATGTGCGGCAAGTCCTCGTTCTCGATACTGAGCAAAGCGGGAAAGTTCGCCCCCGCCCACGGCTCGATCCTCAGCACCGGAAAATCGTTACGCAAATACCGCTGCATTTTCTCTTGTTCGGTCTTATGAATGATAGCGGCGTCTGGCAAGGCGCGCATTTCATGGGTTTTATCGCGTGCCAGGATGATGACGCCATTGGCATCAACCACGAGAGCATCCATCTGACTGGTTAAAAAACTCAGATTGGGTACATCCGCCTTGGCGACCACTGCCCCCATGAATTTCCCGGCGATGACGACCGGTGTGGAAAAATACAAGCCGGGAATATGCGTGGTCTTGCCCACCGCGTACTGCATGCCGCGCAGGCCGTTCTTGTTCTGCACAAAGAAATCACGTTCGGCAAAATTGGTACCGATAGTGTTTCCCGGCTTATCCCAGTTACTGGCCGCAATACTGTCACCCGCCGCATTCACCACATAGATCAGGTCAACGTTCAGGCTCTTCTTTGCGAGCGTCAGATATCGGCTGAGATCGTTCAGGACCGGATCTGCGGTCCAGCGTTCACGGCGCTGCTCAAGCGGCAGCCTGGACGGAACAGCATCCGCCCCGAAGCGCGAGACGGCCTTCTTGACGCGCAACAATTCGCTCAACAGGTCGGGAATGCCGTCTATATAATTTAAATTTCTGCGGATACTGTCGGCCAGATCAGCAGCGCGCTGCTGGGAGCGCAAGGTCTGCTGTCCGATGGATTCTTCGACTCTGGAGCGGAATAAATTCCCGGCAATGAACCAGGCTGCAACGTTCCACGCCAGGATCAGGGACAGCACAACAAGTATGGCGCGGCGCTGGCCATTATTGTCGACGTTAATCACGCTTATATCCATGTGAACAAGAGTATCTGTGCTGCTTGCATAGCTGATCACCTTGCGATAATGGCCCAACATAAGGGCGGGTCGCATGGGCTTATTTCACTCCTTGCTCAATCGGGATTTTGAACTATCTGTGTCTGGTGCTGGAGAGAAGAATCGAACTTCCGACCTACGCGTTACGAGTGCGTTGCTCTACCAACTGAGCTACTCCAGCAATAAACGAAGGGATTATAAAGGACGCTGCCACTATCCTCAATCGGTTATCAAGTCAGTTATCAAGTCGGGCAATCCGCTATTAAACATAAAATGGAAAGGACTACCACTATTTCCAGCGGTATTCTTCAACACTGAATGGTTGAAGCCGGCCTTCAATTTCATTGAGCAACAATTCTGCGCTGGCCCAGGACATCGTCACACCATAGCGAAAATGCCCGCTGTTTGCGTAGAGGTTGGTGAGGCGCGGATGCCGTCCGATGATGGGGATGTTGTCCGGCGAACCGGGGCGAAAACCTGCCCAGTGTTGCACCGGCATCCGGTCACGCCAAGCCGGAAAAATCTCGCGCACGCGCTGCAACAAACTGTCGCGCGCCTCGACGGTGATGGATTTGTCGAAGCCGACATCTTCCAGCGTGCTGCCGACCAACACATGCCCATCGCGGCGCGGGATGAAATACAGATTTTCCTTGAGCAGTATCTGTTGGAACGGTGCAGTGTCGAACTTGAACAACAGGATTTGTCCGCGTATCGGACGGATGTCCATGCTGAGCGCCTGTTCGCCCAACAAAGTTTTGCTCCAAGCACCCGCCGCAACGATGTAGGCATCTGCGCCAAATTTTCCTTGCGTAGTATGTAATGCAACTACGCGGTCACCGGCGACCTCGAATTTTTGCACTTCATGCTGCTCGAAGATCACACCGCCGAGCATTGCCACGCGCTTGCGCAACGCTTGCAGCAGGCACGGATTGCGCACTTGCGCGACTTCCGGCAACAGCAAGCCCTCGCCTTGCAAGCCATGCAAATACTCGCCAATATCGACCGGCTGCAACGCAACTTGGTGTTGCGCACACCACCTCGAGGCAAGCTCTGCTTGAAACGGCGGCAACAACAACATCCCGCTGCGTTGATATTCAGGATCGATGCCAGTGCTGGCATGCAACGAGACGGCGGCTTCACCGAACATGCCCATGCCGCGCTGCGCAAGGCGCGTGACCGCTTCCTGATAATCCCAGGGGCATAACGGCGAGAGGATGCCGCCACCGGCCCAGGATGCTTCCCGTCCTACCCTGCCGCGCTCGAGCAATGTCACGCGATAACCCGCTTGCAACAAGGCATGTGCGCTGGTCAGGCCGACCACGCCAGCGCCGACGATCAGAAAATCCGTGTGCATGCGGGAGGAGGAATCAGGGCCGAGAATTTACAATTTCGCGACAATCGGAATCAAGGTTTTGGGCAATGGAAACACCACATTCTCTTTGATGCCCTGCAACTCGATTACTTTTCCCCCGCCCAATTCCTGCATGCGTGCAATCACGCCTTGCACCAACACCTCCGGTGCAGATGCTCCGGCGCTGATACCCACGCGCGCTTTGCCGGCGAACCACTCCGGCAGCAATTCCTCGGCATCATTCACCAGATAGGCGGGCACCCCGACATTCGCAGCGACTTCGCGCAAGCGGTTTGAATTTGAGCTATTCGGCGACCCCACCACGACCACCACGTCGCATTGTTTGACCAGCATCTTTACCGCATCCTGGCGATTCTGCGTGGCATAGCAGATGTCGTCTTTCTTCGGGCCGGTGATGAACGGGAAGCGCGTCTTCAGCGCAGCGATGATCACGCTGGCATCGTCCACAGACAGCGTGGTTTGCGTGACATAAGCAAGATTCTTCTCATCATTCACCTTGAGATCGGCGACCTGCTCCGGCAATTCCACCAGATACATGCCGCCCTTGCTCTGTCCCATCGTGCCTTCCACTTCCGGGTGTCCGGCGTGGCCGATCATCACGATCTCCTTGCCCTGCTCGCGCATCCGCGACACTTCGATATGCACCTTGGTCACCAGTGGACAAGTCGCATCGAACACGGTCAGCCCGCGTGCCTCGGCTTGATGACGCACCGCTTGTGACACGCCATGCGCGCTGAAGATCAGGATGCTGCCGCTCGGTACATCCGCCACATCCTCGATGAAAATCGCACCCTTCTGGCGCAAACCATCCACGACGAATTTGTTGTGCACCACCTCATGGCGCACATAAATCGGCGCACCGTGCAGCGCCAGCGCGCGTTCGACGATCTCGATGGCACGGTCGACACCGGCACAAAAGCCGCGCGGGTTAGCCAGCAACAGTTCCATGTTTTTTCTCCTTGAAGCTGTCTAAGATTAATAGGAACGCACCGCAGGTGATCGCGGAATCGGCCAGATTGAACGCCGGGAAGTAATGCTCATCCCAATGGAAAGATAAAAAATCCACCACATAACCATAGGCAAGCCGGTCGATCAGATTTCCCAGTGCGCCGCCGAGTATCATGCTCAATGCCAGGGCAAACAACACTTGCGCACTGTGCCTGCGCAACAACCAGACTATCCAGACCGAAGCGGCTATGGCGATAAAGCTGAACAGCCAGCGCTGCATCCCGCCCGCATCGTTCAAGAAACTGAACGCAGCACCGGTATTATGCGCCAGCACCAGATTGAACACACTGAGCACGGTGAGACTTTCGCCAAAAGCGAAATGACTGATGATCCACGCCTTGCTCAACTGGTCGAGCACGATGACCAGCGCCGAGATGCCCAACCAGCGATTAAGCATATTTACGCACCTCGCCGCTGCTATACAGATTGCTCACACATCGTCCGCACAACGTTGGGTGATTGGCATCACTACCCACGTCAGCGCGGTAATGCCAGCAGCGTTCGCACTTGTCGTGCAGGCTGGCGGAGACATCGATATGTCCTTCTGTTTCGGTTGCGACGCGATGCACCGTGGCTCGCGAGGTGATGAACACCAGGCGCAAGTCTGCACCGAGACGCGACAGCACATCGTGGTCTTCGCCCGCAACATAGACATCGACTTCTGCGGCGAGTGCCGAGCCGATCAGGCCTGCGGCACGCGCTTCTTCTAGCTGCTTGTTCACTTTAGCGCGCCATGACTCAAGCTTCAACCATGACCCAATTGCTTTGGCATCAAATTGCGGGTCAGGTAGTGTGTACCACTCACCCAGAAACACGCTCTCGTCATTCCTGCCACTCAACACATCCCAAATTTCTTCACCAGTGAAGCTCAAGATCGGCGCAATCATACGAGTTAGTGCATGGGTGATGTGATACAGCGCATTCTGCGCGGAACGGCGTGCAGCAGAATTTTCTCCGGCGGTGTATAGGCGATCTTTCAGAATATCGAGATAGAAACTGCCCAATTCTTCAGAACAAAAACCCAGCAGTTTCTGAACCGCCAGATGGAATTCATATTTCGCATAATCCTGCTTCACTTCAACTTGTAAAGCATTCGCTAGCACCAAAGCGTAACGATCTATTTCAAGCCATTGTTCAACCGGCAACGCATGCTTGGCATGGTCAAAGTCGGCAATGTTGGCCAACAGGAAGCGCAGCGTATTGCGGATGCGCCGGTAGCTTTCCACCACGCGTTTTAAAATTTCATCTGAGATGGTCAGTTCGCCGGAATAATCGGTCGACGCCGTCCACAAGCGCAGAATGTCGGCACCTAGCGTGTCGAAAATCTTCTGCGGCGCGATCACATTGCCTTTGGACTTCGACATCTTGTGGCCGCTGCCGTCCACGACAAAGCCGTGCGTGAGCAACGCGTTGTAAGGCGCGCGGCCATTGATCGCGCAGCCGGTCAACAAGCTGGATTGGAACCAACCGCGATGCTGGTCGGATCCTTCCAGGTAAAGATCTGCGGGCGCATGCAATTCTGCGCGGCGTTGCAACACGGATGCGTGTGTGACACCCGAATCGAACCACACGTCCAGCGTATGAGTCAATTTTTTATAGTGCTCTGCTTCTGCGCCCAGCAAGTCCACCGAATTCAGGCTGAACCATGCTTCGATGCCGTCGCGCTCGACCAGTTTGGCGACCTGCTCCAGCAATTCCATCGTGCGCGGATGTAGCTGCGCAGTCTCCTTGTGCACGAAGAACGGCATCGGCACGCCCCAGTTGCGCTGGCGCGACACGCACCAGTCGGGACGATTCTTGATCATCGCCTCCAGACGCGCGCGTCCCCAGCTTGGGAAAAACTCGGTCTGTTCGACGGCCTGGTTCGCCAAATCGCGCAAGGCCACACCGTCGCGTTTTTCCGGCTTGCCAGAATGCGAGCGTTTTTCCTGCACCAGATTTTCCGTATCGGTGGCCACATCATTCGCAACGTTATCCATGCCGATGAACCACTGCGGCGTGGAACGGAAGATGATCGGCGTCTTGTGCCGCCAGCAATGCGGATAGCTGTGCAACATCTTCTCGATATGCAGCAGATGCCCGCTGGTTTGCAGTGCGTCTATCACCACATCGTTGGCCTTCCAGACAAACAGGCCCCCGACCAGCGGCAGGTTGGCGGTGAACTTGCCGTCATCGCCGACCGGATTGTCAGTCGGCAGATTGTATTTCTGCCCGACCGCATAATCGTCCAGACCATGCGCCGGTGCGGTGTGCACCAGGCCGGTACCCGCTTCCAGTGTGACATGGTCGCCACAGATGACCGGCACGTTGCGCTCGTAGAACGGATGCTGCAACAACACCCCTTGCAGCGCCGAGCCCTTGCAGGTAGCCGCCATGCCGTCGCCTCGGTCATTGCTGCCGCCCAACTGATAGCGCACCAGACACTGAGTTGCAAGATCGAATGCGAGTATCAGATAACCCTTGGGTGTTTTGATCAAATCATATTGCAACTCGGGATGCACGCACACCGCTTGGTTCGCAGGCAAGGTCCACGGCGTGGTGGTCCAGATCACCGCATAGACTTTTGCATCGGCTGGCAGAGACACACCAAACGCTTTGCTCAAGGCTTTCTTGTCCTTCACCTCGAAGCCCACGTCTATCGCTGGCGAAACTTTGTCCTCGTGCTCCACTTCCGCTTCGGCCAGCGCCGACTGGCAATCCAGACACCAGTTCACCGGCTTGTAGCCCTGATACAGATATCCGCGTTCGTAGATTTTCCCGAGCGCCCGGATGATGTCTGCCTCAGTTTTATAATCCATGGTCAGATAAGGATGATCCCAGTCTCCCAGCACACCGAGACGGATGAAATCTTTTTTCTGCCGGGCTATCTGTTCCTTGGCATAGGCGCGGCACAGTTCGCGGAACTGCGACGGAGGGATCGCCTTGCCGTGCTTCTTTTCCACCTGCAATTCGATAGGCAGGCCGTGGCAGTCCCATCCCGGCACGTAGGGTGCGTCGAAGCCAGACAGCGTCTTGCTCTTGACGATGATGTCCTTGAGTATCTTGTTCACCGCGTGACCGATGTGAATATCGCCGTTCGCATACGGCGGGCCGTCGTGCAGGATGAATTTACCTTTAGGCGCGTTCTTCTTCGCCTCACGAATTTTCTGGTAGCGTTGCTGCTCTTGCCAGCGCGCCAGCATCTGTGGCTCGCGCTTGGCGAGATCGCCGCGCATCGGGAACGCCGTATCGGGCAGATTCAGGGGGTACTTTTTTTTATCGTCATTCATAGTGTGTACTATTAAAAATTCAAAGTTCTGGTGCAACAACTAGCCATTCCACTAAGTCGCCACACAACAGCGACCAAGTGGCTGGTTATAAGCAAGACAAGGCGCGAACAAAAAATTGCGACGCAGCATATGCGTAAATATATAAGGAGTAATTTTTTGTGAGCAACGCCGTATTGCGACGTAGTTGGATTTATATATTCAGTCATGTTGTTCGAACCATTTCTTTGCATGTTCCACATCCAACGCGATCTGCCGCGTCAGCGTTGCCACATCGGGATATTTTTCTTCGTCGCGCAGCTTCTGCAAAAACTCCACGCGCAAATGTTTGCCATAAATCTGCTGTCCAAACTCGAACAGATGCACCTCTAAAACCGGCTTGCCATCGTGCTTCACGGTCGGGCGCACGCCCAGGCTGGCCACGCCCTGCAACACGCCCAGACCTTCGGCATGTACCTGCACCACACAGATGCCGGACAACGGCGGACGATTGTGTTTCAACTGGATGTTCGCGGTGGGAAAGCCTATCTTTTTTCCCATCCCGTCGCCATGCACCACACGCCCGCTGATACTGTAATGTCTGCCCAGATAGCGCTGCGCGGTGCGCATCTGCCCGGCAGCCAAAGCTGCGCGTACCGCTGTGCTGGAAACACGCACGTCATCTTGCTTCACGCTGTGTACTGCCTGCACTGTAAAGCCATGTTGGACACCGATCTTCTCCATCAGCGCGAAATCGCCACCGCGCCCGCTGCCGAAACGAAAGTCGTCGCCGATCAACACGAATCTGGCAAACAACTTCTCATGCAACACATTGATAAAATCTAGCGCCGCCATCTGCGCAAACTTTGCATTGAACCAGCACACATGCACGCGATCTATGCCCAGCGCTGCAAACAACTCCAGCTTTTCGCGCAGGCTGGTCAGCCGTGTCGGCGCTTGCTGCGGGGTAAAGAACTCGCGCGGATGCGGCTCGAAAATCACCACCGCTGTTTGCAAGCCACGCGCTTGTGCCACCACACGCAACTCATTCAGCAAAGCCTGATGACCCAGATGCACACCATCGAAATTACCGATGGTGAGTGCTACAGGCCGGGTATCGGAGGAATATAGTCCGCGCAGGATTTTCATGGACGCGAATTATACCGTAGGGCGGATGAGCCGTAGGTGTTATCCGCCGTATATTGAGCTTGCCAAAGGGAATGTGTGTGAATTTCATTCGGCGGATAACGCGATGCTCATCCGACCTAGCAACGAGTTACGCCTGGATGAAAATAGTGAGCAGCATTGGGATTCGCCAACACTCTTAAACCTTCTTCAAAAATTCCGCCTTCAGCCGCAAGCCCTTGACCGTGTCGGAATTTCCCTCGACGGCTTCGTCGCCTTCTCCGAGGCGAATATTCTTGATTACCGTACCTCTTTTTAGCGTAACGGATGAGCCTTTCACCTTCAAGTCTTTAATGACCTGCACCGAGTCGCCGTCTTTGAGTACGTTGCCATTACTATCTTTGACATCCATTATTTTTCCCTCTGAACATTGACGGACAACATAAACATCAGGCCGTCCCGCCCACCGTCAGCCCATCAATCCGCACCGTAGGTTGCCCGACACCAACCGGCACACTCTGCCCTTCCTTGCCGCAAGTGCCGACACCGGAATCAAGCGCCATGTCATTACCTATCATCGAGATGCGGGTGAGCACGTCCGGGCCGTTGCCGATCAGCGTCGCGCCCTTCACCGGGTGGGTGATCTTGCCGTCCTCGATCATGTAGGCTTCGGCGGTAGAGAACACGAATTTGCCGTTGGTGATATCCACTTGCCCGCCGCCGAAATTCACCGCGTACAGGCCATGCTTCACCGAGGCGATGATCTCCTTCGGGTCTTTGTTGCCGTTGAGCATATAGGTGTTGGTCATGCGCGGCATCGGCAGATGCGAGTAGGATTCGCGGCGCGCATTGCCTGTCAGTGCCGCACCCGTCAGCCGCGCGTTGAGCGTATCCTGCAAATAACCGCGCAAGATGCCGTTCTCGATCAGCATGGTGCACTGCGAGGGATTGCCTTCGTCGTCCATCTGCAACGAGCCGCGCCGTCTTGCCAGCGTGCCGTCATCCACGACGGTCACACCTTCAGCCGCGACGCGTTCGCCGACACGGCCGGAAAATGCCGAGCTGCCCTTGCGGTTGAAGTCGCCTTCCAGACCATGGCCGATCGCTTCATGCAGCAGGATGCCCGGCCAGCCGTTGCCCAGCACCACGGTCATGTTGCCTGCCGGAGCCGGACTGGCATCGAGGTTGACCACCGCCTGATGTACCGCCTTGGCGGCATAATCGTGCAGCACCGCATCAGTGAAATAAGCATAATCGAAACGCCCGCCGCCGCCCGCCGAGCCTTGTTCGCGCTTGCCATTGCTTTCGATGATGACCGTGACCGACAGCCGCACCAGCGGACGGATATCGGCATTCATCAAGCCGTCGCTGCGCGCCACCATCACCACTTCATATTCACCGGCCAGCCCCGCCATCACCTGCACGACGCGCGGATCGAGCGCACGCGCATAGCCTTCGAGACGTTCCAGCAACGCGACTTTTTCGGCATCTTTCAGACTGGCGATCGGGTCATGCGGCAGATAGATTTCGCGGCGCGAACCGTGACGTATCACCGGCACACTCTGCGTGCCGCCCTGCCTGGAGATCGCGCGCGTGGCTTGCGCCGCGCTTTCCAGCGCATTCAGGCTGATGTCGTCGGAATAGGCGAAGGCGGTCTTCTCGCCGCTGACCGCGCGCACGCCGACACCCTGGTCGATGCTGAAGCTGCCGGATTTGACGATACCCTCTTCCAGCGACCAGCTCTCGGCGCGGCTGTATTGAAAGTACAGATCCGCATAGTCGAGCCGGTGCGCCATCATGCTGGCAAACACTTGCTCGATATGGCTGGCTTCGATCGAGTAAGGTGCAAACAGCGACTGCTGCGCGGTGGCGAACAGCGTATCGAAAGGGGGATTTTGTTGTGGGGTACTCATCATTATTCGCAGCTAAACAAGATGCGATGCGTCAGTGCCGGCAGGCTGGAACGCAGGCTGGCCTGATAGGATGGATTCACGTCGGCCACCACCACGCCGGAGCCGCGCGGCAAGCGATCCAACACACGCCCCCATGGATCGACGATCATGCTATTGCCATGCGTCTCGCGCCCGTTAATGTGATAACCGCCCTGCGCTGCCGCAATCACGTATGACAAATTTTCAATGGCGCGTGCGCGCACCAGCACTTCCCAGTGCATCCTGCCGGTGGTCTCGGTGAATGCCGAGGGCAGCACGATGATGTCCACATTTTTCATCGCACGGAATAGCTCGGGAAAGCGCAGGTCGTAACACACCGCCAGCCCGATACGCCCGAACGGGCTATCCACCACCACCACCTGGTTGCCCGGCTCGATGGTTTTGGCCTCGTGATAATTTTCGTTGCCCAACTCGAGGTTGAACAAGTGTATCTTGTCGTAGCGGGCCACTTGTTCGCCATGCTCATCGAACACCAGGCAAGTGTTTCTCACCTTGTCCGGGGTGCTAGCCGCCAGCGGGATCGAGCCGCCCACCAGCCAGATTTTGTATTGGCGGGCGGTTTCGCTAAGGAAATTCTGGATAGGCCCCTGACCAACCGGCTCACGCACCGCAACTTTATCCTGGTCTGTCATGCCCATGATGGCGAAAAATTCCGGCAACACCACCAGTCGCGCGCCCTGCTCGATGGCTTTGGCAATGAGGCGGCGCGCTTCGCTGAGGTTGCCCGCCACATTCGGGCCGGAGGCCATCTGTATGGCGGCGACCTTGTATGCGTTCACTTGCGCAGCGATACGTTGTTGTGTGGAATCACCTACTGACATAATTTTCTTTCTTATCTGCTCGGATTATTTTCACTTGCCTGGATTCTCTTTTGTTTGCGCCGGGACTCCCCCAACCTTGACCACGTTGGGGTCACTCCAGGTTCCGCTGACATTGTATTCAAATGACACCAACTTATCGAGCGGATCGCCCAATATTTTATTAGCGATGAGCGATCCGATACCCACAGCCGGACTGATGGCAAACACGCCGATCAACGATACACTATCCCCCAGGGTCGGCAATATCCGCACGTTCAAATTCTGCGTTTCCTTATTCAAATCAACGCTGCCCTTCATGGTCACTTTGGCAGACGAACCATAGATGCGAAAATCCTGAGTCTCGATCACGCCGTCTTTGATTGAGGCATTGCCGTTGATGTTGTCGAACTGAAAGCCTTCGCTGAACACATCGGTAAAACCCAAGGCGACATGTTTGGGCAAATCCTGCAGGCTGAGCACACCGAGCAATTTGCCGGCGCCTGTGTCCATTTTCAGGAAGCGCCCCTTGCCGGTATCCAGCTTGAGCGTGCCATTCAACGTGGCATTACTGAATTCATCCGGCGCGCCGACCCATGACAAATTAGCCGCCAACCTGCCACTGCCGCCCTTGACGGTATTGGGATAACCGGAACGCGCAAGGATATTGCCCGCATCGCTGATATCCAGCATCAGATTGATCTGGGTTTGCATCACTCCGTCTCTATCGCTCCACACTCCATCGCCCAGCAAACTGCCGTCGGGATTGGTGATGTTCAGGCGGCGCAACCGCCAGTCCTTGCCCTCCGGGTGTCCTACCAGTTCGAAGCGGCCTATCTGCTTACTTTTTAATTGCAGGTTCTCGATCGCAATTTCCAGCGCGGGAACTGCGTTGGGATGCAGCTTGCCAACCGGTTCAGCTTGAACTGGCTGCGCGGGCTGGGCGGGCTCAGCCGACCACACAGGTAGTTGGGGTTGTTCCTCACTCAACCATTGCAGATTACTTAAATGCGCGCGGATCAATGTGCCCGTTTCATATCCGTGCGGTAGCCATACCACTTCGCCGTTCAGCGCGCTACTGGACAGCTGCGCAGCCAACCCGTCGCCGCGCCGGGCGGCATCGATATGTAACGCGCTGATACTCTGCCCATAACCGGTCAGTTTTTCAATATGCACATTTACTCCGGAGATGGGTAATGGCGGGCCTGATATTCCTGCATCAGCTTTTGCTGCCCCGCCTGCCAAGCCCTCCCAACCCTGTATCGACAACATCGGCAAGCTGCCGACCAGCCACACGCCTTCCTTGCCTCTTGAAAATTCCTGCGCCAATTTTGCTTCCTGCGACTTGTCCTGGGGACCAAAATTGACCGTGCCGCGCTTGATGACCATCGCACCATTTTCAGCGCGGCGCATCAGCCGCGCACTGAACAGGTTAGCCAGTTGAGCGGTAATGACATCCTGACCCTCTGCGATTGCGCCCTCCTTGGGGCAAGGCTCAGGACAGGGTTTGCCGGGAACCGTACGCTTAGTCGAGCCTGTCCTGAGCGAAGTCGAAGGGATCAGGACGGGATTCTTTTCCACGTGCAGCGTCATGACCTCATCGGCGCGCTTGGCAAAGGGCTGCGGCAAACTGGAGCTGATCCCCTGCAAATCGGAATTGATGATGATCTGAGCGGATTTTTTTACCACGCTGATATCGGCATCCCAGGCAGCACTGCCATGCAAATAATTCAGCAATGGAAGTGGCTCGGTCTTGCGCAAAACGTCGACATTGCTGCGCCCTTTCAGCGTGGCATGCACCGCGCCGCCTCTGGCCGTCTGCACATTGATGGTGGCTGGTCCACCCAATATTTCTGCCGATACGCCGCTGGCGTGCATACCCGATTCTGTAAACGACAAAGCGCCGCGAGTCTTGCGCAACAACGGCACGCCTTCGCCCAAATCGATATCGTTATCCTGCACTGTAATCGTTCCTGACACTTTGACCGGATTGCTACCCAACAGCGGGATGGTCGCGAACAAATCCACATGCCCGCTGCCGCTGGCGCTGATCCCGTCGGTAAAGCCGTCTATATAGCCGCGCAACGGACTCTTCTGAACCACTTCCAATAATGAATTGCTCGCGGCTGCAGCCTCGCCCTTTATTTCCAACGCCATATCCTTGCTCATCATGTCAGGTATCGTAACGGTGACATTATGCAAGCGCGTGTTGAGCATCGTCGCTGATGGCGACTTCACTTCCAGCCGGTTACCGCGTATCAATAACTCTCCGGTAATATTTTCGATGCGCGGCCAATTTTTGTCGAATTCCAGCACCGCATCCCGCGCATGTCCGCTGATGTCGAATAGCATGTCTTTGCTACCGTCCAGCGGGAAGTCACTCAGATTTCCTTTGATGCGGAGACGGAAATCTTCGGTGTGCCCCGCCAGCAGCGCGCTGTTCAGCCAGTCATTGCCTTCCTTGTTCAACGCGATCAGCGGTGTGTAACGGGCAGCGCGCCTGATATCGCCGCGCGTCAGGCTGGCCGTCAAATCCAAAACCCCCAAGGTGCCGGCCAGCGTGTGGTAACCGCCATGCAGATTGCCCGCCAGATCATCGTTGGCGATTGCGACATTATCGACAGTGATCGACAATTCCCCGCGTTCCCGCTTCCAACCTGCCTGGCCGGTTAAAGTGGTGAAAGACAATGGTTCCCGCATCACACCAGGCGCATCCACAGTCAAGCGGCGGGAATTGACACTGAGCCTGCCACCCGCTTCGTTACCATCCACATCCACGGTCAAACCGGAAAACCCGGGCATTTTGTCAACCTGATTGAGCGCAAGATTCTCAAAATGCCCCTTGAGTTTGTAGCTATCAGGGTTCTTTGCTGCGCCTTGCCATTGAGCCTCCAGGCTGGACACCCGCCCCCTTGGCGCATACGCATCCAGACGCGCGCGCAGATCGGGCTCCATCGGCAAAAATTTTGCCAGGCTGGCCAAACTTTCCAATTGCAACAAGTTGGCGCGTATCTCTACGCTCGCAGCTTGGCCGTTCGCCGTTTGGCCGTTTACAGCTTGCCCAGCGGCGCCTGTATTTACAGTGCGGAAATAAAAATCCGTGGGTTGAAGTTCGACGCCATTTTGCGCGCGCATCGCCAAGTGCCGGGTGGACACTTCAAAACCGCCTGTCACTTTTTGCCATGCGGCACGACCGCGCAACTCGAACAACAGCAGTTCAGGCACATCTTCGGCGAGTTTGGTGGCCACATCACGCAAATCGAGATCGGCAGTGATCTGCGCCACCTTGCCGTCCTTGAAGCCCAGCCAACCCCGCAGCGCACCGCGCCCGCGGCTGAATTCACCGGGCAGATCCAGCCATGCCCGCCAGGCTGTTACATCGGTGTAATCGAGTTGGGTAAATATCCGTCCGTCCCACGCAGTCAAGTTATCAAAACTTTTCCCGTAAAACTCGCCGCGCACATCCAGCGGGGTCGCCAGCTCGCTGGGTGGTGTCGCGCGCAAGGCAAAACTGTGTTTGCTGAACAGATTATCAATGCGGAAGTTGACCTGTTGCAGCACCAGCGGCGGGGCATTGCGCTGCTCGTCGAACCACACGATAAGGGCATTGCGCACCACCATGTTCGGTTGATGCAATATCCAATCGGCCAGATCGTTGCCTTCACTTTGTTTGGATAGTGCCAGGTTGCCGGCAAAAATATTTCCTTGCGCATCCCGGCGTATCAACAACTCAGGTCTATCGATTTCCAGGCTGGCCAGCCGAAGTTCAGCACTGAACAGCGACATCCACGATACGGTGCCATCAATGCGTTGCAGCACCAATGCAGGTTGCCGTTGCTCATCCAGAATGCGCACATCGGAAAAATTCAGGTGCGGCAGAAAGCCCTGCCAATCTCCCTGTATCTTTGCGATCGTGACCGGATTGCCCATCGCCGCTGACAATGAAGATGTGATCCTGTCATGATATTGCTCGATATCCGGCAATAGCCAATAGCGCAGCACTATGATGATCAGTGCGATCAGCACAGCCGCAACCGCCGACACCACAATGGCGAGTCGTGTCACCCAGCTAAAGCTGTGCCAGAGCAAACGGACGGGAAGAGAATTCAGCATGGATTTAGTATTTGGTCGCTAGTCGTTAGTTGCCAGCCGCCCGTTGGTCAAACTAACCACCAACGACTAGCGTCCAACAACCAATCAGAAGACAATGCATATTCTAACTTGAAGCTCCATTCATGAATACCGCAAACTTGCCCTCCTTCGACGCTCTGCTACAAAAGATGCTGTACTGCAGCCGTTATGCCAAACGGGCGCTGGAAACCGACCGATCCCTGTTGAATTGGTTGCAAGAAAACCACGCCACGCCATACAGCCGTACCGAAATGCAAGTCTTGCTGCAACAGTCCAGGCTCGATCCAGACGACGAAACCGAATTGGCACGGGCCGTGCGCAAGCTCCGCAAACAAGTGATGGTCAAACTAATCCTGCGCGACCTCAACGGGCTGGCCGACCTGAACGAAGTGATGCAAACCATGACCGCGCTGGCTGAAATTTGCCTGCAACATGCGCAAGCCTGTTTGATGCAAAGCTTGCAGCAGCAATTCGGCAGCCCGATCGGCGAATCCAGCGGTGCTGCACAAGAATTGCTGGTCGTCGGCATGGGCAAGCTGGGCGGCGAAGAATTGAATGTCTCGTCCGACATCGACTTGATCTTTGTCTACCCCGAAGACGGGCAAAGCAACAGCGCGCAGAGCTTGAGCAACCATGAGTTCTTCACCCGCCTAGGCCGCCGCCTGATCACCCTGATCAACGAACTCACCGCCGATGGCTATGTGTTCCGCGTGGACATGCGGCTGCGCCCCTATGGCGACAGCGGTGCGCTGGTGACCAGCTTCGCCGCGCTGGAAGAATATCTGGTCAGCCAGGGGCGCGAATGGGAGCGTTATGCCTGGATCAAGGCGCGCGTGGTTGCGCCGCAGCAGAGTCCGCAAACCACTGTATTGATGCAGCTGGTGCAGCCATTCGTGTTCCGCAAATACCTCGACTTTGGCGCGATCGATTCGATGCGCAAATTGCATGCGCAGATCCGCCAGGAAGTGCTGCGCCGCGACCGGCTCAACAATATCAAGCTCGGCCCCGGCGGCATACGGGAGATCGAGTTCACCGCACAGGTGTTCCAGCTGATACGCGGCGGACAGGATGCCAGACTGCGGGTGCTCCCGACGCGGCGCATCTTGCAGGTGCTCGCCGCGAATGGACAACTCAGTACTCAGGTCGTCGCCGACCTGGATGCCGCCTATGTGTTCCTGCGCAATCTGGAACACCGCCTGCAATATCTGGATGACCAGCAAACCCAGGAGTTGCCCGAAAGAATCGAAGACCAGCAGATCATCGCCGCTGCGATGGGCTACGTGGATTACGCGGCTATGCTGAAGGAGCTTGATCGTCATCGTGCACTGGTCGGCCTGCAATTCGAACAGATTTTCGGTGCGCAAGAACAAGTTCAAATCGATGCACAGCTGTGGCGCGAGGAAATCACCGTCGACGAATTGAACTCCGGCCTCAAAATGCTCGGTTATCGCGCCGCAGCAGACAGCGCGCAACGCCTGATGCAACTGCGCGACAGCAGCCGCTACCGGCAATTGCCCGAACTGAGCAAGCAGCGGCTGGACAAGCTGATCCCGCAATTCATCACCCTGAGCGCACAACACGACGATCCCGACGCGACGTTGTCCAGATTATTGACCCTGCTGGAAAGTATCAGCCGTCGCGCCGCCTACCTCGCCTTTCTGGCCGAGTATCCGCAAGCCTTGCAACGCCTGGCCGCGCTGATCGCCGCCAGCAGCTGGGCGAGCGATTATCTGACACTGCACCCCGCGTTGCTCGACGAATTACTCGATGCGCGCGAAATGTATCAGCCACCGCAATGGCAACAGATCGACCTCAACCTGCAAGCGCGCCTCGACGACTGCACAGGGGATCCCGAGCGGCAACTGGATGTATTGCATCATGCGCAACAGGAACAAATTTTTTATCTGCTGGCGATGGACCTGCAAGGCTTGCTGCCGCTTGAAAAGCTCAGCGATCACCTCAGCGACCTGGCCAACTTGCTGCTGCGCCACGTGCTGAGACTGAGCTGGGCGACCGCGCGCAAGCGTCATTGCGACGAACCACGCTTCGCCATCATCGCCTACGGCAAACTGGGCGGCAGGGAGCTGGGCTACGCCTCCGATCTCGATCTGATTTTTTTATATGATGACGATCATCCCGATGCGCAGGAGAACTATGCAAAACTTGCGCAACGCATCAACACGATGTTGAGCAGCTACACTTCATCGGGGCGTTTATATGAAACCGATCTGCGCCTGCGCCCCAACGGCGCGAGCGGTTTGCTAGTGAGCTCGGTCGCGGCATTTTCCGAGTACCAGCAAAACCAGGCATGGGTCTGGGAGCATCAGGCTTTGACGCGCGCCCGCTTCAGCGCGGGCGATGCGCAAGTCGGCGCAGCCTTCGAAAAAATCCGCCAGCAAGTGCTGTGTCAAAAGCGCGACCTTGCCACGCTGCGCAAGGAGATTCTCGACATGCGTCAGAAGATGCACGACGGCCACCCCAACGTCAGCGGCCTGTTCGACATCAAGCACGACAGCGGCGGTATGGTGGACATCGAATTCATCGTGCAATTCCTCGTGCTGGCCTACGCCCATCTATACCCGCAGCTGACCGCCAACGCAGGCAATTTGGCGCTACTCAAACTTGCGGGGGAACTTGGCCTGATCCCGCTTGATGTTGCCGAACAGACCCGCACGCTCTATCGCACCTTGCGCCAGACCCAGCATCGGATGCGGCTTAACAATCAAACGCCGTGTCGTATCAAACCAGGCGAAATAGCAATCGCCCCAGGCAGGGAGTTATGGAGAAAATTATTCGGGGACGCTTGAGGGGGGAGCGGTGCGGAAGGTTCCTGTGGTACTGAATCGGCCCGGGGCATCGCCGCTCAACCGCGCGGTAAGGCGGTACATGACCATCTCGCCCTTGCCTTTGAAATGAATAGTGGCGGGCGGCTCGAAAGCGTAGCCATGGCGAATGCGGTTGTAAGTCGTTTTGTCCACCTGGATCACATCCTGCACCGCCTCATCGGTCAGGCGGCTGGCGATGTTCACCGTATCTCCCCACAAATCGTAAATGAAGCGTTTGGTGCCGATCACACCGGCAACCACCGGGCCGGTTGCGATACCGGTATGTATGCCCAAGCCGTATTTGGTCAACTCAGGATGACTAATCACGAGTTGGCGCATTTCCAGCGCCAGATCTGCGATGTCGCTGGTGTAATCGGACCGTTCGCGATTCAGTCCTCCCACTGCCATATAAGCATCGCCTATCGTCTTGATCTTTTCCACGCCGTATTTTTCACACAGCTCATCAAAACCGGAAAAAATAGTATTCAGCAAACTAACCATTTGCTCAGGGGAAAGTGACTCGGTCAGTTGCGTGAAATTCACCAGATCGGCAAACATCACCGTCACATCCGCATGCCCATCCGCAATCAAGCCCTGATGGTTCTTCAGCCGTTGTGCAATACTGTTTGGCAATACGTTAAGCAACACGCGTTCGGATTTCTTTTGCTCTTCGGCCAACAATTGATGCTGCTGGTCAAGCTGGGTTTTGATCTTATCCATCGCCACGACAAAATAGCGCACCAAAAAATACAGGATGGAAGACATGACGCCAAAATTGAGTGCAAAAAAGAAGCCGATAGTCCGCATCGACATACCGTTTTCGCCTCCGGAACCAAGATAATAATCAAAGACTCCGGATATCACCGTCATCACCATATAAGCAATGAACCAGGGAACTGAATCGCGCCAACCTGAAACCACCAGCGCGCCTATCGGCGCGAGCAGCGCCCAGAGCATCACCCCGCTGGCAGTGACGGAACTGCCGATACTCCATTGCATGATGAACGGAACGAACAGAAACAAACTCAGCTGCACAAAACGAAATACTTCAAACTTCTTGGTTTTCAGGAAATGCACCAGCGAAGCAACCGAAATTACCTGGTAAATGATCGGCACATTGGCTGAGAAGTGCAGCCCCATTAGCCAATAAATCGCCAGCCACAACACCACCGCCAGATTCATGAAGGCGCAGGCGAAGATCAACAAATCCTTGTGCAGCTTGTCCTCTTGCGCGTATGACGTTTCGTCGCCGACTTTAGTATTAGTGAGCTTGGGCATTTATTTTGTCCGCCAATTTCAGCAAGTACCGTTAGAAATTTAAACCTTCTGGTGAAATAACCGTACGCGCTAATCATACCTTAATTATCCGTAGCGGGAATACGCGCAATGAACAGGATAATTTTGCTACTGCTTCTTCATAAGTCCAACTGAAACGGCTAGAATGCGAGACTCGCAATTGACCAATCATTAAGGAATCCCATTATGTCGATGTCCGACCGCGACGGTTTTATCTGGTACGACGGCAAGCTGGTGCCATGGCGCGATGCCACCACCCATGTTCTGACCCACACCCTGCATTACGGCATGGGCGTGTTCGAGGGTTTGCGCGCCTACAAAGCCGCCAAAGGCACGGCAATCTTCCGTTTGCAGGAGCACACTGAGCGGCTGTTCAATTCCGCGCACATCTTCCAGATGAAGATGCCCTACGACAAGGCGACCATCATCGAGGCGCACCGCGAAGTGGTGCGCGCCAACAAGCTGGAATCATGCTACATCCGCCCGATCGCGTTCTACGGTTCGGAAGCGATGGGCATCGCCGCCAAGACGCTGTCCACCCATGTCGCGATCGCCGCCTGGCCATGGGGTGCATATCTGGGTGACGAAGGCATGCAAAAAGGCATCCGCATCAAGACCTCCAGCTTCACCCGCCATCACGTCAACGTCAACATGTGCCGCGCCAAATCGGTGACGACTTACGCCAACTCGATACTCGCGCATCAGGAAGTCGCCAACGACAACTACGACGAAGCCTTGTTGCTGGATGTGGACGGCTACGTTGCGGAAGGTGCCGGTGAAAATATTTTTATCGTCAAGAAGGGAAAACTGTACACGCCCGACCTGACTTCCTGCCTGGAGGGCATCACGCGCGATTCAGTCATCACGCTGGCAAAAGAAATGGGCATTGAAGTCATTGAGAAGCGTATCACCCGCGATGAAGTCTATTGCGCCGACGAAGCCTTCTTTACCGGCACCGCAGCGGAGGTGACACCGATCCGTGAACTGGATCACCGCACCATCGGCAGCGGTATGCGCGGGCCGATCACCACCCAACTGCAACAAGCCTTTTTCGATTGCGTGGCGGGCAAGCATCCGCAACACGCGGGCTGGTTGAACTATGTCTAAGGAGAGCACCGTGAGCAAGCAGGACATCACTCAGCGCTATATCGAAGTCACGGCCAAAGATTTGCCGTTGGCCTGTCCGATGCCGAATATGAATTTGTGGAACGCACATCCGAAAGTGATGATTTCGCTCAATGAAGGCGGCGAAGCACGCTGCCCGTACTGCGGCACTTTGTATCGCTTCAAGGGCGAGCTTCCGCACGCCCATCACTGATCACACAACCCTAGGCGATATGTACCCCCAGCACAATGTATAAAATCCTGATCATCGGCCCCAGCTGGGTGGGCGACACCATGCTGATGCAGCCGATGCTGCTGCGCCTCAAGCAACGTCATCCTGAAAGCCTGATCGATGTGCTTGCCCCGTCATGGACAGCTGCGCTGTTGTATGCCATGCCGGAAGTTCATGAAGTCATCACCAACCCGTTCCCGCACGGCGCGTTACGTCTTGGCGCACGTTATCAACTCGGAAAAGAACTGCGCAGCGCGCGATACGACCAAGCCATCGTTCTGCCCAACTCGCTTAAATCAGCACTCGTGCCATTTTTCGCGCAGATACCGCTGCGCACCGGTTTTATCGGAGAAGCGCGCTTCGGACTGCTCAATGATGCACGCAAACTCAGTAAGAAAACTTTGCCGCTCATGGTGGAACGCTTTGCGCAACTCGCCGAAAACAAGGAAGACAAAATTCCACGTCCCGTGGCCAACCCCAGGCTGGAAGTTTCCACGGCGCAACGCGATGCCACGCTGCAAAAGTTGGGCTTGAGGCTGGATAAACCCGTTGCGGTGTTTTGTCCCGGTGCCGAATACGGGCCAGCCAAGCGCTGGCCAGCAGCCTACTACGCGGAGATCGCTCAACGTCTGCAACATCAGGGTTATGCAGTTTGGCTGATCGGTTCTGCCAAAGACAAGGAAATATCTGACAAGATCGTCGCGCTGGGCAATCCGGCGTGTCGCAACCTGTGCGGTAGCACCGATCTGACTGATGCCATCGCGCTGCTATCCTGTGCGCAATTGGTCATCAGCAATGACTCCGGTTTAATGCATCTGGCTGCCGCACTGGATAGGCCGATGCTGGCCTTGTTCGGCTCCAGCAGCCCGCAATTCACGCCTCCGCTTTCGGCGCACGCCCAAGTCATCAAACTGGATTTGAAGTGCAGCCCATGCTTCAGGCGCGAATGTCCGCTTGGGCATTTCAACTGCATGAAGCTACTCACGCCCGACCTGGTATGGGAGAAATTGCAACTCACCATACCACGCCGGTGATCGCGTTGCATGTTGAAGCAGATGGCGCGGCTGCGCCGCTATGAACACACCGATCAAATTCACTCCGTTACGCCACCCTTACCGGAGAATAACATTTCACGCTGGCGCGGGTGCATCCAGTACTCCATTTGCTCGCGAAGAAACCCGCTGAACTGCGCCAAATCAGCCGGCTTGGCAACAAAGGTATTTGCTCCGACCTGATAACTCATTAACATATCAGCTTGAGTATATTCGGCAGAAAACACCACAATGGGAATATCGCGCGTAGCGTCATGGATACGCAACTTGCGCAACACCGCCAAACCATCCAGTTTTGGCAATTTCAAATCCAGCAGGATGATGTGCGGCAACTGATTCTTTTTCTCGACGCTGGCGCTAAACCAATCCAGCACGTCATCGCCCCCGCCTACCGCGGTCAGATTAATCTCGGGGCAACATTCAGCTGCAGCACGACGCGCCAAATCTACTTGAACCAAATCGTCATCAACCAACAACACGTTGTAACAGTTTGCATTCATCTGTAAGTCCCCTCTTGAGTACGAGTCTTAAAACAGCTACAAGGCCGGACACTCTAAACTACAACTTTGCCTTCACCCAAGCTGGAACGGAGGCCAACGCCGCAGCCAGATGCTCCGGTTGCGTGCCGCCTGCCATCGCCATGTCCGGCCTGCCGCCGCCTTTGCCGCCAACTTGGTGCGCAACCATGTTCACCAGCTCACCCGCTTTGATTTTCGCGACAAGATCAGGCGTCACACCGGCGATCAGGCTAACTTTACCACCATCCACCGCCGCCAGCACGATCGCGGCAGACTTGAGTTTATCCTTGAGCTTATCCAGCGTCTCGCGCAACACCGCCGCATCCGCGCCTTCCAGCAGCGCAGCCAGCACCTTGACGCCGTTGCAATCCACAGCCTGACTGATGAGATCGTCGCCCTGCGCACCGGCCAGTTTGGATTTCAGCCGTGCCAGCTCTTTTTCCATGGCCTTGACGTTGTCGAGTATCTGCGCGATGCGCGCAGCGGCTTCATGCGGCTGCGCTTTCATTGCATCCACCACTTGCCGTAATTGCATCTCCTGCTGCTGCACCAGCGCCAGCGCGCCTTCGCCGGTCACCGCCTCGACGCGCCGCACGCCAGCCGCCACGCCACTCTCGGCGACGATCTTGAACAGCCCGATGTCGCCGGTGCGCTTGACGTGCGTGCCGCCGCACAGTTCGCGCGAGGAGCCGATGTCCAGCACGCGCACTTCGTCGCCGTACTTTTCGCCGAACAGCATCATCGCGCCGGTCTTCTGCGCGTCCTCGATGCCCATCACGCGCGCCTGCGTCGCCGCATTCGCGAGTATCTCCGCGTTCACGATGCTTTCCACCTTGAGGATTTGCGCATCGGTCATCGGCTGCGTATGCACGAAGTCAAAGCGCGTCTTGTCCGGATCGACCTGCGAGCCCTTTTGCTGCACATGGCCGCCCAGCACCTCGCGCAAGGCCTTGTGCATCAGGTGGGTGACCGAGTGGTTGCGCTCGGTGCGCGCGCGCGCCTGAGTGTCCACGCGCGCAGAGACACTGTTGCCCACGTTCAGCTTGCCGGTCTTCACCACGCCGTGATGGCCAAACACGCTGGCCTGGATCTTTTGCGTGTCTTCCACCGCGAAGATGCCATGCACGCTGTGCAGCACGCCGCGGTCGCCGACCTGGCCGCCGGACTCGGCATAGAACGGCGTGTCGTCCAGCACCACGACACCCAACTCGCCTTCGTTCAGTTCGTTGACCGATGCGCCATCCTTGTACAAGGCCAGCACATTGGCTTTGCTTTCCAGCAACTCGTAGCCGTGGAAGGTAGTGGCCGGGCCGGTGTATTCCAGATTCGCCGCCATCTTGAATTTGCCCGCCGCGCGCGCCTGTTCCTTCTGTTGTTTCATAGCAGCATCAAAACCTGCAACATCAACAGTCACACCGTGTTCTCGGCATACGTCCTGCGTCAGGTCGAGCGGAAAACCGAAGGTGTCGTGCAGCTTGAAGGCCAACTCGCCCGGCAGTACGTGTGTCGGGAAAAAGTTGGTTAATGGCATGGTTAGGTGTTGATATGTACGTAATTCATTCCCGACTCTCTCCTCGGTGACTGTCTTTTTGTGGTACTCACCTTTAACTTTGGCAATCTCCACATTCAAGATTTCCATACCATGTTCCAAGGTTTCGAAGAACCGCTCTTCTTCCAGCTTGAGGATGCCCTTCACGCGCACTTGCGACGTGGTCAGTTCAGGATAGGCCACGCCCATCTGCTCGACCAGATCGGGCACCATCTTGTGGAAGAACGCCGCACGCGCGCCCAACTTGTAGCCATGGCGGATCGCGCGGCGGATGATGCGGCGCAGCACATAGCCACGACCTTCGTTGCCGGGGATCACGCCGTCGGCGATCAGGAAGGAACAGGCGCGGATGTGGTCGGCCAGCACTCGCAGCGAAGGGCTTTCTAGGTCGGCGCATTTAGTCTCGCGCGCTGCCGCCTTGATCAGCGCCTGGAACAGGTCAATCTCGTAATTGGCATGCACATGCTGCAACACCGCCGAGATGCGCTCCAAGCCCATGCCTGTATCCACCGAGGGCTTGGGCAGCGGATGCATCACGCCCGCCTCGTCGCGGTTGAACTGCATGAACACGTTGTTCCAGATCTCAATGAAGCGGTCGCCGTCTTCGCCGGGGCTGCCGGGCGGGCCACCGGGGATGTGCTCACCGTGGTCGTAGAAAATTTCGGTGCAGGGACCGCAGGGGCCGGTGTCGCCCATCATCCAGAAATTGTCTGAGGCATAACGCGCCCCCTTGTTGTCGCCGATGCGGATCACACGCTCGGCTGGCATCCCGATCTCTTTGGTCCAGATGTCGTAAGCCTCGTCATCCTCGGCATACACGGTGACGGTGAGCTTGTCTTTGGGCAGCTTGAACACCACCGTGAGCAATTCCCATGCATAGTTGATGGCATCGCGCTTGAAATAGTCGCCGAAGCTGAAATTGCCCAGCATCTCGAAGAAGGTATGGTGGCGCGCGGTATAACCG
>JANXXX010000113.1 GCA_025350405.1 Gallionella sp.
CTGCTAATTGCTCTCCAGCACCACGAACGCGACGATCATGCTGCGCTCATCGCTGATGGAAAGATGATGGCCGTTGACGCCCAGTTGCGCTAAATGGGTACGCAGCACTTCGTCGAACTGCAACACCGGTTTACCGAGGCCGTCATGGGTGATGCTGATGCGGCGCAGGCTGACCGGTTCGCGCAGCCCGCTGCCGACCGCTTTGGCAAAGGCCTCTTTGGCGGCGAAGCGTTTCGCCAGAAAGCGTGCGGCGTGGGAGTCGGCTTTGAAACCGGCTAACTCGCGCTCGCTCAACACGCGCTCGGCAAAACGCCCGCCATAGCGATCCCACATCGTTTCGATGCGGGCATACTCGACGATATCGCTGCCGATGCCGTGGATCACAATTGCCCGTTCAACAATACCTTCATCTTCTTCACTGCGGCTTCCAGCCCGATGAACAGCGACTCGGCGATGATGGCATGGCCGATATTGAGTTCGGCCAGATTGGGTATCGTGACGATGGCCTGTACGTTGTGGTAATGCAGGCCGTGTCCGGCATTCACCTGCAGGCCCAAGGCATGGGCGTGTTCCGCCGCGACACGGATACGTTCCAATTCATGTTGTTGCTCAGATACGCTGTCGGCCTCGGCATATTTTCCGGTATGCAGCTCCACCACCGGCGCACCGGCGCGGCGTGCCGCATCAATTTGCACCGGCACCGGGTCGATGAACAACGACACGCGGATGTTCGCCTCGGCACAGCGCTCGCAGGCCGCCTTGATGGTGTCGAAATAGCGCACTACATCCAGCCCGCCCTCGGTGGTCAGTTCTTCGCGGCGCTCCGGCACCAGACACAAGTCATGCGGCTTGATGCGCAGGGCGATGTTGATCATTTCGTCGGTGACGGCGCTTTCCAGGTTCATGCGGGTTTGCAGCATGTCGCGCAGCACCTCCACATCGCGGTCCTGGATGTGGCGGCGGTCTTCGCGCAGATGCAGTGTGATCGCATCGGCTCCGGCGGATTCTGCCAGCAACGCGGCTCGCACCACGTTGGGGTAGCGTGCGCCGCGCACCTGGCGCAACGTGGCGACATGGTCGATGTTCAGTCCGAGTTTTATCATTTTTTAGTCCAACACCTGTTCAAACAAGGGCGCAACGTAGCAGAGCCGCACACAGGATGCAACAGGCGGCATGGGTCTGGTTTTGGTATAGTTGCGCCATGCACACTCTTTCAGCGCTACGCGCGGGCGAATTAGCCGGTATCGAACGCCTCGACCTTGCTTCCTGCGGCTTGACTCATTTCCCTGAAGAAATCTTTGACCTGGCCGATACATTGGAAATTCTCAATCTGTCTGGCAATGCACTAACCAGCTTGCCTGATGATTTTACCAAGCTGCATAAGCTGCGCGTGATTTTTTGTTCGGACAACCGCTTTAGCCATGTGCCGGAAGTGTTGGGGCAATGTACGAATCTGGAGATGGTAGGTTTCAAGGCCAACCAGATTCGCAGCCTGCCTGCTGCGTCTCTACCAAATAAGCTGCGCTGGCTGATCCTGACCGACAATCAACTCGCCGAATTACCCGCCAGCCTCGGCTCATGCACCTGCTTGCAAAAGCTCATGCTGGCAGGCAATCAGTTGCAGAGCTTGCCGGAAGAGATGGCCGCCTGCACCAATCTGGAACTGCTGCGCATCGCCGCGAACCGCTTCACTGAATTACCCGCCTGGCTGCTCGCGCTGCCCCGTCTCGCATGGCTGGCTTATGCGGGCAATCCATTCAGCCATGCCAGCGAAATCGCGGCGATGGAAAAACATTCGATTGCGCACATCGACTGGCATGCCCTCGAGTTGCAACAAAAATTGGGCGAGGGTGCGTCCGGTGTGATCTATCGCGCCAAGCTGCAAGCGGCACACAACTCCTCGCCTGTCGCGGTCAAGATGTTCAAAGGCGCGCTGACCAGCGATGGCTTGCCGCGCAGCGAAAAAGCGGCCTGTATCGCTGCCGGTACCCACACGGGACTGATTCCGGTTGCGGGAAAAATCATTGGCCATCCCGAAGGTGCCTCGGGATTGGTGATGTCGCTGATCGAGCCAGGCTTCGTTAACCTCGCGAACCCGCCCAGTCTTGAGTCATGCACGCGCGACCTCTATGCCGCAGCGACCGGATTCAGCTTGCCAACCGCATTGAACCTCGCCATCGGCATCGCCTCGGTGGCAGAACATTTACACGCGCAAGGCGTGATGCACGGCGATCTGTATGCACACAACATTCTGTGGGACAGGCAAGGCAACTGCTTGCTGGGCGACTTCGGTGCGGCTTCTTTTATTCCGCAACAAGACACGCATCTTGCCGCTGCCCTGCAACGCATCGAAGTGCGCGCGTTTGCCTGTTTGCTTGAAGAATTGCTCGACCGCTGTGACACATCTCATGAAACCCAGCACATCGTCGCTGCGCTACGTATCTTGCTGCGCCGCTGCGCTCAGCCCGAAGTGGAGGCCCGCCCACTGTTCGGTGAAATACGGCACACACTCGAATCACTACTCACGACTCTGCAAAACAAAACGCCAATCAACACATAAGCCACCAGCCATTACAGCTTCTGCAAGTCTTTGATCAACTCCCTGGTGTGCAGTGGCTTGCCGCCGAGATGATGATTCAGCAACACGCGCATCAGTTGTTTGCTCTGCTGCGCAGTGATCGGGTCGGCATAATCGTCCGCCGCCATGTCCAGCATGGTCTTGCCCAGCACTGGTAAGCCCGCTTGTGCATCACCGTCGTCCGGCAGCGCCCCTCGCTCTACTGCATAACGATAGCCAAGGTTCGCCTGTATCGCCTTGCCGTTGTCGGCCTCGCGATCCAGCACCAGCGCATAGCCCAATTCCTGCAGCAGGTGCTTTTCAAAACAACGCAGCGTGGCAGCGTGATCGGTCTCGTGCGCCAGGCGGTACAGGGTGGCGCGATAGTAGTCGAACAATTGTTCATGCGGATCGTCGCGTGCCAGCAGGTTGAGCAGCAACTCGTTCAGATAGAAGCCGCACATCAATGCCGTACCTTGCAAATAGGGTTGTCCGCCCTGCCACTCCGCGCTGTGCAAGGTGCGCACTTCACCTTTGCCGAACCAGCTCAGCAGCAGCGGCTGAAAATTCATCAGCACTCCGCGCAAGCTGGACTTGGGGCGTCGCGCCCCGCGCGCCACGATCGCCAGCCGCCCGCGCTGTCGGCTGAACACATCGAGAATCAAACTGGTTTCGCGGAACGAGTAGCTGTGCAAGACGAATGCGGGTTCGTCTTGATGTTTGTTGCGGTTTGCTGCGGTCATGCGTAACCCGTGGTCATTCGTAACTCGTGGTCATTCGTAACATTGGGTCACTCGTAACCCCCGCTCATTCATAACCAAGGCTGCGCAACACGCGCTCATCATCGGCCCAGCCGCTGCGCACCTTGACGAACACCTCCAGAAATACTTTGCCGTCGAACAATTTTTCCATATCCAGCCGCGCCTGGGTGGCGATCTCCTTGAGCTTCTCGCCTTTTTTGCCGATCAGCATCGCCTTGTGCGCTTCCTTGTCCACGAGGATCGCGGCACTGATGCGACGCAGCTTGCCTTCCATCTTGAATTGCTCGATCACCACGCTGATCGAATAAGGCAATTCATCGCCGGTGAAGCGGAATATTTTTTCGCGCAATATTTCTGCGGCCAAAAATCTTTCGCTGCGATCGGTGATGTCGTCCTTGTCGTAGATCAATTCGCCCGGCGGCAAATGGCGGCGCAGCGCTTCGCGCAACTCTTCCAGTTTGCTGCCCAGCTTGGCGCTGACCGGCACAATGTCGGCAAACTTGAAGTCCTGCGCAACACGTTCGGCAAACGAAAACAGTTGGCCCTTGTCCGCCACCTCGTCGATCTTGTTGATCACCAGCAACACCGGACGGTTGTCCGGCAACAGCTTGAGCACTTCCTGGTCGCGCTCGTCATAGCGTAGCGCTTCCAGCACATACAGCACCACTTGCACATCGCGCAGGCTACTGGTGACCACGCGGTTCAAGCCGCGATTCAGCGCGTTGAGATGCTTGGTCTGAAAACCCGGCGTATCGACGAACACGAATTGGCTGTGCTCGTCGGTAAAGATGCCATGGATGCGGTGGCGCGTGGTCTGCGCCTTGCGCGAGGTGATGCTGATCTTCTGCCCGATCAGGTGGTTGAGCAACGTAGATTTGCCCACGTTGGGCCGGCCGACGATGGCGATGAAGCCGCTGCGAAATTCGATATTGGGTTCGGTCATGATATGATCGGCAATTGTTGATAGGCCGCTTGGGCCGCCTGCTGTTCAGCATTGCGGCGGCTGGTTCCCGTGCCGCGCGCGGAAATTTTTAACGACGGGATGACACACTCCACCTGAAAAGATTGCGCATGAGCCTCGCCTGACATTTCGACCACGCTATAGGTCGGCAATGGGATCCGCTTGCCTTGCAGATACTCCTGCAACAAGGTTTTGGCATCCTTGCCCAGCGTCTGCACATCCACCTCTTCAAGATAGGGCACGTACAAATTCACTACGACTGTTTCTGCATCGGCAAAGCTGCTGTCCAGAAGCACCGCACCGAACAAGGCTTCCAATGCATCTGCCAATATCGATGGGCGACGGAATCCGCCGCTCTTGAGCTCGCCTTCACCCAGCTTTAAATAACTGCCCAGATCAAGCTGCTGCGCAAGTGTCACCAGCGTTTCTTCCCTGACCAGGCTGGAGCGCAACCGCGACAACTCGCCCTCGCTCAACTGCGGAAAGTTGTTGTACAAATGTTTGGCAATGACGCAGCCAAGGACACTGTCGCCCAGAAATTCGAGGCGCTCGTTATGCTCCGGCGCATAGCTGCGATGGGTCAGTGCGCGTTGCAGCAATTGCGGCTGTTTGAACACATAGCCCAGCTTCTTGCACAGCGCACCGCCGCGCAAAGATTCTTGTGCACTCTGGCTGCCTTTATTTACCCGCACTGCTTGGATTGAATTCAATAAGAAGACTGATATTGCCGCCCAATGGTATCTTGACGGGATAGCTGGCACTTAATACCGGTTTTCCATTATCGCTGGAAATTTCAATGTCACCTGCCTTGATTGCGGTGATATTGTCGATAACGGCACGCTTTTCGAAAGATACTTTAACGTCGTGTGGCGTTGCCTTTTGTAAATCTGGATCATGCGCCATCGCGATGAAAATATTTTTAATTTCTGCAGCCTGCATGTAAGCCGGAATCAGTTTAAGCGCGATGATTCCAAAAAACACTAACAGGAAAGCTCCAAAAATAAATCCACCAAAGCTTATACCGCGTTGTTGCACTGGCATTGCAGTATTCATGTCTCCCCCCGGTTTAGTTAATCGACATACCTATGCGCTTCAAGTCAGAAAAATTCATCCAAATAAAAAATGCCTTGCCGACGACCTGGTTGTCCGGCACAAATCCCCAATAGCGGCTGTCACGGCTGTTGTCGCGATTATCGCCCATCATAAAGTATTGCCCTTGTGGCACCTTGCAGCGCACCATCTCGTTATCATAACTGCAATTCTCGCGCCCGATGAATTCGGCCACCGCACCCAGATGCAAAGTGGGCATCTCAGGATTGATCAGCACCGCATGCTTACGCTCACCCAGTGTTTCGAGGCGCTTTTCGGTATGCACAAAATTTAACCCGGTCTCAACGTAATTGTAATCGCCTTCCGCTTGCTGCGGCTGTTCGACTCCATTGATCCACAGCCGCTTGTTGCGATACTCGACGCTATCGCCGGGCAGACCGACCACACGCTTAATATAATCCAGCGAGGGGTTTTCCGGGTAGCGGAACACCATCACATCGCCGCGCTGCGGATTGTTCAGTTGAACGATCTTTTGATTGATAACAGGCAGCCGTACGCCATAAGTGAATTTGTTCACCAGAATAAAGTCACCGACTTGCAGCGTCGGAATCATCGAGCCGGAAGGTATCTTGAACGGCTCGATCAAAAATGAACGAATGAAAAACACCACCAGGATGACCGGAAAAAAGCTCTTGGCATATTCCACCCACCATGGCTCGGCAACTCCACTGCCGCGCTTGGCCGCCAATGCAAAGCGATCCAGCAGCCAAATGCCACCGGTGACCAACAACAACACAAACATAATTAATGCGAAATCCATTGCTGCTCCTTAGCTGTAGGGTGGGCAAGCTCTATCTGCCCACGCGGCACATCCATTTGGTGGGCGATGCGGCCTGCCCACCCTACAAAGTTAATCATCGACACGCAAAATCGCCAGAAAAGCCTCCTGCGGAATTTCCACGTTGCCCACCTGCTTCATGCGTTTCTTGCCGGCCTTTTGTTTTTCCAGCAATTTTTTCTTGCGTGAAATATCGCCGCCATAACATTTGGCCAGCACATTCTTGCGCATCGCCTTGACGTTCTCGCGCGCGATGATGTTCGAGCCGATAGTCGCCTGGATCGCCACATCATACATCTGGCGCGGAATAAGTTCGCGCATCTTGGCCGCCACCTCGCGGCCGCGATACTGGCTGTTGGCGCGATGCACGATGATTGCCAGCGCGTCCACCTTCTCGCCGTTGATCAGCATGTCCACCTTGACCACATCGGCCGGGCGGTATTCCTTGAACTCATAGTCCATCGAAGCATAGCCGCGCGACACGGATTTCAGCTTGTCGAAAAAATCCATCACGATTTCCGCCATCGGCATCTCATATACCAGATTCACCTGCTTGCCGTGATAACTGATGTTGATCTGCGTGCCGCGCTTCTGGGTGCACAGCGTGATGACTGAACCGACATATTCGTTCGGCATATACAGATTCACCGTGACGATCGGTTCGCGGATCTCCTCGATCTTTGCCGGATCAGGCATCTTGGACGGATTGTCCACCGTCAGCACCTTGCCGTCGCGCTGCACCACCTCGTAAATCACCGTCGGTGCAGTGGTGATCAAGTCCATATCGAACTCACGCTCCAGCCGTTCCTGCACGATCTCCATGTGCAACAGGCCAAGGAAGCCGCAGCGGAAGCCGAATCCCAAGGCCTGCGAAACTTCCGGCTCGTAACGCAATGCGGCATCGTTCAGCTTGAGCTTTTCCAGCGAATCGCGCAATGCTTCATACTGGTTCGATTCCACCGGAAACAATCCGGCAAATACCTGCGGCTGCACTTCCTTGAAGCCGGGCAACGGTTGCTGCGCGGGCTTGGCCAGGTGGGTAATGGTATCGCCCACCTTGGCCGCTTTCAGTTCCTTGACCCCGGCAATAATGAAGCCGACCTGGCCTGCGCTCAAGCTGTCACGCTGCTGCGACTTGGGCGTGAATACACCGACATTTTCGGTCAAATGCTGCGCACCGGTCGCCATGAACAGGATTTTTTCCTTGGGCTTGAGCGTACCATTCACCACCCGCACCAACATCACCACGCCTACGTAATTGTCGAACCAGGAATCGATGATCAGCGCCTGCAACAGTGCGTCTGGATCGCCTTTGGGGGCAGGCACTTTGACGATCATCGCTTCCAGCACATCCTGCACACCTTCGCCGGTCTTGGCCGAACAGCGTACCGCATCATGTGCGTCGATGCCGATCACCTCCTCGATTTCCGCGATGGCGTTTTCCGGATTGGCGGATGGCAGGTCGATCTTGTTCAGCACCGGCACCACTTCGACGCCCAGATCCAAAGCGGTATAGCAATTCGCCACGGTCTGCGCCTCCACGCCCTGCGAAGCATCCACCACTAGCAACGCGCCTTCACAAGCCGACAACGAACGCGACACCTCGTAGGAAAAATCCACGTGTCCCGGCGTGTCGATCAGGTTGAGGTTATAAATTTGGCCATCACGCGCCTTGTAGCTCAATGCGGCGGTCTGCGCCTTGATCGTGATGCCGCGCTCGCGCTCCAGATCCATCGAGTCGAGCACTTGCGCTTCCATCTCGCGGTCGGACAATCCGCCGCACAACTGGATGATGCGATCAGCTAATGTGGACTTGCCGTGGTCGATGTGAGCAATGATGGAGAAATTACGGATATGCTGCATAGAATCCAAAATAAAAATCCCGCCTGAACCGGCGTTTTCGCAAAGGGCGAATTCTAGCCGATTTAGGCGGGGCACGCAGGACTGTGATACTTTTTCCGGGATTACTTTTCGTCCAGCTTGATCGCCACATACGAAGCGTTATCGCCTCGCCGCACCAACAACGCGACATTACGCCCATTGGGAACCTGTTTGAGCAGCTCGTTGAATTGTGCCAGCGAACGAATTTGCACATTGCCGACCGACAGCAGCACATCGCCCTGATGCAAACCGGCGGCACGCGCAGCTGAACCTTTGACATCTTGCACCAGTAAGCCGCCACTGATTTGCAGTTCCTGAAGTTGCTCAGCGTTCAATTCGATGACAGCAATGCCCAGTCGCGCAATCGTTTCTGCCGCATCGTCGGAGGGCTTCTTGCCAGAGTGCGCCAGCTTGCCGCTCTCCGCAGGCATTTCCCCGACTTCAACGGTGACTTTCTTGGATTCGCCCTTGCGCCACAATTCGACTGGTACTTTGGTGCCCGGCTTGACCGCCGCCACCATGCGCGGCAAATCGCTGGAATTATTCACCGGCTTACCGTCGAATTTGAGGATCACATCGCTTGCCTCAATGCCCGCCTTGTCGGCCGGAGCGTTCTTTTCCACGCTGCTGATAAGCGCGCCATTGGGTTTGCTCAAACCGAACGACTCGGCCAACTCGCGGGTCAATTCTTGTATCACCACGCCGATACGCCCGCGCGTCACCTTGCCACTACTGCGCAATTGGTCAGACACCTGCATGGCCACATCAATCGGTATCGCGAAAGACAGCCCCATCGAACCGCCGGAGCGGGTATAGATTTGCGAGTTGATGCCGACCACTTCTTCATTCATGTTAAATAAGGGACCGCCTGAGTTGCCGGGATTGATCGCCACATCGGTCTGAATGAACGGCACAAAATTATCCTGCGGCAAGGAACGGCCCTTGGCACTGACAATACCGGCGGTGACGCTATTATCAAAACCAAATGGCGAACCGATCGCCACTACCCATTCGCCCACCTTGAGCTTGTTGGGATCACCCGCAGTTATTTTTGGCAGACCTGTCGCTTCGATCTTCAGCACAGCGACATCGGTACGTTTGTCCACACCGATGACCTTGGCGCGGAATTCGCGCTTGTCGGTCAGGCGCACGGTGATCTTGTCGGCGCTGTCCACCACATGCGCATTGGTCATGATGTAGCCATCGCTGCTGATGATAAAACCCGATCCTAGCGATTGCGACTCCTGCTCGCGCGGCGATTGTCCTGGTGGTATCTGGGGCGCAAAGCGGCGGAAAAATTCGTAGAACGGATCGTCCTCGGGAATATTGGGGAACACCTGTGTGTTCTGAATAATTTGCGTAGTACTGATATTGACTACCGCCGCACCCTGTTTTTCCACCAAGTCGGTAAAATCCGGCAATTCTTTGGCCTGAGCTGATGTACCGCAAATTACGCCGAAGAGAAAAACCAACAAACTTGCAACATTTTTCAGCATATACCCCCTCCATTACAAAAGAATCAACTAATCACTATTGTGAATAAATAAAAGCAAGGTTCAAGGCTCAAGGTTTTCCTTGCGCCCATCTCCTTGCATCTTTACTTCCCTACTTTTCTCGCCACGGCCGCGCAATATAGGGCTGGAAATTGCCTCTGGCCTGACGCAATGAAATCCATTTGGCGATAACAAAACCGACAGTCAAGCCCAACAACGCACCTGTAGCCTCATAGCCGTCGCGTTGTTCAGGCTGAACCACCAAAATACTGCCAAGCATCGCACCCATTACCAACAGCAGCAATGGCAACAAATAAACCAAGCCTATCCCGCGCAATACTGCGCCATCGGCAACCGATATGACGACTTCATCTCCGACATTGGCATTGATTGGATTATCCACCTGGAATTGGCGAGGTTTGCTGCAAAACAATTGGGACAGCTTACCTGTCCCGCAACCCTTGCCATTACATTGTTCACAACCATTACCCTGGTTGGCCTGAACGAGAGCATATTGCCCTTTAATCTGCATAATAATGGCACGCGTTTCCAGCATGATCATTTACCGTTGAAACGTACCGAATCGAGCACCTGCATCACTGTGCGCGGCGGGACTTCTCCGACCACCGTAATCAGATTCTTGTCCAGTATCTTGCGATACAAACTTACCGCACCGCGACTGGACAACCCTTCCACATCATCTTCATCCTCATCATTCGGCTCAATGAATATTGAAATCGCGCTCAGCCCATCGGAGAATACCATTTGCGTCACCGGAGCATGCTTGCCATGCATTTCGCGCAGGATCTCCATGGTCTTTTTAAAACCTGTTGGCAGCATATCGGCCACCCAGCCGCTATTAATGCGGGTGATCTCTTTAGCCGTTTTATCCGTTTCCGGTGAGTGGTGCAAACCTTTATCATGCAAACCCGCCATGTCGCTCAACTTGAGCCAGGAACGATCAATCTGTCCGCCAATCTGCAATTGGGTAAAGGCATATTGTTCGGCTACCTGATTTTTTTCACTCAGCACAGCCGCCTTCAACAACAAGCCTGAATCGGTATGCACCCACATTTTATGCGTATAGCGCAAATTATCTTTGGGTTGAAACAGAAGTACCTGGGCGTTGTATCCCGCCACACGCTCTATCCCCAGCAGCTTGGCCTGATAGTTCGCGCTAAGTGCGGCTAACTGTTCAGGCAACAAAAACGGAAACCTGCTTCTTTCTTGTTGGCTGTCCATCTGCACCATCTGGTGGTGAGTGTAGCTCCAGACCTGTCCATCATGACGGATTATTTCGCGCTTGGGGCCATCCAGACTGACCAGCTTCTCATATTCGCTACCGGCTTCGGTAACGTGAATGAGGTTCGACGTCTCGACGCGATCATTATATTGATAAACAAACACCCCGCTGTAATTGGTTTGATGACCCGCAATAGCAGCAACCCCAAGCCAATCAAGAGCGGACTTTTCTTCGGCATGTGCATGCGCAACAAGCGCCAATAACACTCCATAAAACGCAACATGCAACCTCATCGCGATCTTTCCTCTGGACTACTTTTCATTTGGACTATTTTTTCGACTACTTTTCATTTGGGTTGCTTTGCGGCCCGGCTTCTTCGCGAGTGTAGGAGACTGTACGAATGTAAGATGCACTGCCATTCATCACCGTACTGGGAGAAAATTCCTGATGCGCCATCAAATAATCATTGGAATTAGTCCGGATTTGCATACTGGCCGGACGCAAAGCGGACTGTTGCATCGCCATTTGCGGCGCCACCTCCGGACTAATCTGCAGCGACATCCAAGCCACCACGCCGACCGCAGACAGTGAAGCCGCTGCCGATAGCGCAAAGGTGCGCATTTTCTGTTTTACCGCACGACCGCGCGGCGCCACCACGGTAGGTTCATCCCGCAGACGCTCGCGCACTTTCGAGCTCAAGTCGCAATGTATATGCTCGGGTTGACGTAACACATCTCCGATCAAGTGATAAACCGCCCAGTTCTTGCGGATACTGGAATCATTCTTGTTCCGGCCTAGCAAACTCTCCGCCTCATCCTCGAACAATTCGCCATCCATCATTGCAGAAATCTCGTTCTTCATATCTACCACCTCTTACCTTTACTGGTTTCTAACAGCGGACGCAGATTTTCTGCTACCGCCTCGCGCGCCCTGAAAATTCTCGACCGTACCGTGCCGACCGGACAATTCATCACACTGGCAATTTCCTCGTAACTCAGACCCTCTATCTCGCGCAGCGTCAACGCGCTACGCAAATCTTCCGGCAACTGCTGCAATGAAGCTTGCACCACGTCGACAACCTGTTTGCTCATAAGTTCATTTTCCGGCGTGCTGACTTCGCGGAGCAGGCTGGCTTCTTCAAATGATTCTGCCTCATCTGAGTCAAAAAGCGTAGTGGTCGGCGCGCGACGCTTGTTCGCCAATAAATGATTTTTTGCCGTATTGATGCCAATGCGATATAGCCAGGTGTAAAACGCACTCTCGCCGCGGAAACCGGGCAATGCGCGGTAAGCCTTGATAAAAGCATCTTGCGTCACATCCTCGGCCTCGGCAGAATCCCGCACGAAACGAGAGATCAGCCTGCCGAGCTTACGCTGGTATTTGGATACCAGCAAATCAAAGGCGTGCTTATCTCCGCGCTGGACGCGCTCTACCAGCTGCTGATCGACATCTCGCTCTGTCATCCCTGACCATTCCAATTATTATGTTGCTGAACGATTTGTTCAGAACGTGGAATTATAACCGCTCAGCATCATCGACGTCATTACTGCTTTTAAGGTCGGCAT
>JANXXX010000129.1 GCA_025350405.1 Gallionella sp.
GATATCTACAACCTGACCAAGTACACGCGTTCCAACCAGAACACCAATATCAACCAGCGTCCGCTGGTGCGCATGGGGGATGTGATCACCCGCGGTGACGTGATTGCCGACGGTGCCTCCACCGACATGGGCGAGCTGGCATTGGGCCAGAACATGCTGGTGGCGTTCATGCCATGGAACGGCTACAACTACGAAGACTCGATTCTGATTTCCGAGCGCGTCGTGGCAGACGACCGTTTCACTTCGATTCATATCGAAGAGCTGACTGTGGTGGCACGCGATACCAAGCTGGGTTCGGAAGAAATTACACGCGATATTCCCAATCTGTCCGAAGGCCAGATGGCGCGTCTGGACGAGTGCGGCATTGTGCATATCGGCGCTGAAGTGGTGGTGGGCGATGTGCTGGTGGGCAAGGTAACGCCCAAAGGCGAAACCCAGCTCACGCCGGAAGAGAAATTGCTGCGCGCCATCTTCGGCGAAAAAGCATCCGACGTGAAAGACACCAGCTTGCGCGTGCAGGCCGGTATTTCCGGTACCGTGATCGATGTGCAGGTGTTTACGCGCGAAGGTCTGCAGCGCGACAAGCGTGCGCAGCAAATTATCGATGACGAGCTGGGGCGCTACAAGAAGGATCTGGCTGACCAGATGCGCATTGTCGAAGCCGACGTGTTTACCCGTCTGGAGAAGCTGCTGCATAACAAGGTGGCTAATGGCGGACCGAAGAAGCTGGCCAAGGGCACCAAGCTGAGCCGTGACTATCTGGCAGGACTGGAGCATCACCAGTGGTTTGACATCCGTCTGAGCGACGATGAGGTGGCGGCACAGCTGGAGCAGGTCAAAGAAGGTCTGGCGCTGAAGCGTCTGGAATTTGACGCGGCATTTGATCTGAAAAAGCGCAAACTGACCCAGGGCGATGAGCTGCAGGCCGGCGTGCAGAAGATGGTCAAGGTGTATGTGGCGGTCAAACGCCGCCTGCAGCCAGGCGACAAGATGGCGGGACGTCACGGCAACAAGGGTGTGGTGTCGCGCATTGTTCCGGTTGAAGACATGCCATGCATGGCCAACGGTACGCCAGTCGACATCGTGCTGAACCCGCTGGGCGTGCCTTCGCGGATGAACATCGGTCAGGTGCTGGAAGTTCATCTGGGCTGGGCGGCGAAGGGCCTGGGCCAGAAGATTGCAAAAATGCTGGAAGCCGAAACCAAGGTTGCCGAGATACGCAAATTCCTCGGCAAGATATACAAGGATGAGCAGGCTGCCGAGCTCGCTTCGTTCAGCGACGACGAAGTGGTCGAGTTGTGCCGCAACCTGAGGGCGGGTGTGCCATTTGCAACGCCGGTGTTTGACGGCGCCAGCGAAGAAGAGATCAAGGCCATGCTGGAATTGGCTGACCTGCCGCGTTCCGGCCAGCTGATGCTGCATGATGGCCGTACCGGTGAGGAGTTTGATCGTCCGGTCACGGTCGGTTCCATGCACGTGCTGAAGCTGCACCACCTGGTTGACGACAAGATGCACGCGCGCTCTACCGGACCATACAGCCTGGTAACACAGCAGCCGCTGGGTGGTAAGGCGCAGTTCGGTGGTCAGCGTTTCGGTGAGATGGAAGTTTGGGCACTGGAAGCTTATGGCGCAGCTTATACACTGCAGGAAATGCTAACGGTCAAGTCTGACGACGTGTCCGGACGTACCAAAGTGTATGAAAACATCGTCAAGGGCGACCATAAGATCGAGGCCGGCATGCCGGAATCATTCAATGTATTAACCAAGGAAATTCGTTCTTTGTGTATTGATATCGATTTAGATCGTCACTAACAACCTCATCATGCGGCTTGCCGCATGATGGGGTAACTTGTTACTAGGGTGATTCGGGCATAGCCCCAGGTTGATGGGCACAAGGCAAATGAGGAGTTTCAAATGAAAGCATTGCTGGATTTATTTAAGCAGGTAACGCAAAAAGAAGAATTCGACTCGATCAAGATCGGGCTGGCTTCTCCGGAAAAAATCCGTTCCTGGTCCTACGGCGAAGTCAAAAAGCCGGAAACCATTAACTATCGCACCTTCAAGCCGGAGCGCGATGGTCTGTTTTGCGCAAAAATCTTCGGGCCCACCAAGGATTACGAGTGCCTGTGCGGCAAGTACAAGCGCCTCAAGCATCGCGGCGTGATCTGTGAGAAGTGTGGCGTGGAAGTGACACTGTCCAAGGTGCGCCGCGAGCGCATGGGCCATATTGAACTGGCCTCGCCAGTTGCACATATCTGGTTCCTGAAGTCGCTGCCATCGCGCCTGGGTATGGTGCTGGACATGACGCTGCGCGACATTGAGCGCGTGCTGTATTTCGAAGCCTACGTGGTCACGGAGCCGGGCATGACCCCGCTGAATCGTGCGCAGCTGTTGTCTGAAGACGACTACCTGGCCAAGCTGGAAGAGTACGGCGACGAGTTCTCAGCGGTGATGGGTGCGGAAGGCATTCGCTCCTTGCTGCGCGCGCTGGATGTGCCTGCCGAAGTGGAAAAGCTGCGCGCAGAACTGGAAGCGACCAGCTCGGAAACCAAGATCAAGAAGTATGCCAAGCGCCTGAAGATTCTCGAGGCCTTCGTTCAGTCCGGTATCAAGCCTGAATGGATGGTGATGGAAGTGCTGCCGGTGCTGCCGCCGGAGTTGCGCCCGCTGGTGCCGCTGGATGGTGGTCGTTTTGCCACTTCCGATCTGAACGATTTGTATCGTCGCGTGATTAACCGCAACAACCGGCTTAAGAGGCTTTTGGAATTGAAAGCGCCGGAAATCATTGTGCGCAACGAGAAGCGCATGTTGCAGGAATCGGTTGACTCGCTGCTGGATAACGGTCGCCGCGGCAAGGCCATGACCGGCGCCAACAAGCGCCCGCTGAAATCGCTGGCCGACATGATCAAGGGCAAGGGCGGCCGTTTCCGCCAGAACTTGCTGGGCAAGCGCGTGGACTATTCCGGTCGTTCCGTGATCGTGGTGGGTCCGCAGCTCAAGCTGCATCAATGCGGCCTGCCCAAGAAAATGGCGCTGGAATTGTTCAAGCCGTTTATCTTCGAGCGTCTGGAAAAGATGGGCTTGGCAACCACCATCAAGGCGGGCAAACGCATGGTAGAGGCTGAAGAGCCTATCGTGTGGGACATCCTGGAAGAGGTGATCCGCGAACATCCGGTGATGCTGAACCGTGCGCCTACGCTGCACCGCTTGGGCATTCAGGCATTCGAGCCGATGCTGATTGAAGGCAAGGCGATCCAGTTGCATCCGCTGGTGTGTACCGCATTCAACGCCGACTTCGACGGTGACCAGATGGCGGTGCACGTGCCGTTGTCGCTGGAAGCGCAGATGGAGTGCCGCACCCTGATGCTGGCCTCCAACAACGTATTGTCGCCCGCCAACGGCGAGCCGATCATTGTCCCGTCGCAGGATATCGTGCTGGGTCTGTATTACATGACCCGCGAAAAACTCGGTGCCAAGGGCGAGGGTTCCATGTTTGCCGATGTGTCCGAGGCAATGCGTGCCTATCAGTCCAAGCAGGTCGATCTGCAGGCCAAGGTGATGGTGCGCATCAACGAGGCAACCAATGACGAGAACGGTGTACGTCAGGTAAAACGCACGCGCTACGAAACCACCATTGGCCGCGCCATCCTGTCCGAGCTTCTGCCGGCCGGTTTGCCGTTCAGCGTGGTAAACAAGGCGCTGAAGAAAAAAGAAATTTCGCGCCTGATCAACACCAGCTTCCGCCGTTGCGGCCTGCGCGACACGGTGATTATGGCCGACCAGCTGATGTACACCGGTTTTGCCTACGCGACACGTGCCGGCATTTCCATTTGTGTGGACGACATGCTGGTGCCGCCCCAGAAGAATGAGCTGATCGCTGCGGCTGAAAAGGAAGTGCATGAGATCGACACTCAATACACCTCCGGCCTGGTAACTCAGGGCGAGCGCTATAACAAGGTGGTGGATATCTGGGGTCGTACCGGTGATGTTGTGGCCAAGGCCATGATGGAACAGTTGGGCAGCGAGCCGATCGTGGAATTCGCAACCGGCAAGGTGCGCACTGATGCCAAGGGCAAGACGCAGATGCAGGAATCGTTCAACTCCATCTACATGATGGCCGATTCCGGTGCGCGTGGCTCTGCCGCACAGATACGCCAGCTGTCCGGTATGCGTGGTCTGATGGCCAAGCCGGACGGTTCGATTATTGAGACACCGATCACCGCGAACTTCCGCGAGGGTCTCAACATGTTGCAGTACTTTATTTCTACCCACGGTGCGCGTAAAGGTTTGGCTGACACCGCGCTGAAGACCGCCAACTCAGGTTACCTGACACGCCGCCTGGTGGATGTGACGCAGGATCTGGTGGTGATCGAGGATGATTGCGGCACCAGCAATGGCCGTTCGATGAAGGCACTGGTTGAAGGCGGCGAAGTGATCGAGGCGTTGCGCGAGCGCATCCTGGGCCGTGTTGCGAGCACCGACATTGTCAATCCGGAAACCAGCGAGACTTTATACGAAGCCGGCACCCTGCTGAACGAGGACATGGTGGAAGCCATCGAGACCTTGGGTATTGATGAGGTGCGAGTGCGCACACCGCTGACCTGCGAGACACGCTTTGGCCTGTGTGCCAAGTGCTACGGGCGTGACCTGGGGCGTGGCGGCATGATTAACGTCGGTGAGGCGGTGGGTGTGATTGCTGCCCAGTCGATCGGTGAACCAGGTACTCAGTTGACCATGCGTACCTTCCACATCGGCGGTGCCGCGTCACGTACTGTGGTGGCCAGCCAGGTGGAAGGCAAATCTAACGGTGCGGTCAAGTACAGCGCGAACATGCGCACAGTAACTACCAAGACCGGTGTCCAGGTGGTGGTGGCGCGCAGCGGTGAGGTGATGGTGACAGATGACCATGGTCGCGAGCGCGAGCGTCACAAGGTGCCTTACGGTGCCACGCTGACAGTGCGCGAGGGAACTCAGGTGCGTGCAGGTGAAGTGCTGGCTACATGGGATCCGCATACCCGTCCTGTGATTACTGAATATGCCGGTCGCGCACGCTTCGAGAATGTGGAAGAGGGCGTCACCGTTGCCAAACAGATAGACGAAGTGACCGGCCTGTCCACGCTGGTGGTGATCGATCCCAAGCGCAGCACGACGCAAACCAAGGGCGTGCGCCCGCTGGTGCGTTTGCTGGATGATAAGGGCATGGAGATCAAGATTGCCGGTACGGATATCCCTATCTCGGTGACTTTCCAGACGGGCAGTATTATCACCGTGGAAGATGGTCAGAACGTGGGTGTGGGTGAAGTGCTGGCGCGTATTCCGCAAGAGTCGTCCAAGACACGCGATATTACCGGCGGTCTGCCACGCGTAGCAGAACTGTTCGAGGCGCGCTCACCGAAAGATGCCGGCATGCTGGCTGAGGTGACGGGTACCGCTTCCTTTGGCAAGGAAACCAAAGGCAAGCAGCGCCTGGTGATCACGGATGTGGATGGTGTGGCGCATGAATTCCTGATTACCAAGGATAAGCATGTTCTGGTGCACGACGGCCAGGTGGTGAACCAGGGCGAGATGATCGTGGACGGCCCGGCCGACCCGCACGACATCCTGCGCTTGCTGGGTATTGAAGCGCTGGCTCGTTATATTACCGACGAAGTGCAGGACGTTTACCGTCTGCAGGGCGTGAAGATCAACGACAAGCATATCGAAGTGATTGTGCGTCAGATGTTGCGTCGCGTGCAGATTGTGGATGAGGGCGATACTACTTTCATTCCGAAGGAGCAGGTTGAGCGTGCAGATCTGTTGCAGGAGAATGAGCGTGTAGAAGCGGCAGGCAAGCAGCCGGCTACATTCCAGTACATGTTGCTGGGTATTACCAAGGCATCGCTGTCGACCGATTCGTTTATTTCGGCGGCTTCCTTCCAGGAGACCACGCGTGTCCTGACAGAAGCAGCGATTATGGGCAAGAAAGACGATTTGCGCGGCCTGAAGGAAAACGTCATCGTGGGTCGTCTGATTCCGGCGGGTACGGGGTTGGCGTATCACACGACCCGCCGCAAGCAAAAACTGGGTCTGGATATGGCTCAAGGCTCCGGTTTGAGCGAAAGCGAAACAAAACCGGAAGAGCAGGAAAACGCCTAGCCCGCTTGACAGCCCGTGCGTTCGTCACTAGAATGCGCGGTCATTTTGGCCGTTACAGCGAAACAGGAAAACGTTGCTGTGACGGCAATTGTTATTCTTATACATTGATTTAGAGAGTTTTTAGGAACCATATAATGCCAACGATTAACCAGTTAGTGCGCAGTCCCCGTTCTGTAGAAGTCAGCAAAAGCAAGGTTCCTGCGCTTGCGGGTAGTCCGCAGAAGCGTGGTGTGTGCACCCGTGTTTACACCACAACTCCGAAAAAGCCGAACTCGGCCTTGCGCAAGGTTGCCAAGGTGCGCCTGACCAATGGTTTTG
>JANXXX010000132.1 GCA_025350405.1 Gallionella sp.
GTAGCGCGAGTTCCGCAGCCGCATGACCAGTCGAGCAACGCAGGGTACCGCGCAGCGGCGGTAAACCGGGGTCGCCTTCTTTTTGGTTACTTTTTCTTTGGCGAAGCAAGAAAAAGTGACTAGCTGCCGGGCTACCCCCGGTGGTTTTGATTTGTAGTTTTGTTGGTTGATGTTGGGTTACGCGATAAAGCTGCTAACCCAACCGACATGCTTCGACTTCGCTGCGCTACGCTCAGCACGAACGGCCAAAATTCAACTAACCATTCGCCCCAAACATCATCCTCTTAGCAACAAACTTTTTCACAAACGGCAAGCAGTCCAGCGCAGTGAGCGCGGCGGCGCGGCCTGCGCTGACCAGTGGCTGATCGTTGGAGAACAGCCGCACCAGGCTGTCGGTGAAACGTATTCCCATTTCCCGGTCAGTGCGGCGATCTGAACGGTAGGCTGCGAGCATTGCTTCGCTGCCCAATTCTTCCGGTGTGGCATCCAAAATTTCCTGAGCCAGTTCCCATGCATCCCGCAGCCCCATGTTGAAACCCTGTCCGGCCACCGGGTGCATGGTTTGCGCGGCGTTGCCGAGCAACACGGTGTGCGGCATGGGGGTGAGATTGGGGGCGCGTTTCAGGCCGAGGGTGAAGCTGGTGCGTTTGCCTACGGTCAAAAAATTTCCGACGCGATCACCGAAGTGCTGTTGCAGTTCGCGCAGAAATTTCGCATCGTCCCATGCCAGCATTTCCTGCGCGGCTTGATGCGGCGCAGTCCATACCAGTTCGTAACCGCTCTGGAACGGCAGCAGCGCCAGCGGCCCTTGCGGGGTGAAGCGTTCGTAGGCCATGGCAGCTTGCGGCGCAGAGCAGGTGATGTGGGTGATGAGCGCGCTCTGTCCGTAGTCGTGGACTTCGGGTGGATATTGTTGCGCCAGTAATTTTCCGCCGTCGGCGACAACAGCGAGTCGTGCGTGAATGGAGTGTTCAGTGCCATTCTGCTGATAGGCGATCACAGTGTGATCTGCTTGATTTTGCAGTTGAGTGACGCTCGCGCCGTAAATGGATGCAACATCGCTATCTAGCAGCGCATCGGTCAATGCATCTTGCAGCGCGGTGTAGGGCAGCACGTAGCCGAGCTCAGGCACATTCATCTCGTTAGCACGCAGCACGGCGCGGCCAAAACTTTGTTTCTGCGAGATGTGGATAGTGCGTATCGGCGAGATGCCCTGCAGCGCATTCCAGACACCGAGTCTATCCAGCAATAAGCGGCTGCCGTAGGACAAGGCCAGCGCGCGAGCATCGCTGCTGGTGGAATTCGCCGAGCGCGCCTCCAGCACGCATACTTTCAGCCTGCTGCCGCGCAAGGCCAACGCCAGCGCGGCGCCGACCGGGCCGCCGCCGATGATGGCGATGTCATAGTTTGTGCTGTTCAAGTGGTCTCCAAAAAACTTTTGCCACATAACCATCGACTTGGCTGGCGTTGTTTGGCAGCCTAGCCGAATGGCTAGTAGTCACATCAGAGTACACGGAGATCACAGAGAACCCCCAAACGCAATCACGTCCTCGATCTTCTCTGTGGGCTCTGTGTACTCTGTGGCTAGATTTTGATTCTCATAAGCTCTTCAATATCCGCCACCGATTTAGGCGCGGCGTCCGTCAACACTTCATTGCCCTCTGCAGTGATAACCACATCGTCCTCGATGCGGATGCCGATGTTCCATAGCGCTCGCGGCACATCATCGGCGGGGCGGATATAGCAGCCGGGCTCGACGGTCAGCACCATGCCGGGTTGCAGCGCGCGCCAGTCATTGTCGATCTTGTAATCGCCGACATCATGCACGTCCATGCCCAGCCAGTGGCCGGTGCGGTGCATGTAAAATTTCTTGTAGCTTTCGCTTTCCAGCACTTCATCGACGCTGCCGCTGCACAGCTTGAGGTCGATGAAGCCTTGCGCCAACACACGCAGCGCGGCATCGTGCGGGGCGTTCCAGGTTTGCTTCGGTTGTGCAGCGGCGATCGCGGCGGCTTGCGCGGCGAGCACGATTTCGTACACATCCTTTTGCGCGGCGCTGAATTTGCCGTTGACGGGGAAGGTGCGCGTGATGTCGGAGGCGTAGCCGTCCAGTTCGCAGCCTGCATCGATCAGCAGCAGTTCGCCGTCCTTGAGTTGGGCGTTGTTCCCCACATAGTGCAGCACGCAGGCATTCGCGCCCCCCGCGACGATGGAGGTGTAAGCGGGGTGGCGCGCGCCGTGGCTGCAGAATTCATGCAGCAGCTCCGCTTCGACCTGGTATTCGAAAATTTCGGGGCGGGTGAATTGCATCGCGCGTTGATGCGCGCGCGTGGATATCGCGGCGGCGCGGTGCATGATGTCCAGCTCGTGCGCATCTTTGAATAAGCGCATCTCGTTGAGCAGGGCGCGCACGTCGCGAATCTCATCCGGTGCGCGGATGCCGCTGCGGACTTTTTCCTGTACTGCACTGCGCAACTTGAGGATGCGTTGATCCCATGCTGCATCGTCACCTAGCGGATAAAACAGCGCGGGTTGGTTGCCCATCAGTTCGGTCAGTTTTTCATCCAGCTGTGCGATTGAATACGCCGCGTCGAAACCGAATTGTTCTGCGGCGGCATCCGGGCCGACGCGGTGGCCATCCCAGATTTCGCGTTCCAGATTCTTTTCGCGGCAGAACAGGATGGTCTTGTGTTCGTCACCGGCGATCAACACCAGCACCGCTTCCGGCTCGCTGAATCCGCTCAGATAATAAAAGTTGCTGTCGTGGCGGTAGCCATAATGCGTGTCGGCATTGCGCGCCACTTCAGGCGCAGTGGGGATGATGGCGATGCCGCGACCCATCTGTGTGATAAGGCGGGCACGGCGTTGGGCATATGGGATTATATTCATAGCGTCAGAAATTGTAGCGAGCGGTTTGGGGGTGGGGGAGGCCAGCGCGCAGCGACCGGAGCATACACATCAGTATGTGAGGATCGCGAGCACTGTCCGACCCCGCCCCCGAATCGCGCAGTAGATTTATGCCGCTATGTATGCTCATGGTGCATTGTGCAATGAACGTACCTGCCTGTCGAGTTCAGCCAGGCGTTGCGGAGTGCCGACATCTACCCATAATCCTTGGTGGTGCTCGCCGTTGACTTTGCCTAGGGTGATCTGTGCGCGCAGCAAGGGTGCGAGCGGCGCAATGCTGCCGCGCGAGATGTGGGCGAACAAGCCGGGTTGATAGATACCGATGCCGCTGAACGTAAGCTTGGGTGCGCTGTCCGTGACGCGCTGTTGTTGCAAGCCGAAGTCGCCGTTGGGGTGCTGTGATGGATTGTTCACCAGCACCAGATGTGCGGCATCACCGCTGGATTTTAGTTTTGCAGCTCGTTCGCGCAGGCTGGCAAAATTGTAGTCGCAGAAGATATCGCCGTTGATCACGGCGAACGGTTCGTTGCCCAACAGGTGCAGGGCATAGGCGATGCCGCCGGCGGTTTCCAATGCCTTGCCTTCGGAGGAATATTGAATATGCGCGCCGAACCGGCTGCCGTCGCCCAAAGCTTTTTCAATCTGTGCGCCGAGGTGGGCGTGGTTGATCACCAGCTCGGTGATGCCCGCCCGTAGCAGATTCTCGATGTGCCAGACGATCAGCGCTTTGCCGCCGACTTCGAGCAAAGGTTTGGGAGTGTGGTCGGTGAGCGGGCGCATGCGTTCGCCGCGGCCTGCAGCGAGGATCATGGCTTTCATAATTCGAGCTTGATCCCTTTGATTTGATTGCCGTCCTTGCCTGCAGCATTGACATCCGCCCCCATGGAAATCAACAGCGCTGCAACATCCTTGTGCCCTTGCATGATAGCTATTTGAAGAGGCGCAATGCCATTCCTGGTTTGAGCATTGACGTCCGCCCCCTTGGCGATCAGCAGTTCGGCAACCTTCATATTTCCCTGCTTGGCAGCTAAATGTAGAGGGGTCACTTCATCATTAGCCTTGGCGTTGACATCCGCACCCTTGGCAATTAGTAGCTCAGCAAAACCCATGTGGCCTTGCGCCGCAACAATATGAAGCGTGGTTACGCCATTCATGTCCTTAGCGTTAATATCAGCACCCTTGGCAATCAGCAGCTCGGCAACATCATTGCGCTCCTGATTCGCGGTCAAATGAAGAGGAGTCATGTTATCTCTTGTTTTGGCGTTTACGTCCGCTCCATTGGAGATCAACAGCTCAACAACATCCTTGTGTCCATGATTGGCTGCAACATGAAGAGATGTTGCACCATTTTTGTCTTCGGCGTTGACATCAGCACCCCTAGCGATCAGCAGTCCAGCGACTTCCTTGTGGCTTTGCAAGGCGGCCACATGAAGAGGAGTTGTGCCATTCTTGGCTTGTGCGTTGACATCAGCGCCCATGGCAATCAGCAGTTCGACGACGTCCCTGTGTCCCTGATGGGCGGCGACATGGAGAGCTGTGGCATTATTTATGTCTTTGGTGCTGACATTGGCTCCCTTGGCGATTAATAGCTCTAATACATCTTTGTAATCCTGAATGGCAGCGGCATAAAGTGGGGTTATGTCATTCTTGTCCTTGGATCTAACATCTGCTCCATTGGCTATCAAAAGTTTGGCAATATTTTTGTAGCCCCGTGAGATAGCAACATGACGAGGGGTTGCGTCGTAATGTTTATTCCATGCATTGACATCCGCACCCTTGGCAATTAATAGCTCCGCCACATCCTTGTCTCCCAGAAAACAAGCGGAATGAAGAGGCGTAGCCCCTCCTGAATCCTTCGTGTTGACATCTGCGCCGCTGGCAATCAGCAGCTCGGCAACATCTTTATGTTGTCTCGAAAGGGAAGCGCGTAGAGGGGTTGCACCATCCATGTCTTTGGCATGGACATTTGCCCCCTTTGCGATCAGTTGCTCGACAACGCTCATATGCCCTTGAAGGGCAGCAAAATGTAGCGGAGTAGCGCCGTTTACGTCTCTGGCATTTACGTCCCCACCCTTGGAGATCAACAACCCTATTACATTTTCATGCCCCAGATAGGCCGCAATATGGAGAGGGCTAGAGCCCTCTCTGTTTTTTGCATTAACGTCAGCCCCCATAGACAGCAGACGGCTAACCTCTATCGCGTTACCGGATTCCGCCGCCAGCAGCAGATTGTTACTGTTAATATTTGTTGCACAACTGGTGAGCGTCAGCACTATAGCAATGCACAATATTGCGCCATATAGCTTCAATATCTTTAGATTCGTCATGCCAGCTTCTTTGTGTTAAACGATTTTTGCCAAACTGCACATGGAGGGAGCCCGATTAATTTTGCGAAAAGTAATGCGATTCCGACTCTGGGGGCTTCTTTTGGGTAGGAACCGCGCAATGCGGGTAGGGGCGATTCATGATAACCAGCGACTTGGTTGGCGTTATTTGACAACCTAGTTGAATGGCTAGTAGTTTCATCAATCGCCCGTACGGGTAGCGTGTCTGGAATATTCAAAACGTGTACCCCGTCTGAACTCTGTGCGGCTCCAGCTCATCCAGCAAATTAAGCAGCGGTTTGAGGTCGATGTAACGGACGCAAGCAGCACGCAAGTACGCCATCACCAGCGGCAGGTCTTTCAGGTAGCCCTGCTTGCCGTCGCGGTGATAAAGGCGCGCGAAGATGCCCAAGACCTTGAGGTGGCGCTGCACTGCCATCCATTCGTAATCGCGGTAGAACATGGAAAAATCCTCGGCCACCGGCAGGCCGACCTTGCGTGCCTTCTCCCAGTAGCGTATCAGCCAGTCGATGATCTCAGCTTCCTCCCAGCGGATGTAGGCATCTTTGAACAGCGACGCAAGATCGTAAGTGATCGGGCCATATACGGCATCCTGAAAGTCGATGATACCGGGGTTGGGTTCGGTCACCATCAGGTTGCGCGAGTGGTAGTCGCGATGCACATAGACTTTTGGTTGGGCAAGGTTGTTGGCGATGATGCGCGCAAACACGGTTTCCAGTTTGGCGTGCTGTGCGTCGCTGAGCGTGACGCCAAGATGCTTGCCGATGTACCATTCCGGGAACAGGCGCATCTCGCGCAGCAGTAGCGCTTCGTCATAAGGCGGCAATTCGTTGTCGCGCGAAGCAAGCTGGATGTTGATCAGCGCGTCGGTGGCTGCACCGTAAAGTTCTTTCGCGGTAGCGGCATTTAAAGCCTGCAAATAAGTAGTGTTGCCGAGGTCAGACAGCAGCAGGAAACCTTGTTCCAGGTCTTGCGCATGTACGTGCGGCACATGCGTCCCGGCATCTTCGAATAATTTGGCCACGTGCAGGAACGGGCGGCAGTCCTCGTGCTGCGGCGGGGCATCCATCACGATGAGGGTGCGGTCATCTGAGAAAGTGGCGCGGAAGTAACGACGGAAGCTGGCATCGGCGGACGCAGGGGTGATAGTGAACGATTCGTTGGGGACTTGGCTGTGCAGCCACTGGGTAAGTTGTTGCTGGCGTTGCATATCGGGCTCTCGAATGTACTTAATGTTAAACTGCCTGAAGTTTATCACCTTACTATTTGCTGCGGGTTATGCGGTTTCGATTCAACTATCTTTTTATTCTCTTGTTGGTTTGCTTTGTGCATCGTTCTTACGCAGGCGAAGCTCTGTCTGATTCGCGCGCGGATAACAATCTGCCCGCAGCAATGGCGGCCAGTCAGGATGGCCATTCCGTGATCGAAGCGGATAATCTGGTGGGAAAAGCGAAGGATCAAATCGAGGCGACTGGAGATGCGACGTTGCGCCAAGGCGGACAGTCGATTCGTGCTGATAGTCTGAAATTCAACCAGAGTTCACATGAAGTTGATGCACAAGGCGCGGTGGTGTTGGAGCAGGACGGCAACACCATGAACGGGCCGCACCTGCAGTTTAATATGAATACGGGCGCTGGGACGATGCAGCAGCCGCAATTTTATTTAAAAGAAAATGATGCGCGTGGTTCGGCGGATGTGCTGCATATTCAGGACCGCCAGCATTTCAGTTTGGATAATGCCGTCTATACCACTTGTCCGGCGGGTAACCAGGATTGGCAGGTAAAAATGGATTTGCTGGAAATCGACCGAGATCGGCAAATCGGCGTGGCGCATAGCGCATCGGTTAAGTTTAAAGGGGTGCCTATATTGTATTCGCCATGGATGGACTTTCCGCTAAGTGGCCAACGCAAATCGGGATTTTTGGCGCCGATTTTTGGCGGCACAGTCAAGGGGGGTAGCGAAGTGACGTTGCCTTTCTATTGGAATATTGCCCCCAACTTTGATGCGACGTTTGCCCCGCGCGCGATGGCCAAGCGCGGCCTGATGCTCAACAACGAGTTCCGTTATCTGGAGCCCGGTTATGGCGGTGAGCTGCATGTGGATGTGCTTCCCAATGACGCGATAGAAAATCGCAGCCGTTCGCGGTTTGCGTTAAACCATAATCAAGCGCTGGCGAACAGTTTGTATGGCTATGTGAATTTCACCGGTGTTGGCGACGATGCCTATTTTCGCGACTTGGGCGATACGGTAAATGCCACTTCACAGGTCAACCTGCTACAGGAGGGGGGGCTGAACTATAACGCGGACTGGTGGACGGCTTCGGCGCGCGTGCAACGCTACCAAACCTTGCAAGACCCCGCCGCGCCGATAGTCGAGCCATACGCTCGCCTGCCGCAAATGACGCTAAATACGCGGCAGAACTATCCCGGTGCGAACTTTGATTTTGCCGGTGAATATGTTGACTTCAGGCATCCCACTGCAGTGAATGCGAGGCGCATGGTACTTAACCCCAGCATCAGCTATCCGCTGGTGAGCGCGTCGGCATTTTATGTGACACCCAAGGTGGCGTTGCATAGCGCGTATTACATGATGGGTGTGAATAATATTGATGCCTTGCCGAATGCATCGAGTACTGTGCCTATCTTGAGTGTGGATAGCGGGGTTGCTTTCGAACGCGAGGGAAATCTATTCAACAGTGATTATATACAGACCCTGGAGCCGCGCGCGTTTTATGTGTATGTGCCCTACAAGGATCAAACGCTATTGCCAAATTTCGATTCGGCACAAGCTGATTTCAGTTTTACCCAGATGTTCACGGAAAACCGTTTCTTCGGCAACGACCGTGTTGGTGATGCCAATTACCTCACTTTGGCAATGACCTCGCGCTTTCTGGAGCAAGAGAACGGAATGGAACACCTGAAGATGATGATAGGTGAGCGGGTCAGCTTCAGCGCGCCCCAGCTGAATTTGGCCACGCCCGCGACGACGACTAACAAGTCGGATATTCTGCTGGCGCTCGCCGGTCGCGTGACCCGCGCCTGGTCACTGGACAGCGAGTTTCAATTCGATCCGAATCAATCGCATACGCAGCGTTACAACATTGCTGCGCGCTATCGTCCCGAAGCCGGTAAGGCGTTTAACCTGGGGTATCGCTTCACGCGTAATACTTTGCGCCAAGCCGATATTTCCACGCAATGGCCACTGTTTGACCGTTGGCATGCGGTGGGACGCTGGAATTATTCGCTGCAGGACTCCAGAATTTTGGAGGTGATAGGCGGGCTTGAGTATAATCAAGACTGCTGGATGCTGCGTCTTGTGGCGCAGCGCTTTGCCACAGCGACGCAAGAATTCAATACCGGTTTTTTCGTGCAGCTCGAGCTGAATGACTTCGTAAAAGTAGGTGCGGATCCATTGATCATGCTCAAGCAAAGTGTGCCCGGCTATAGCAAATTGAACGACAAAACCACCATTCAAACCCCGCAAGTTTTGCGCTGATAACTGAAAGAAAATGATGCGAATTAAAATCCTGATGTTGTGGTGTGCGCTGTTCACGGTGCAAGCCGCATATGGTGTTAATGCGCCGTCTGCCAAGGTCACAAAGAACATAACCAAACCGGACCCACAGCAATCGAACAATCCCGATCCGCAAACACAAGCGGTGAAGATTGATGCCGTGGTTGCGGTGGTCAATGATGATGTGATTACCCGTTATGAGCTGGAAGACCGCGTCCGGGAGGTGGTGCGCCAATTGCGCAAGCAGGAGACCCCGTTGCCCGCAGCCGATGTGCTGGAAAAGCAAATTCTGGAACGCATGATCACGGATATGCTGCAAGAGCAGTTTGCCAGGGAAAGCGGAGTGCGCGTGGACGACACACAATTGAATCTGGCGATTACGCGCATCGCGCAGCAGAATGACTTCCCGTCATTGGCCGAATTCCGCGCCAAGCTGGAAGCGGATGGCGTGGATTACAAGAAATTCCGCGAAGAAATCCGTGGCGAAATCATCGCTACACGTTTGCGCGAGCGCGAAGTTGAGAGCAAACTTGTCATCAGCGAAGGCGAGGTGGACAACTATCTCGCCAACAAGGCCAGGATAGGCAGTGCAGGAGAAGAATTTCATCTCGCGCATATTTTGGTGGTGGTGCCGGAACAGGCAAGTGCGGAGAAAATTCAGGCTGCGCGCGAACGGACTGAACAGGCATTGAGCAAATTGAAAGGAGGCGCGGATTTTGCGCAAGTGGCAGCAGGCGTTTCGGATGCCAAGGATGCACTGAAGGGCGGCGATTTGGGGTGGCGGTCTGGCGATAGCATTCCTCCGCTGTTTATGAATGAGTTGCAAAATATAAAGCCAGGCCAGACCTCTGCGGTGTTGCGCAGCCCGAGCGGTTTTCACATCCTCAAGTTGGTTGAAAAGCGTAGCGGTAATGCACCGGTGGTAATTACGCAAACCCATGCACGGCATATTCTGATCAAGACCAGCGAGATCATGCCGGAAGCGGAAGCCAAAAAACGCATCACGGAAATCCAGCAGCGCATTGAAGCCGGTGCGGATTTCGCCGAGCAGGCTAAACGATATTCACAGGATGGCAGCGCGCAACAAGGCGGTGATTTGGACTGGCTGTCTCCGGGTCAGACCGTGCCTGAATTTGAAGAGGCGATGAACAAGCTGCAAGTCGGGCAAATGGGGGCGGTGCAATCGCAATTCGGCTGGCATCTGATTCAGGTGCTGGAGAGGCGCAGTACCGATGTCAGCGAGAAGCAAAAGCGGCAACGCGCACGCATTGCCATCGGCACGTTCAAGTCGGACGAGTTATACCAGGACTGGCTGCGCCAGTTGCGCGACCGGGCGTTTATTGAATATCGTCTTGAAGAGAGCAAGTAGTCCGTGGGTGCCGTTTCACCTTCTGCGCCCTTAGTTATTACTTCTGGGGAACCGGCCGGCATAGGCCCTGATCTGTGTGTGCAGCTTGCTGCTGGGGCTTCCGACATTCCCTTGGTGGTCATAGCCGATAAAATATTGCTGCAACAACGCGCCATGCAACTTGGCATCCCCTTGCAAGTACGCGATTATTCAGCCACACAAAAAAGTGTTACCCCGCCTAAGACACTGCAGGTCATTCATGTGCCGCTCGCTGCGGAATGTCATTCCGGTGTGCTCAATGCAGCCAATAGCGAATATGTGTTGGCAATGCTGAAGCGCGCGATTCAAGGCTGCCAAGCGGGCGAGTTCTCCGGCATGGTCACCGCCCCGGTTAACAAGGGCATCATTAACGATGCGGGCATTCCCTTTACGGGACATACCGAATTTCTGGCCGAGCAAACCAACACTAAATTCGTGGTGATGATGCTGGTTGGTGGCGGGATGCGCGTGGCATTGGCCACCACTCATCTTGCCTTGAAAGATGTGCCTGCGGCGATTACAGCGCCATTGCTTGAAGAAGAGCTGCGCATCATCCAGCGCGATTTGCAACGTCGCTTTGGCATACAGCAGCCGCGTATTCTGGTTGCCGGTTTGAATCCGCATGCGGGCGAGGATGGATATTTGGGGCGCGAAGAAATCGAGGTGATGATTCCCGTGCTCGATAAATTGCGCGCCGAAGGCATGAATGTCAGCGCGCCGCTGCCTGCCGATACTTTGTTCACCCCGCAAAAACTGGCGTATTGCGACTGCGTGTTGTCCATGTATCACGATCAAGGGCTGCCGGTGTTGAAGCACGCCAGTTTCGGACAAGGCGTGAACGTTACACTCGGCCTACCCATCATCCGTACCTCGGTGGATCACGGCACGGCGCTGGATCTAGCGGGAACCGGCAAAGCCGATAGCGGCAGCATGCTGGAAGCGATCAGACTTGCTGTACAGTTGGCGCAGAACGAAAAAATTTATTGTGCATAAAGCCAAGAAGAAGTTTGGCCAGAACTTCCTTGTCGATGAGCAGATCATCGCCGATATTATTGCGGCGATCCGTCCCGAGCCGGAAGACAACATGGTCGAGATCGGTCCGGGCCTGGGCGCACTGACCCGCCCGCTGCTGAAGAAATTAAATCATCTGCATGTGGTGGAAATCGATCGCGACATCATCGCACGGCTGGAGAATGACTATCCAAAGAACAAGCTCGTCATTCATGCCGGAGATGCGCTGGAATTCGATCTTGCAACGCTGCCCGTGCCATTGCGCATCGTCGGCAACCTGCCTTACAACATCTCCTCGCCGTTGCTGTTTCACTTTGCCGCGTATGCCGAATGTATCACCGACATGCACTTCATGCTGCAGAACGAAGTGGTGGAGCGTATGGTCGCCGATCCTTCCACGGTGGCGTATGGGCGGCTGTCAGTGATGCTGCAATACCGATTTCACATGGAGAAGCTGCTCGATGTGCCGCCGGAATCTTTTCGTCCCGCCCCCAAGGTGGATTCAGCTATTGTGCGCATGATTCCACTGCCGGTTGCCGAGATCGCAGTGCGCAACGAGAAGTTGTTTGCCGCGATTGTCAGGACGGCGTTTGGCCAGCGGCGCAAGACATTGCGCAATACGTTGCGCGGTTATCTGGATGAGGCGGATTTTGGGAGGTTGGGTATTGATGCGCAATTGCGCGCCGAGAATCTGGCGGTGGCAGACTTTATCAAGGTGGCGAATTATCTGGATGCACGACCAGCTATGGGCTGATCCTTTTTCTGGATCAGTTCGATCTTGTATCCATCCGGGTCTTCCACAAATGCAATCACCGTGCTGCCATGTTTCATCGCCCCGGCCTCGCGTGCCACCTTGCCGCCGCGCTGTTTGATTTTTTCACAGGCGGCGTAAGCGTCTTCCACTTCAATCGCGATATGGCCGTAGGCATTGCCGAGTTCGTATTTTTCCACGCCCCAGTTGAGGGTGAGTTCGATCACCGCGCTGCTGGCCTCGTCGCTATAGCCGACAAAAGCCAGCGTAAATTTCTCATCGGGATAGTCGGTGCGGCGCAGCAATTTCATGCCGAGCACGCCGTTATAAAAGGCGAGCGATTTTTCCAGATCGACTACGCGCAGCATGGTGTGAAGGATGCGCATCGGTTTTCCTTGGTGTTGAAATTATTTTTGTGTTCGGTGACCGCTATCATATAGGGTAAAATGCGTACTCGTCGCGCATATCAACCATTGCCCATATCATGACCGAACCGTTTCCGTTAGTAATGAGTTTTGCCGCAACCGATCCCAGCGGGGGTGCGGGTTTGCAGGCCGATCTGTTGACCATTTCCAGCATGGGTTGCCATCCCTTGTCTGTGGTGACCGCGGTCACTGTGCAGGACACCAGCGGGGTGGACGATGTGATGCCGATAGACCCGGAATGGGTCGTCGACCAGGCGCGCGCGATGTTGGAAGATGTGCCTGTCGCGGCGTTTAAGATCGGCTTGCTGGGCAGTGTGGAAAACATCGCGGCGATTGCCGAGGTGTTGTCGGACTATCCCGATATTCCCTTGGTGCTGGATCCGGTGCTGGCTTCGGGACGCGGCGATGAATTGGCGAATGACGATATGCTGGACGCGATGCGCGAGTTGCTGATTCCACAGACTACCATTATTACGCCGAACAGCATGGAGGCACGCCGCCTTGCGCTGGACGAAAATAATGAAGAGGATGATCCGACGCTGGAAGAATGCGCGAAACGTATCTTGGCTATGGGTTGCGAGTATGTGTTGATCACCGGCACACATGAACAAACGCCCAAGGTCATCAATACGCTTTACAGCGAGCACGGGGTAGTCAGCAGCGATAGCTGGGCGCGCCTGCCGGGAATTTATCACGGCTCGGGTTGCACCTTGTCGGCCGCGATTGCTGCGTTGTTGGCGCAAGGGGTAGATGTGCCGGAGGCGGTCAAAGAAGCGCAGGAATACACATGGCAAACCTTAAATGCGGGCTTTCGGCCGGGCATGGGGCAGCATATTCCGGATCGTCTGTTCTGGGCGCGCGGTGAAGAGGATGATGAGTCGCAACCGGAACGACCTAATTAAGGGGTTGTACGCAATCACGCCGGATGAACCGGATACGGCGGACTTGTTGCGCAAGGTAAGACTGGCGTTGCTTGGCGGTGCACGGGTATTGCAGTATCGCAACAAAGCCGCCACTGCGGCATTGCGTTTGCAGCAAGCCAAGATGTTGCGCGAACTAACGCATGAGTTTTCTGTGCCACTGATCATCAATGACGATGCGCTGTTGGCGCAGCAAGTAACCGCCGATGGCGTGCATCTGGGTGGCGAGGACGGCAGCGTGGCTGCGGCGCGCGCAGTATTGGGCAGCGCTAAACTCATCGGGGTATCTTGCTATAATCGCGTCGCGCTCGCACATGATGCGGTTCGGCAGGGTGCGGATTACGTGGCATTCGGCAGTTTTTTTGCATCGACGGTGAAGCCGGATGCGGTGGTGGCATCGCTAGAGATATTGCGCCAGGCACGCATCGAGATTGCGGTTCCGCTGGTGGCGATAGGCGGCATCACTGCAACGAATGGAGCTCAATTGCTGGAGGCGGGCGCAAATGCGTTGGCCGTGATTTCGGCAGTATTTGATGCAACAGATATTCAGGGTGCTGCGCGACAATTTTCAGTTTTGAATTTTTCCTAAATTTTTTGAATATAGAAAGACACAACATGACTTCGCAAAATCAACTGCTATTCGACAAATCCCAAAAAATCATTCCAGGTGGGGTGAATTCGCCAGTGCGTGCGTTCAAATCGGTGGGCGGCACGCCGCTGTTCTTCAAGCGCGGCAAGGGCGCCTATGTGTGGGATGCGGACGACAAGCGCTATATCGATTACGTTAATTCCTGGGGACCGATGATCGTCGGGCATTGCCATCCCGAAGTGGTCAAGGCGGTGCAGGCAGCTGCTGCCGAAGGACTGGGTTTCGGCGCGCCGACTGCGGCCGAGCTGGAGATTGCCGAACTGCTGTGCAAGATTCTTCCATCACTGGAAATGGTGCGTCTAGTCAGCTCGGGCACCGAGGCGACGATGACCGCGATCCGCTTAGCACGCGGCTTCACCGGACGCTCGCGCATCATCAAATTCGAAGGCTGTTACCACGGTCACTCCGACGGACTGCTGGTCAAGGCCGGCTCCGGCGCGTTGACATTCGGTCAGCCGAGTTCGTCCGGCGTGCCCGACGAGATCGCCGCGCTGACTACGGTGCTGGACTACAACGATGCGGCCGGTCTGGAAAAAGCATTTGCTGAATATGGCAAAGAGATTGCAGCAGTGATCGTCGAGCCGGTGGCGGGCAACATGAACCTGATCCTGCCGAAACGCGAGTTTCTCGATACGATGCGTTCACTGTGTACTAAATATGGCGCAGTGCTGATCCTGGACGAGGTGATGTCAGGTTTTCGCGTCGGCTTGCAGGGAGCGCACGGCCATTTCGGCATCAAGCCGGATCTCATCACGCTGGGCAAGGTGATGGGCGGCGGCTTGCCCGCTGCCGCGTTCGGCGGACGGCGCGACATCATGCAATGCCTGGCTCCGCTCGGTGCGGTGTATCAGGCCGGTACGTTGTCCGGTAATCCGGTGGCGGTTGCCGCAGGAATGGCTACGTTGAAGCTCGTTCAGGCAAAGGGGTTTTACGAAAGCCTGACCAAGGTGGCCAAGCAGTTGACTGAAGGTTTGTCGGCAAGCGCCAAGAAGCATGGCATCCCGTTCAGCGCACAATCCATCGGCAGCATGTTCGGTTTGTATTTCAGCAGCAAAGTGCCAACTTCTTATGCTGAAGTGATGGCCAGCGATAATGCCGCGTTTAATCGCTTCTTTCATGCGATGCTTGAGGAAGGTGTATATCTCGCGCCATCAGCTTTCGAGGCCGGGTTTGTTTCCGCCGCACATACTGAGGCTGATATCGCAGCAACCGTTGCTGCTGCGGATAAGATTTTCGCGAACTGGAAGTAATGGGACTTTTTTCGCAAGCGGCTTTTTTTACTACCGTCAATCACATAAAAGATCTGCCGCTGCACGGCGGCAGGGAAATCGCGTTCGTCGGGCGTTCCAATGCGGGCAAGTCGAGCGCAATCAATACGCTGGCGAATCATGTGCGCCTGGCCTATACCAGCAAGACCCCGGGGCGTACCCAGCACCTGAATTATTTTTCGCTGGGCAACAATAATTTTTTGGTGGACTTGCCCGGTTACGGCTATGCCAAAGTGCCGCCAGAAAGCAAGCGTCATTGGGAGGGTCTGCTCAGCGAGTATTTGCAAAACCGTGATGAATTGATCGGCTTGGTGGTCATCATGGACTCACGTCATCCATTGACCGAGCTGGATGAAAATATGCTCGACTGGTTTGCGCCGACCGGCAAACCGGTGCATATCCTGCTCACCAAGTCAGACAAGCTCAGCAGGCAACAAGCAACATTGACATTGAGTCGTGTAAAATCCCACCTTGCCGAGCATTTTCCGCAGTGTTCCGTGCAGTTGTTTTCCAGTTTGAAAAAACTGGGTATGGAAGAAGCGGAAGCCGTGATGGCGGGTTGGCTCAAAAACTAATAGGCAAAAAAATGCCCCGACCAAGGGGAGGAAGGCCGGGGCAAAGTCTTAACAGAGTTAAGACGCACGCTCAGGGAGGAGAAACGTGGAATGATTCGCATCATTCATAGCATCAGATAAGCAGTTTCTAAAATAGTTCCAGAAAATTCATTTTTTGTAGGGAAAATCATGCAAACACTCGGACAATACCCCCAAACTAGGATGCGCCGGATGCGTCGTGACGCGTTTTCACGCGACCTGATGCGAGAGCATATACTCACTCCGGCAGATTTCATCTACCCGGTTTTTGTGCTGGAAGGCAGCAACAAGGTCGAGGATGTGAAGTCCATGCCGGGGGTGCAACGCAAAACTTTGGACTTGCTGTTCAAGGACGCCGAGCAATGCATGAAGCTGGGAGTACCGGTGATGGCGATATTCCCGGTGATCGATGCGTCGCTGAAAAGCCTGGATGCGCGTGAGGCCTACAACCCAAAAGGCCTCGTGCCACGCGTGGTTGCTGCATTGAAAAAGAACTACCCCGAACTCGGCGTGATGACCGACATCGCACTCGATCCCTACACCAGCCACGGGCAGGACGGATTGCTCGACGACAGCGGTTACGTCCTGAACGACGAAACCATCGCAGTGCTGACGAGACAGGCGCAGACCCACGCTGCTGCCGGAGCCGACATCGTTGCACCTTCAGACATGATGGACGGGCGCATCGGCGCGGTGCGTGCGGCGCTGGATGAGCACAAACACATCCACACCCGCATCATGGCCTATTCGGCCAAGTATGCATCCAGCTTCTACGGCCCGTTCCGCGACGCCGTCGGCTCTAGCGGCAACTTGGGCTCGGGCAACAAATACACCTACCAGATGGATCCGGCCAACTCCGACGAGGCGCTGTGGGAAGTCGGCCTCGACTTGCAAGAAGGCGCGGACATGGTGATGGTCAAACCCGGTATGCCCTACCTCGACATCGTGCGCCGCGTGAAAGACGAATTCAAGGCGCCGACCTTCGTTTATCAGGTTAGCGGCGAATACGCGATGCTCAAAGCCGCCGCGCAGAATGGCTGGCTGAACGAAGAGGCATGCGTGCTGGAAGCGCTGCTGGCCTTCAAGCGCGCCGGAGCCGACGGGATACTGACTTACTTTGCACTAGATGCTGCAAGGTGGTTAAAGGCAAGCAGCTGATCAGACAATGAGTAATTGGGGCGGATTGCAACACGTTTTAATTATTCATGAAGTCGATGCCTATCCGGCATGGAAAGCTGTTTTTGACCATGCAGCAGATATCAGAAAAAACGCCGGGGAAATCAGTTACCAGTTGCTGCGATATGACAACGATGCAAACAACATCGTCCACTTCTCTGAGTGGACCTCGCTGGATAATGCACGTCGCTTCTTTCAGTCCCCGGAGTTGGTAGAAATCAGGAGAAAAGCTGGTGTAAAAGCGTCAGATTTTATCTACCTGCACGAGATAGAGCGCGGTGTGTTATAGCTCAATAGGATGGGTTTGAGCAACACGCGACCCCGTTGCCTGCATTGCCTTACGCTTTAATCAACCAGCCAGCAACGCCCACACCGCCGCAATATCCGCATGCGTCTCCGGGTGGCGGCTGCCGCTGTGGCGTGCATTCTCGGGCAGGACGATGATGTGAGTCTGGACGCCGGATTCGCTAGTCAGGGTGTAGCTAGGCACGGTCTCTTCATGCCCTCCTACCCGTGCTATCCATTCCCCATCTTCAAAATCGATGTTGTGCTTGAGCAGGAACAGCAGCACGGCTTTTGCATCATCGGAAAACAGCATCAGGTTGATATCCGATTGTTCACCCGCTGTGCCGCTCAATGCAGACCCGGTGAGGTAGGGATGGAACTCCGCCAGCAGACGCATAGTGATGAGCGCTTCTTCACGCAACTGGCGCAGGATGCCGGGATGGCTGTTCTGTTGGTAGAGCGCGCGGTAGCTGTGCAGCGCTGCATCAACTTCATGGTTGCTGGGCAGGTGTTGGGTATCCGCAGCACCGAGCTGCCGGGCTGCTTTGCGTTTGGCAAAGGCGTGGTCGGTTATGCCATCTTCGGCCATCAATTTAGCAGCTTGATGCGCCAGTTGCTCGCGCATCAAGTCGCGTCTATTTACGTATTCCTTTTGCGTACGAACTTTAGCCATGGGTCAGAGCAACTGATCCTTGAGAGTGTCGGCTGGTTTTATTTCTTCGTTGGGTGTGGGCGTGGCATGCTCAGACGGAACGATTTCTTGATAGAAATATTCGACGCGAGGGCTGCTGTCATCACGATAGCCTTCTTCATTGATGTGTATGGCAACCATGTTGTCAGGCATGGTGTAAACGGCTTCAGGCACATCTTTAAGTATCTTTTCCATGTAGTTCATCCATATCGGCAAGGCTGCTCCACCACCAGTTTCCCTGTCGCCCAAGCTACGAGGCTGATCGTAGCCTATCCATGAAATACCAACTATGGTCGGATGAAATCCGCAAAACCAGGCATCAATCGAATCATTGGTGGTTCCGGTTTTGCCGGCTAAATCTTGACGTCCGAGTTGCATGGCGCGAATGGCGGTGCCATGTTTGACCACATCCTGCATCATGCTGACCATGGTATAGGCATTACGCACATCAATAACTTGCTTGGCGCCATTTCCAGCCACCGTCGGTGCGGTTTTGCTGAGCACGGTGCCATGGGCATCTTCGATGCGATCAATAAAATAAGGAGTAACGAGAAAACCACCGTTGGCGAATACTGAATAGCCGGTCAACATTTGTAGCGGTGTCACAGATCCGGCTCCCAAGGCCATGGTCAAATAGGCTGGGTACTTGGTGGTATCGAAGCCAAAATTAGCGATATAGTCCTTTGCATATTGCGGCGTGATGGACTGCAATATGCGAATTGAAACCAGATTCTTTGATTTGATCAACGCTTGGCGCATACGCATCGGACCTTCAAATTTTCCATCGTAATTTTTGGGCTCCCAGGGTTCGTTGCCGGTTTGCTCCGCATCAAAAATCAAGGGCGCATCATTGATTACAGTAGCGGGCGTGAAGCCTTTTTCCAGCGCTGCCGAATACACAAAGGGTTTGAAGCTAGAGCCGGGTTGCCGCCATGCCTGGGTGATATGATTGAACTGGCTGCGCTCGAAATCGAAGCCGCCAACCAGCGAATAAATAGCCCCAGTGCGCGGATCTCCGGAAACGAAGGCTGCTTCGACTAGTGGAAGCTGGCTTATTTGCCACGCACCCTTATCATCTTTGCGCAATCGGATGATAGAGCCGACGTTAATACGTTGGCTTAATGCGACTTTCTTGTTCAAAGCCGGTTCAGCGAAAAGCAAGGCATCCCCGCTGATCTCAGTTATTTCTCCACCCTTGCAATAGGCTTTAATCAATTTTGGTGTGGCCTCCAGGACAATGGCAGGGATTAAATCATCACTGTCACTCACATCCTGAAGAGCTTCTTCCAATTGTTCGGTGTTACTGAAGTCTTTGTGCAAATCTACGAAACCTTCCGGGCCGCGGTAGCTTTGACGACGGTCATAATCGAGCGCGCCGGTGCGAACGGCGTGATAGGCGGCAAGCTGATCTTGTTGTCGAATGGTGGTGTAAACCTTGAAACCCAGTGTATAGGTGTTATCTTGGTATTTTTCATAAACAGCCTGCCTGACCATTTCTGAAAGGTAGTCTGATTTGACGCCGAACTCCTGGTTGCTGCGCATGGCCACAATGGGTTGTTGTTGTGCAAGCTGGAATTGTTCATCATTAATGAACTTTAATTCATGCATGCGGCGCAACACATACATCTGGCGCAACTTGGCGCGCTTCGGGTTGACTACTGGATTATAGGATGAGGGCGCTTTAGGCAAGCCCGCAAGCATGGCTGCCTCAGCAATTGTGACTTGGCCAAGCGGCTTTCCAAAGTAAACTTGGGCTGCTGTGGCAAAACCATAAGCGCGCTGACCAAGATAAATCTGGTTGATATAAAGCTGCAGGATTTCATCTTTGCTCAAGCTGTGTTCGATTTTGAAGGTAAGCAGAACCTCGTTGAATTTGCGTGCCATGGTTTTTTCTTTGGAAAGAAAAAAGTTACGTGCCACCTGCATGGTAATCGTACTGGCTCCCTGTTTTGCGGTGCCGGAAGTGAAATTGGAAATCGCTGCGCGGATTACGCCAACAAAATCCACGCCTCCATGTTCATAGAATCGATCATCTTCGGCGGCAAGAATGGCCTGTTTCATTATGTCTGGTACTTCTGAAATTGTAATCAGCGCACGGCGTTCCTCGCCGAATTCGCCGAGTAGCGCGCCTTCTGCACTGTAAATGCGTAGAGGAATTTTGGGGCGATAATCGGTAAGTGCTTCCAGTGAAGGTAGAGCCGGATAAGCCAACATGGCTGCCACGCCCAGTAATATCACTGGAAGCAAGAATAGAATTAGAGTGGTAAGGATAATGGCAAGCCAGTGACGGGAAAGCATGTGCAGTTGTCCGCAAAATTAAGTAACAATAGTATTGTGCGCGAAATTATATCGGCTCTGTAGATATAAATAACCATCAAAAATAGCTTTACATGATTTATAGTTATTGCTAGGATTTAAACCACTTTGTACAAATAGAGCGCTAAACGGCCAATGCTTAAAGTAAATTTTGATATTCCGCTGGACTTTTTGTGGGCTAAAACCCCGCCTCTGATAGGAGTGGATATCAGCGCGTCTTCAGTCAAGATGGTCGAGTTGAGTGAGGCCCCAAAAAAAGGGGGGTACGTTGTTGAGCGATATGCGATCGAATTGCTACCTAAAGATGCCATCACGGACGGCAATATTAATAATCTTGAAGCTGTCTCGGAAAGCTTGCAACGCGCCTGGAAGCGAATGGGCACGCGGATCAAGAATGTAAGTTTGGCTCTACCAGCCGCAGCTGTAATTACCAAAAAAATACTCTTGCCTGCTGGACTTCGCGAAGAGGATTTGGAATATCAAGTCGAATCGGAAGCCAACCAATACATCCCTTTTGCGTTAGAGGAAGTTAACCTTGACTTCCAGGTGATTGGCCCCTCGCCTGAAAATACTGAGGAGTTAGAAGTATTATTGGCGGCTTCCCGCAAGGCGAATGTCGAGGATCGTGTTGCGGCTGCCCAGGCATTTGGATTAAAAGTGGTCGTGATGGATGTAGAGCCCTATGCTGCCGAACTGGCTTTCGAGCAGATTAGCGCTCAATTGCCTGAGGGTGCGGTAGATAAGTGCGTGGCACTGATAGACATAGGCGCGAACGTGATGAATGTCAATGTGTTGCGTAATGGGCAATCGGTATACTCGAGGGACCAGCAGGTGGGTGGTGAGCAGTTGACACAGCAGATTCAGGGGGTGTTCGGCTTGTCTGCCACAGAAGCAGAGTCAGCCAAGCGTAATGGCGGGTTGCCGGATAATTATGAAAGCGATGTTTTGTCGCCTTTCCGAGAGAATGTAGTTGCAGAAATAGCCCGTGCATTGCAGTTTTTTTTCACTTCGACGCAATACCACGAAGTGGATTACATCGTGCTTTCAGGTGGGTGTGCGGCATTGCCTGGATTAGACGATGCGGTGGCAACCAAAACTCAGGTGAGCACTATGGTGGCAAATCCGTTTGCTTTAATGACGCTGTCAAGTCGAATCAAGCCACGGCAATTGCAAGCCGATGCTCCATCGTTGATTATCGCTTGCGGCTTGGCTATGCGGAGGTTCGACCCATCGTGATACGCATAAACCTATTGCCGCATCGTGCTGAAAAGCGCCGTGCCCGCCAAATCCAATTCATTGCGCTCGGCGCAATTTCAGTAGTGTTAGCCGCCGTGTTGGTAGGATTTGTGCAAGTTGCGATCAGCACCCAGATTTCATATCAGGAAAGACGCAATGCCTACTTGAAGCAAGAGATTGCAGGATTGGACAAGCAAATAGAGGAAATAAAAAAACTTCGCGAGCAAACGCAGGCATTGCTGGCACGCAAGAATGTTGTGGAAAGTTTACAAAGTACGCGTTCAGATGTGGTGCATCTGTTGGATCAAATGTTGCGCATCTTGCCTGACGGCGTATATCTAAAAGCGCTCAAACAGACAGGCAACAGAATCAATTTGGTTGGCTATGCACAGTCCAATGCGCGCATCGCCACTTTGTATCGGGCGATAGAGGATTCGCCTTGGCTCGATTCGCCGACGTTGGTGGAAACCCATGCTGTCAATGCGGGCGCAGCCCGAATCAACGAGTTTACGTTGAATTTCAATTTGACCAAGCAGGACGCAGCTAGCACCCCCCCCGTCAAACCAGCTGGTGCAAAGAGTTAGGTGTCATGATGAATTTAGATGGCCTGAAGCAAAGTTTAGTTGACCTGAAGAATTTAAACCCGAAAACACCGGGTGCGTGGCCTTGGCCTGCAAAAATTATTGCTTTCGCGGTATTGTTTGTAGCTGTAGTTGCGGCAGGTGCGCTACTGATCTGGCAGGATCAATGGGAAACCTTGGGCAAAGTCCAGGAAGAAGAAGGTCGGCTGAAGGAAACTTTCCTGAATAAAAAAAGGCAGGCGATCAATCTGGATTTGATCAAGAAACAACTTAATGAAACTCAGGAATCGTTTGGTGCGCTACTCAAACAATTGCCAAGCAAATCGGAAATGGATGCGTTGTTGACCGATATTAACCAAGCTGGTTTGGGGCGAGGGCTGCAGTTCGAATTATTTCGTCCAGGTGCTGAAACGATGAATGGAGCATTTGCAGAGCTACCGATCACCATCAGGGTGATGGGAAATTATGATGATATCGGTAAATTTTCCAGCGACATCGCAATGTTGCCGCGGATAGTCACACTCAATGATATAGCAATAAACCCTGCAGCTGGCACATTGTCCATGGATGCAGTAGCCAAGACTTACAGATATTTGGACGATTCGGAGGTGGCTGCACAGAAGAAGACGGCCTTGCCTGCAGGAGCAAAGAAATGAGGCTGATTTACATCGTGCTTGCCTCTACGTTGCTGGCAGCGTGCGGCGGCGAAGAGTTTCAGGATTTGCGCGATTTCGTCAAAAAATCCGGTGCGGATATGCGCGGCAAAATAGAGCCTCCGCCAGAGGTGAAGCCATATCAATATTTTGCTTACAACAATGAGACCAATTTGCCGGATCCGTTCAAGCCGCGCAAACCGGAGTTGCGTCCAGGCGGTAACACGGGAATAAACAAGCCGGACATGGATCGCCCTAAAGAGGCCTTGGAAGAGTTTCCTCTCGAAAGTCTCAAAATGGTCGGTTACCTTTACCGCGACAAGGTGGGGTATGCGGTGATACGCGCCACTGATTCCAAGTTGTATCGGGTTAAAGCTGGCAATCATATTGGTATAAACTTTGGTTTGATAAAAGAAGTGACCGATTCTGAAGTGAAAATCAAAGAGATGGTTCAAGACAGCGCAGGTGACTGGACTGAGCGTATGAGCAGCCTGCAATTAATTGAATGACTGGGAGCAAAATAATGAAACAGCTTGCTAACACTGTTATAAATTCATCTTTTGGGCAAATCTATCGGCAAGGGAACGGACACTACATAGTGATTGTTCCGCTCGCAGCGTTTGGCGCCCGCTTACTTATTAAGTTAGCTCGAGATACAATCCGATTGCTGAGCTTGCCCATCGTAATAGGTATAGGTGTATTTGGTGCGCAGGCATGGGCAGACGCGCAGAACAGCATTTCTGCGCTGAGTGTCAGCACCGGTAACGGGGCGACAGTCATCAAGGTCGAATTGGCGCAGCCGCTGGCAAATCTGCCAGCCGGGTTTGCTATCAATACCCCGCCGCGCATCGCGTTTGATTTCCCTAATACGGCAAACGGTCTGGGTAAATCAACTCAGGATTTCACCGAAGGGGATTTGCGCAGCGCCAATATCGTTCAGGCTGGTACCCGAACCCGCCTGGTGGTTAACCTCAATCAAATGTTGGCCTACGACACCAAGATTGAAGGTAAAAATCTTCTGATTACCTTACATGACAAGTCTGCAGATATGGTGGCTGCCAGCTCAACTGCGCGCTTTGCTGAGGCAAGACAAGGTACGCAAAAACACGAATTGCGCGACATAGATTTTCGCCGTGGCAAAAATGGCGAAGGGCGCATCCAGGTCGATCTCTCGGATCCGGGTATTGGAATTGACATAAGGCAACAAGGCACCACGCTGATAGTCGATTTCCTCAAAACCAGCTTGCCGCGCAATTTGCAACGCAAACTGGATGTGGTCGATTTTGCAACTCCGGTGCAAGGTGTGGATACCTTTGCTCAGGGCGACAATGTGCGTATGGTGATCGAACCCAGGGGCATATGGGAACATGCCGCTTACCAGGCTGACAATAAATTTATCGTTGAAGTGAGGCCGGTTGTGGTGGATACCGATAAGAAGAGCAAGAAAGATGGTTATACCGGCGAAAAATTGACCCTGAATTTCCAGAAGATCGATGTTCGAGAAGCGCTGAATGTAATTGCCGATTTCACCGAAACCAATATGGTAATCAGCGATACAGTGGGCGGTAATCTTACCCTGCGTTTGAAGGACGTGCCGTGGGACCAGGCTTTTGACATCATCTTGCAGAGTCGCGGTTTGGATATGCGCAAAAACGGCAATGTGATCCAGGTTGCGCCGCGCGAAGAGATCGCCGCCAAGGAAAAAATCGATTTGACAGCGCATCAGGAAATCGCTGACTTGGAAGAGTTGCGCACCGAGAGTTTTCAGTTAAGTTATCAAAAAGGCGAGGCAGTTGCTACGATGTTAACCAATGACAAGCAACGCCTGCTGTCCAAACGCGGTAGCGCGGTAGTGGATCAGCGCACCAACACGGTATTTGTTCAAGACACTCCAGGGCATCTCGAAGAGGCGCGCAAATTAATCAAGCAAATCGATGTGCCGATACGTCAGGTGATGATAGAAGCGCGTGTAGTCGAGGCATCAGACAAGTTTGGCAAAAATCTGGGTGTAAGGCTTGGCTACCAATCAGGTGATACCTTCAAGGTGAGTGGGACCAATATCAATGGCAACATCGGCGCAAATCAAGTAACAATGCCCGCCGCCGGAGGCGGCGCACCCGCTCTGACAACATTTCCCGCTCAGCTTCCTAATGTCAATTTGCCATCAGCGGGTACTGCAGGTGCATTCTCCATGCTGTTGTTCAACAATGCGATGAGCAAGGTGCTATCCGTTGAACTGACCGCGCTTGAAACTGACAGCCAAGGCAAGGTTATTTCCAGTCCGCGTGTTGTGACATCGGATCAGACTGAAGCCACGATTTCAACTGGCACTGAAGTGCCATACCAGCAGGCTAGCAGCAGTGGAGCAACGAACGTCGCTTTTAAAGCTGCGACTTTGAGCTTGTCGGTCAAGCCACAAATCACCCCGGATGACAATGTCATCATGGATATAAAAGTAAATAAGGACTCAGTTGGCACCTTGTACGCGGGCGTTCCAAGCATCGATACTAACGCGGTAAAAACCCAAGTTTTGGTGGAAAACGGCGGCACGGTAGTCATAGGCGGTGTGTACTCCCAAGTGCAAAGCAACGGTGTCAATAAAGTGCCATTGCTTGGTGATATCCCGATTCTGGGCTATTTCTTTAGAAGCACGGCCAAGCTCGACAACAAGAGTGAGTTGCTGGTGTTTATCACGCCCAAGATTATCAAGGACGCCATGAAATTGCGTTAAGGTGTGGCACCTGCATTTACAACATGCCGCTTTCCTCAAGCTGGTGCGCTCTATGAACCGTGGAATATATTATTCTGTGCGCCACCTGTAGGCTTAAGTTATCCGGTTATCGGATTTAAGATGTATTTGCGTTGAAAGTGAGTCAGTATACTTATCAAGCAGCAAATTTCGCGGCAATCTTAAAATGAAACCGTGAAGCGTTCGCCCAACAGAATGGCAAATTGGGCCTTGGCAGCACGCCAATTGATAGGCGGCATCTGGTCGAATTTGATTACTGCTCGGTTATGGTAATTGTTGAAACCGCGGATGCATTAGAGCAGCTAAGAACGCTGGGATGTGATGTTGCGCAGGGCTATCATATAGGTCGTCCGGTTTCCGCCGATAAACTGGACGAATGGCTGGAGGAATCAAATTTCGGTACCGCTCAATATGAGGCACGGCGGGCGCGAAAACCAAGTGCAACATTCTTTCATGAAAGAATGTTGGATGGCGGAAAAATACAAACACCTCACCTTGGATGACAGAGTCTTGATTCAAACCCAGCTCCAGCAAGGATTTAAA
>JANXXX010000148.1 GCA_025350405.1 Gallionella sp.
TCTTTACGGTCTTAAAAGAGCCACAAAAAATGCACTTTCGACCATTCAAAAAGTTGGTCGCACAACTAAATACTGTATGAACGCTTGTAACCATAAGTATCTCCAAGGATACACTGGTTACGAAACGCCCTAATTACCAAACATTTTATATCATAAATCTGAGCTGGTTATTTTTTGCCATGGTAAGGGCATCAGGGGCCTGAGTTGCCGATGAATGATGCTGCATAGCATTTGCGATTCTGTACAATACTGTTGTATTACAATTGATGCGAATTTTTCGGTATACCAGCCAAGCTGGGAACTGTGCCGTACTCGTCAAGAATTGCTCAAGCAGATTGCGCATTTGCTTTTCCTGATATGTGAGGCTGGCATTGAATTGCCTATGTATGAATATTTATTGGACAGAAACGATGGGTGTTAACACCAAACTAACGGCGGAACATTTCCCGTTGCGCGCAGCTGCCCGCTTCAAATGCATTTCAATAGTGGCGTCGGGCGCGCTGGAGCAAATATTTCAGCCCCCGATGCAATGCTGATTGTCGTCAAGAGAATCTCACTGGGGTGTTTCCGGGAGCCGCTGGGAATGCTTTGCTATGAATCGATTGTTTAACAACGTCAACAGCTTTATGCCGCGAATAGTCAATTTTCTTACGGTTGGTTTGTTAAATACGATCTTTGGTTACGCTATCTATGCGGTTTTGGTGTTTATTCACTGGCCGTATCTGACTGCGCTCTTCATCGCGACTCTGGCGGGCGTTACGTTTAATTACTTTAGTTTTGGCCGTATGGTTTTCAAGGCGCGTGGCGGGTGGCTGGTTTTTGGCAAGTTCATTGTTGCCTACGCAGTGGTGTTTGCAATCAATGCAATTCTGCTCAGTGTATTGACTCAAGTCCTTTCTTTGAGTCCTTATCTTGGCCAGGTGATATGTATTCCGCCTGGTGTATTAATAAGCTGGTTGCTAATGAATTATTGGGTCTACAAAAATGGTTAATAGCATGCAGAATAGGAAGCTGGTCAGTATCGTGACGCCTTGTTATAACGAGGAAGATAATATCGACGAGCTATGTCAACGTGTTGCCAACGTTATGAATGCGCTCCCTTATGACTATGAGCATATTTTCATAGACAATTGTTCAACCGATCAAACGGTGCCCAAGATTAAGGAGAAGGCAGCACAAGACAAGCGCATCAAATTGATCGTTAATGCGCGGAATTTTGGCCACATCAGGTCGCCATATTATGCAATTCTGCAATCCAGGGGCGATGCATGCATACTGATCGCTTCTGACTTGCAAGATCCGCCAGAAATGATTGCCGAATTTATCCACAAATGGGAGCAGGGATATAAGACTGTACTGGCGGTTAAGCCTGAAAGCGAAGAATCTTCATTCATGTTCCACATAAGGAAAGCCTATTACCGTTTAATCACTAGAATTTCCGAGGTGCCACTGATCCAGAATGCAACGGGTGCAGGCCTGTTTGATCGGGTTATCGTAGACATCCTGCGTAAGATCAATGACCCTTACCCTTATTTTCGCGGGCTGCTGAGTGAAATTGGTTTTCCTATCGCGGTGGTGCCATTCAAGCAGCCACGCAGGCAACGCGGCATTACCAAGAATAATTTTTACACCCTGTATGACATCGCCATGCTGGGTATCACCAATCACTCCAAGATACCGCTGCGTTTGATGGCCATGAGCGGATTCGTATTATCTTTTCTGAGCCTGGTCGTGGCTCTGTGCTTCTTTGTGGCCAAGCTGCTTTTTTGGAATTCATTTCAGCTGGGTACTGCTCCTATCTTGATCGGGATATTCTTTTTTGGTGCGGTGCAAACTTTCTTTATTGGCCTGCTGGGGGAATATATCGGTTCTATCCATACTCAAGTGCGAAACATGCCTCTGGTCATTGAAATGGAGCGGGTGAATTTTGAGCCGGATAATGGTGAGGAACTGAAATAACCTTAGGCTGGGCGGCAGCTTTAAGCGCAATTCAACTTTTGTCCAATGCCAAGGTTAGCCGAGCCGTTGCTTGTGGCAGTGGGAGCTTTGCAAATGAAAAATAAAGTTTAACGGTAAAGAGGTGGTTGATGAATCATGAAACCGATTTCAAGCAGAACGTTGTGTGTGTGAAATCAAACAGCGTGCTGGATCTGCTGGAAATGTCGGTGCTTGCGACCGCTATCGCAGGCTTGTTGTATTTCGGGTACTTTCAGTTAGCGCCTTGGATATGGAGTCAGAGCCTGCCGTTCAAGCCTGCGGAGATCATGCTCTGGGTTCTTCCGCTGATGGATGAACGGGATGGTATCGAGTTGTATGCCTTATATTCTTTGATGTTTCTCGACCTGATTTTCGTAACAGCCCTGGCCTACGGATGGAACAAACTGGCCGGAAGTCCAGCCCGCTATTTCCTGCTTGCTTTGCCACTCGTCGTGGCGTGCGCGTTTATCGGTGCCATAGGCTTTCATCCACCCATGAACACCTTTGCCAGCCATGCCGTGTCGGATAATTTAGTGTGGTCGTTGACGGTGATGATGGTGATCCTGCCGATAACCGCAATGCTATATTATCTGCAGCGGCGTTCAACATACGCGGCGCTGGCATTGGCGGCATTATTGCTGATCCCGGCCTGTTTTATTTCCACCGCAGCGATCGAGTGGTACGACTATTCATATATTCTCGCACCTGCGCTGCGCTTGTTTCACGGGGCGGGAATTTCGGAAGTCTACTTTCAGTACGATCTGATGCTTTCATTGATAGGCTTGGCTTGGATGAAGCTGGGACTTGATTTGAATTCGTTTCAGGTCGTCGCCCAATTCGCCTATTACCTGTTGCTGCTGGCGGTCTTTGTTTTTTCGCGCCGGTGGTTTATTGATAAGCGGCTCCCGGTCTTTGTGTTGATCGCATTGGTTCTGGTACGTATTTATGCCGGCCCCGGCGATGCCGTCCATTCTTTCCAGTTGACCCCGTTCCGTCTTGATATGTGGCTGATCCTGCTGATGCTGGTGTATTTCAAGGGCCCGTATCATTGGAGCGCGGGGCTGTTCTGCGGACTGATGCTGCTGCTCCACAATAACTTCGGCATCATTTACAGTGCTGCCTATATTCAGTTGCTGCTGACACTCTGCGTAATCGATACGGCGATGATCCCCGGCCGGGCAATCAAGACCGCGGCAATGGCGCTGTCCACATTCCTAAAAAGAAATTACCGCAACCTTGCTCTGATACTGGTGAGCGCCTTAGCCCATTATCTACTCTTCAGGAATGCCAATGTACCGAACGACTTTAATTACGTACGCCTGGGAATCGGTTTTATGAAAATCGCGACGAATTCGTTTTACTGGTATGTGGTGGTGGTGACAGGTTTGTCGTTTGCTTTGCTGTTGAGATTGCGTTCTAAGGTTTCCTGCAATTATCTGGCGGCCGGCTTCTGTCTGATCTATCTGGTGATCGGGAATTCACTCTACTTCTTCGGCAGGAGCCATGAAAACGCCATCATCGTTCTATCGTCCATCCTGTTGCTGCTGTTTTTTCTGTTGCTGGACCTTGCCGGACATGCCTTGGTCAATGGCTCCGACAAACCGGCACCATTCATTCACCGCAACCTGGCGATTATCGTTGCTCTTGCCGTCATCGCATCAATCACCATCTGGTATGGGGACAATATCACCTATAAAGCTGCGGTCCAAGCAAGTAGTGCGGTCAAGGGGCAGTTTATTTTTCCGTCGGAGGTGCCGGAACAGTATGTTCTGAACACGATCGCTGAGGTTAAATCGGTCGTTGGCGACAATCCCAAAGTGTATTTTGTGGGCGACAATGATTTCTTGTTTTACTATTACAGTAATTTCGTCCCGGTCGGCTATTACAACCCGGTGTACGCATGGATATCAACTCTTGAGTTCAATAAGTTTTTGCAGGGATTGGTGGACCAGGGATACTATCTGGTGGTGGATAATGGCATTATCGATGTGTTGTCAGCCATCAGATTTTCCAACTCCAAAAGCATCGGGGGACGTTGGGTGGTGTGGAAATAGCTCCCTCGAATTATTCCGCTAATACAGCCATACGCGACCTTTTTGAGAGTGCCGGTTATGCCGATGTCATGGTAAAAAGCTTTCGGCAATACTTGCTTGTTACGAAACTGGATGTGCTTGGTACCGTTGCCTAGCGGTATTGATCCGATATATCAACCAATGACAACGATACTAATAAAATGAGACTGTCATCCTCCTCTGCCGACATGCGGCAACTTGTCCCTTGGGCGCTGGTATTGCTCAGTGCCGCAGTAGCGGTTGGTGCCTATCTGCAAGCGCTTCACTATCTGTTTATTTCTGACGATACCGTTTACATCATCGAAAATATCAAGCTGTCCGGGTTACATTTCACCGAACTGTGGCGCCTCTTTATCGAGCCGTATAACCGTTACGCGGAATTCCTACCGTTGCGGGAGCTTTCCTATTGGTTCGACATCACGCTGTTCGGTTTTAATTCAGCCGCGTTTCGGGTGCACAACATCGTTCTGTATCTGCTTTGCCTGCCGCTGATCTATGCCACGACGTTGGAGTTATGGCGCTATTTTCGCCCGGCGGATGCAGCCAGTGCGCCATGGGCAGCGGCGGCCGTCACCGCATTATTTGCGTTGCATCCCGCGCTAGTCGAATCCGTGGTTTGGATCAGCGGACGCAAATACGTGCTGCCCAATCTGTTTGCCATGCTTGCGCTATGGCTTGCCATGCGTGCCAGAAGGGAACGCGGGCTTTCCGTGCCGCATGCGGCAGCGGCTTTGCTTGCCTTTGCGGCGATGATGCTTGCGAAGGCTTCCTATGTTGCAGTAGCACCGATCATCGCCCTGCTTTGGTTGATGTTCTGGCGCGATATTCCGGCACCGGACAGACGCCGTTCACAATTATTGTGGCCCCTTGCCATATTGATACTGGCAGTCTTTCTGGTCATAGTCTTTATTGTTGGCAGTGTAGGGCGGGAGCCGGTTTCGTTTGCAATTGAGGCGGTCACTCGAATGCTTGCCGTGCTGGGCTCGCTGGCCCGCCTTGCGGTCACTCCGGAAAGCCGCCATTTCTTTTACTTGGTATTGGAGGATCCGTACCTGCCGGTCATGGTTGTTTTCGGCGTGGTGGTTTTGGCAGCGGCTGTGGTCAGTGTGGTAATGATGCTGCGCAAACGACAATCGCTGGAAGGATTTGCGATCGTTGCTTTTTTACTGCTCTGTATGCCATACATACAAATGATTCCCTATTTGTCGCCTTCGCTTGTGCAAGACCGTTATTTGTCTCTTGCGGCGTGGCCGGTCATCGTGTTGATTGTCGCCTTGTCGTGGCGTTTGCATCCGATGCCGCGCACGGTCCTATTGCTCGTCATTGCATTGCTGTGGGGTTTGCAAACCGTGGAACGGCCACGCGACTGGCGCAGTCTGGAAGCGCTGATAGATGCCGATGTCCATGCGTTTCCCGGATACTATATGCCTGCCGAGAATAAAATTATTTACGTGCAGTTGAAAAGAGGGTTGCATCGAGAGGCCATTGAAACAGCCAACGGCATAACAGACACGGATGCCCGGAATATTATGATCGAGCTGATCAAGGCTGATTATGTCGTGCGGGATATTGCCGTGGCGACTGGCAATCCCCAGGAGGCCATGACGATGCTGTGGAAATTGGAACAAGACATCAAGTTGCCTGCACAAGCAAGTTGGAATTCGACTTTGAACCACTTCTGGGGACGAGTTGGATTTGCGCTCATAGGTGAATGGGAGTTTTTGGCCAAACAGTTTCCCGATGCTGCGCCGGTACACTTCAACGCCGGCTTATGGTTATTGAAGGTGCATAAATATCAGGAAGCAGTCGTCCATTTGCGCGCCGCAGCCGAATCTCCACTCCTTCCGGAATCCGCGCGCGGGACAGCCCTCAAGAATCTCGGCCTTGCGTTGATAGGCTCGGGTAATGTTGCCGAAGCGGAAGTTCCGCTGCGCGCCGCGTTGGAACAATCACCACCCGACTTTCGGGCGTATTGCTCACTCTCTGATGTGTATAAACAGACTGGTCGATTTGAGGAAGCAGCGCGCGCCAAAGCAAACTGCCGCAACCTCGCTCGGCAGGAAGCAATAAAATAAAATAATTTAGCTACGATTTTATCTGCCCAAGCAAGCTTGTGTGCTGAACTTCCCACAAGTAGCTTCTGGTATTGAAGAGAGTAATTTAACTTAACTGGAATTTCAGAGGTCGGAGATGCAGAAATACTTAATTTCATGGTTGCGCAATAATCTCGGCCTGGTTGTATTGCTCATAGTTTCGTTTTTTATTTACGCGCCAAGCCTGAGCGGGGATTTTATCATTGACGATATTCCCCTTGTCAGGGACAACCCGTACATTCGCGATATCGGCCATATCTCGCGATATTTTACCAAAGGGCTTTGGGAAAACTCGGTGCATGAAATCAGCACCGAGAAACGCTACCTTCCAATGACATTGGTACCCATGCTGCTAAACTATAAATTGTGGGGCAGCGACCCATTTGGTTACCATGCTTTTTTGCTGCTGCTGCACCTGGCGAATACCTGCCTTGTTTACGCTCTGATACGCAAATTAGTCACCGGCTCCGCAATGGCAGCTACGGTCGGTGCCGCCATATTCGTGTTGCACCCGACCAAAGTCGGATCTGTAGCATGGGTCATTGGAGGGGTTGAACCACTCGTGACATTTTTTCTGCTGGGGGCATTGCTTGCCCATCAATCCTTTGTCAACAGTTTCAATAGTAAAAAGGAATGGCGCTATCTGTTATTGTCGCTGCTGTGCTTTCAACTGGCACTGTGGAGCAAGGAAACGGCCATTGCTTTCCCCTTGATTGTGGTGGCACATGATCTGATTTACAGAAGGAAAATCGATTGGCATGCAGTTGCTCTGCACGCCGTGGTGATTGTGGTCTATTTGATTGCGCGTAATCTCGTTTTGGGCACGACGGGAAAATCGGAGGGCATTGATGTATCGCAATTTTCGAGGGCGATTGATTTTGCATTGGGCTATAGCGAACTGTTGGTGTTTCCTATAAATGTTCCGTTTTATCTTGAGCCGCCCGAACACTTTGTATCGTCAGCGCTGGGGGTAGTCAGCGCAATTATGATTGCCATGCTAGCAGTATTTTGTTGGCGGGCCTTTGATATTGGCAGAAGGAAAGCCTTCACGTTTTCAGTTGTCTGGATGATTGTACTTTTCTGGCCCGCCATCTTATTGGCGTTCTACACGGCAGGCTTTTATTCTCCGCGCTATCTGTATGTTCCATCGGTGGGTTTGGCGATTTTTGTGGCGGTTTTCTATGACCACATAAATGCAGCCTATCCTCGTTTTAAAACCCCGCTCATTGTGTCATGTGCCCTGATCGTTGCTTTCTATGGGTTCTTCACTTGGAAAGAGATTCCCGCGTGGCATGATGATGGGGCGATTTATGGAAAAATCGCTAAAGATGCACCAGAGAATGCTGTGGGCTTCCTTGGACTGGGATATTATTTCTTTCATCGCGGAGATTTTGACGCAGCCGAAAGGAATTTATTGCTAGTCTTGCAGAAGGCCAAGACACCGGAGTTGCGTGTGGAAGCCCTGACGGTGCTCGGCACCATTAACGGGATTAACAATAATCTGGACCGAAGCGAGTCATATTTGCAGGAGGCGGTGAAAATTGCCCCGGGAAATTCAGATGCTTGGTCCGGCTTGGGTAATTTGGCATGGATGCGAGGGAGTGCATATGAAGCGATTTCTTTTTACGAAAAGGCCTTGTCCATTCGTGCCAATAATTATGAAGCAGCGACGAATTTGGCGTTAGCTTATGACAAAACCGGCCAATCTCAACGTGGCGAATTGATCAGGCAGCAGGCAGCAGCCATGAGTCACTAGCGTCACGTGCCTTGGTAAAAGCGGCGCTCACCAGGCACCCCACACGAGGATTGAGGAGTAACGATGGACCTGAAAGAAACTTGCCTTGAGTCTGCCCTGGTTTATGAGGGCGACTTCATGCGTGTTCGTAAAGACAGTGTGCTGTTGCCGGATGGTGCGGTGAGCAGCCGCGAATATCTCAATCATCCCGGCGCGGTGGCGGTGCTGGCGATATTGGATAATGGCAATCTGGTGATGGAACGGCAATTCCGCTATGCGCCGCAGCGCGAATTCATTGAGTTGCCCGCCGGGAAGATCGACCACGGAGAGGATATTCTGCTCTGTGCGCAACGCGAGCTGCTGGAAGAGACCGGCTATGTGGCGAGTGAGTGGATCCATCTCACTACCGCCTGGCCATGTATCGGTTATGCCGACGAGCGCATGGAATATTTCCTGGCGCGTGGGCTGACCCACCAGGGACGCAAATTGGATGACGGTGAGTTTCTGGAGGTATTGGAGTTGTCCTTGCCGGAAGCGATTGAGTGGATACAGTATGGCAAGATTAACGATAGCAAAACGATCGTTGGTTTATTCTGGCTGGAAAAATATCTGAAGAACTGGCAGGTATGATGCTGCGCACTGAGCTGGTGCATAACTGTGGTGCGCATCTAAAAAGCGCACCACTTTGGCTTTTTTGTGCCCTTTCCTAGTGAGCGGTGCAATGTTCCCGCTATAATTATCAGTCGCTTATAAAAGTGGAACGTAACTTGCGTACCTCATGCGGTTCGCACCATTGGAGAGAATTATGGAAGATTTAAAAATTAATAATGATGCTTTGTTTATTTTGCTCGGCGCGATCATGGTCTTGGCGATGCATGCGGGCTTTGCCTTTCTGGAACTGGGCACAGTGCGCAAGAAAAACCAGGTGAACGCACTGGTCAAGATTCTGACCGACTTCGCAGTTTCCACGCTGGCATATTTTTTTATCGGATACTCGATCGCATACGGCGTGAATTTTTTTACCGGCGCGGAACAACTCGCGCAAAAGAGCGGTTATGAGCTGGTGAAATTTTTCTTCCTGCTGACTTTTGCCGCCGCGATTCCTGCCATTGTTTCCGGCGGTATCGCCGAGCGTGCCAAATTCAATCCGCAAATGGCGGCGACTTTCCTGCTGGTCGGATTCGTCTACCCGTTCTTCGAAGGCATCGCGTGGAATCATCATTACGGAATTCAAGATTGGCTGAATGCGACATTTGGCGCGGAGTTCCACGACTTCGCCGGCTCGGTGGTAGTGCATGCGATGGGCGGCTGGATCGGGTTGGCAGCGGTATTGCTGCTCGGCGCGCGGCGCGGACGTTATACCAAGGAAGGGCGCATCTCGGCACACCCACCATCGAGCATTCCATTCCTTGCTTTGGGTGCGTGGATACTCACGGTGGGCTGGTTCGGTTTTAACGTGATGTCGGCGCAGGAAATTACCAAGATCAGCGGGCTGGTTGCGGTGAATTCGCTGATGGCGATGGTGGGCGGCACACTTGCTGCATTGTGGATGGGCAAAAATGACCCGGGCTTCGTGCATAACGGGCCATTAGCGGGACTGGTGGCGATATGCGCAGGTTCTGATCTTATGCACCCGATTGGCGCGTTATTCGTTGGTGGCGTGGCAGGGGCATTGTTCGTGGTGATGTTCACGCTGACGCAAAACCGCTGGAAGATCGACGATGTGCTCGGCGTGTGGCCGTTGCATGGTTTGTGTGGTGCGTGGGGCGGGATAGCTGCGGGGATATTCGGCCTCAAGGCCTTCGGCGGAATCGGCGGAGTGAGTTTCATGTCGCAACTTTGCGGCACATTGCTTGGCGTGGTGATCGCCTTCGCGGGCGGCTATGCGGTGTATGGCATATTGAAAAAAATGGTCGGGATACGCTTGAGCGCCGAAGAAGAGTTCAATGGCACAGATTTGAGTGTCCATCAAATCACTGCGACACCGGAGCGGGAATCTGGTTGGTAGCGTTTTGTTGACACTAAGGAAACACCGAATAAGTCTACCCGATAATGGTTTGATGCGTTAAAGGCACAACCCATTCAATGAAGGTGAAGAGATGAAACAACAGACACTGGCAACAAACGGATTCGAGGCATACCGGAAGACGACGCGCAAAGC
>JANXXX010000149.1 GCA_025350405.1 Gallionella sp.
GCTTTGCGCGTCGTCTTCCGGTATGCCTCGAATCCGTTTGTTGCCAGTGTCTGTTGTTTCATCTCTTCACCTTCATTGAATGGGTTGTGCCTTTAACGCATCAAACCATTATCGGGTAGACTTATTCGGTGTTTCCTTAAAAGTAAATGAGTTTAAGAATGGCTAACAAATTGTTCGTGCCGACACTGTCGACAGCACTCCGCTTCCTGAAGCCTCGAAGGCTGTGCGATACAGCAGCACTTTAACGGTCAGCTTTTTACTTCTGCTAAGGGCAGCTATGTGTTGCAAAAGCCGCAGGTCACGAGTGTCTGGTGTCGGGCAGTGCACACAAAATGCAATGAAGGTAAAGCATTAATCCGGCAGATTGTGTCCAATCAAGTTTGAGCTACTACAGATAAGCAATGAGCCTGCATTTCTTCCGTCAATTACCCGCAACTCTGCTCGGCGATAAAAAACTGCGCAAGGCTATAAAAATTGCGGCCGTGCTGTCCGCTATCTTGCTGGCGCTCATTATCCTGCGCGCCTTGCCGCACAATCCGCTGCGCAGCACGTTCCCCAACAGCATCGCGATCTACAGCAACGACGGTGAGTTGTTGCGGCTGGCGCTCGCCAATGACGATCAATTCCGGGTTTGGGTTTCTTTACAGGATATCGATCCGCGCTTGATCGAGTCGGTGCAGCAATACGAAGACCGCTGGTACTACTGGCATCCGGGCGTGAATCCTGTGGCGCTGTTGCGCGCGGCGAGTGCAACATACAGGGATGGCGGTAAGCGTCAGGGTGCATCCACGATCACGATGCAACTGGCGCGCAGGCTGTACAACATCCGCAGCCAGACATGGGGCGGGAAAATCCAGCAGATCGCATACGCAATCTGGCTGGAGGCCTGCTACTCCAAGCACGACATCCTTGAGGCGTATCTGAACCTCGCGCCTTATGGCGGCAACATCGAAGGGGTGGGCGCGGCCAGCCTGATTTATTTTCACAAGCGCGCATTGCAGCTGACGCTGCCCGAGTCGCTGGCGCTGGCGGTCATCCCGCAGAATCCCAACAAGCGCAGCATGCAGAAAAATGCTGCCGCGCCTTTGCTGGAAGCGCGCGCGCGGCTGTTTCAAACCTGGCTGAATAAACACCCCGAGCATGCGCACTACCTGGCCGATATCGAAACGGTGCCGCAACTTTACAGCGTGAGCGATCTGCCGTTTCGCGCGCCGCACTTGACCGACAAGCTGTTGCGCGAACGCAGGACCGACAGCCGACCTTCGTTACCCGGCGAAATTTTCAGTTCGCTGGATATGCATTTGCAAGCGACGCTGGAACGCAACATCGCGCAGTTCATCGAGAACCGCAGCGGCATGGGCATCCGCAATGCCAGCGCGATGCTGATCGACCAGAGCACAGGCGAAGTCCGCGCCTTGGCCGGTTCGGCGGATTATTTCAACGACACCATCAACGGGCAGGTCAACGGTGCAACCGCCAAGCGCTCGCCCGGCTCCACGCTCAAGCCATTCATCTACGGACTCGCGCTCGATCAAGGATTGCTGCATCCGCAGACCATCCTGAAAGACGCGCCTTCCGACTTCGGCCCGTTCTCGCCGGAAAATTTCGACGGGCGTTTTGTCGGCCCGATCTCGGCGCAGGAGGCGCTGGTGCGCAGCCGCAACATTCCGGCGGTCTATGTCGCATCGAAACTCAAGCAACCGACGCTCTACGATTTTCTCAAGGCGCAGGGCATCAGCAGAATGGCCTCCGAGCAGCACTACGGATTGGCGCTTGCGCTGGGCGGTGCAGAGGTGACGATGGAAGAGTTGGCGCGCCTGTATTTGATGCTGGCCAATCATGGCGTAACGATGCCGTTGCTGTATGAACGCACCGCGGCCAAGCCGCCACACATGAACACCAATGCTGTGCAAGCACACATGAACACCGCTGCTTCGCAGCCAGGTCACGCACTCTCCGAAGAAGCCGCCTTCATCACGCTGCAAATGCTCAGGACCAATGTGCGCCCCGACACCGGCATGCCCGCCGCTCCGCCGGTCGCGTGGAAGACGGGCACCTCGTGGGGATTCCGCGACGCGTGGACGGCGGGCATCTTCGGGCGCTATGTGTTGCTGGTGTGGGTGGGCAATTTCGACGGCAGCGGCAATCCGGCATTCGTCGGCATCCAAACCGCCGCGCCATTGTTTTTCAAGATTGTCGACAGCATACGCGGACAAAGACTCGACCCCGGCGAATTGGCCCGCCAGTCGCCCGCCAACGTAACTCAAGTAGACGTGTGCGCCGCGAGCGGCGATCTGCCGAACCAGTGGTGCAAAGATACCGTCCCGACCTGGTTCATCCCCGGCAAGTCGCCGATCAAGATCAGCCGATTGCACCGCGCCGTGAAGATAGACTCGCGCACTGGCCTGGCTACATGCAACGATGGCCCGCATGTCAAAACCGAAGTGTTCGAATTCTGGCCCACCGATTTGCAGCGCTTGTTCCGCGCCGCCGGAATGCCGCGCCGCACGCCGCCCCTGTTGCCGGACTGCGCAAATAATGCGGGCGACACTGCGCTTGCGAGTAACGCTGATGAACGCCCCGAAGATCGTCCCGAAGATCGAGGCGACCCGAAGATCACCTCGCCCAATCGCGGCGTCACCTACACGCTGAGATTGTCCGCGCCCGTGCCGATGGTGCTGCGCGCGAACGTGTCCGGCAGGGATGGAAAATTATTCTGGTTCGCCAACGATGGCTTGATCGGGCAAAGCAATGCAGGGCAGGATATGACCTGGACTCCGGCTACGCCGGGCAAATACCAGTTGCGCGTGATCGATAGCCAGGGCCGGGCCGATGTGCGTGAATTGAACGTGGAATTCGTGCAGTAAAAGCGGAATGGTTAGCCGGGAAACTTGATCGGTAAAACTTCTTGGCGCATGAATGGCTCCTTGCCCGGCTGCGCGTTGAAAAACTGATAGTTATTCTTCCCGCCGTTCTTGGCAACGTACATCGCATCGTCCGCCATTTTGACCAAAGTCTCCGCGTCATCGGTATCATCCGGAAAAATCGAAATCCCGATACAACAACCGATCAAACAGGCGTTGCCATTGACTATGAATGGTTGGGACAGGGATTCCAGAATTTTATTGGCGACCAGGATCGCATTATCCGGATGGTCAACATTGTTGAGTATGAAGACAAACTCATCGCCGCCGACGCGTGCCACGGTATCCATGTCGCGCGCACTCTCGGTAAGGCGCTCAGCCACCATGCCAAGCAAACCATCCCCGGCGTGATGGCCGAATTCATCGTTGACCTGCTTGAAGCCGTCCAGATCCAGAAACAGAACGGCAAACTTCTGTTGATAGCGCCTGGCCCGTGCAACAGCCTGATCCAGACGGTCATAGAACAGGTTTCGGTTGGGTAGTTTGGTAATGACGTCGAAATGCGCCAATTGCGCGATCCGCTGTTCTGCCGTCCTGCGCCCGGTAATGTCGCGGATGACGCTGAAGAACACCTTCTTGCCATCCAGCTCAATGAGCTTTGAATTGATCTCCACCGGCATGGCCGTACCATCCTTGCGCAGGTGGGCCGATTCGAAAATCGCACTGCCTTTCTCGATATCATCGAGCCGCTTGGGAACCTTGGCGGCAAATTCAGGCGGATCAAGCCGGGTGATGTGCATCCCGACCATCTCGTCCCTGGTAAAGCCGAGGCGTTCGTGACCGGTGCGGTTGATATCTATGATGATCCCATCCAGATCGAGGATCATCAGACAATCGGCTGCGAGGTCGAACAGCGTGCAGTATCTTTCTTGGTTCATGGTGTTAGGTGAATCGAATTCTGAATTAATGCAAATGCCCATTCTCGGCATCATGCACATGCCCATGTTTCAACTCTTCCGAGGTGGCCGGACGCACATTCGTCACGGTACAATTAAAAGTCAGCGTCTTGCCTGCCAGGGGATGATTACCGTCCACGGTTACTTCTTTGTCAGTCACTTCCACCACGGTGAACAGAATAAAATCGTCATCGCCCGCATCTTCCGGACCGCCCTCGAATTGCATGCCGACGGTAACTTCCTTCGGAAATGAACTGCGCGCCTCGACTTCCACCAAACCGTGATCGTATTCGCCGAACGCGTCATCGGGCTGCATCGTGACGCTGCATTTATCGCCGACAGCTTTGCCGTGCAAGGCTTCTTCGACCAATGGAAAAATGCCATCGTAACCGCCATGCAGGTAGCTGATCGGGATTTCGACCTGCTCCAGCAATTCGCCGGTCGAGTCGAATAATTCGTAGTTCAGCGAGACTACCATGTCTTTGGCGATTTTCATTTCATCCCCTTTATCAAATTAAATATTTCCTGCGCATGGCCGTGCGCATGAACGCCATACATGGCATGACGCAGCTTGCCAAGCTTGTCTATTACAAAGGTGGAACGCTGAATGGCGAGCTTCTTGTGCCCCTCGACTTCTTTCTCATACATCACGCCGTAACGTTTGCAGATGCGTGCGTCGGGGTCGGACAACAGCAGGACGGACAGGCCGTATTTGTCACGGAACGAGGCATGGCTCAGGCAATCGTCGCGGCTGATGCCGATCACGACCGTGTCGTATTTGGCGAACTCCTCTTCGAGTTCGCTGAACTCATTGGCCTCCATCGTGCAACCCGGGGTATCATCCCTGGGATAGAAATACAACACGACATTCTTCATGCCCTGTAACGATGTGAGCTCAAAGGTCTCCATGTCGGCATCGGGCAGCTCGAAGTGCGGTGCTTCCATTCCGGCGGTGAGTGGTACAGACTGCTGCATTGGCGTTTCTCCCTGTACTGCATTTTAAACACTTTTCGGCCAGGTTATTAAACAAATTTTTGTCATGCCCCTACCTAGCCCCTAACAGACATGGGAAAGCTATAATTCAATAATGAAAAGTAAACTCCCTCTGCTCGGCGGGCTGACTGTCAAGGAATTCCTGCGCGATTACTGGCAGAAAAAGCCGTTGCTGATCCGCCAGGCCTTTCCGGCATTCGACGGCCTGCTCGACCCGCAGCAATTGATCGCTCTGGCCTGCACGGAAGACGTGCAGGCGCGCCTGGTGACGCAACGGCGCAACAAGTTTGCATTGCGCCAAACGCCGTTTGAGCCGGAAGACCTGGATAACCTGGGCAAGGCCAAATGGACGGTGCTAGTACAGGGCGTGAATCATTATCTTCCCGAAGCTGCCGCACTGCTCAAGCACTTCGCTTTCATTCCCCATGCGCGGCTGGACGATTTGATGGTGAGCTACGCCCCCAAGGGCGGCGGGGTGGGACCGCACTTCGACTCCTATGACGTATTTTTGCTGCAAGGTTCGGGGCATCGCCGCTGGCAGATTTCCGCGCAAGCGGATCGCAGCCTGATCGCGGGCGCACCGCTGCGCATCCTGCGCGATTTCCAAGTCGAGCAGGAGTGGGTACTGGAAGCCGGGGACATGCTGTATCTGCCGCCGCACTATGCGCACAACGGCATCGCCGAAGACGACTGCATGACCTATTCCATCGGCTTCCGCACCCCCGCCTACCAGGAACTGGCCGAGCAGTTTCTGGTGTATCTGCAGGACCGGATAGAGGTGGACGGCATGTATGCCGATCCCGACCTGAGGACGCAGAAGCATCCCTCCGAAATCAGCGCAGCGATGCTAAGCCAGGTGGAACAGGCCATCAAACAGGTGCGCTGGGACGAGGAAGACATCGCTAATTTTCTCGGCTGCTATTTGAGCGAACCCAAGCCGCATATTTTTTTCGATGCGCCCGGACGCCCGCTCAGCGAGGCGAAATTCCGGCAGGCGATACAAAAGCGCGGCGTGCAACTAGATCTGAAGAGCCAGATGTTGTGCCACGCCGGCTGGATATTCATCAACGGCGAAGCGCATCAAACATCTAGCCGCGACTACACGCTGCTGCGCACGCTGGCAGATGAACGCGAATCGTCCGCGCTGACGGATTGCACTGACAAACTATGCGAGCTGCTTTACCAGTGGTATCAGGACGGCTATATTCACCCTGCGTGAATCTCGGGAGCAGATCATGAACGACAATGCGTTGCAACACACCAGGCTGGATGGCATCGTTGATTACATCGCCGCGCTCGACACGCTGTGCGGCCTGGCGCAGCACGACCTGTATCTGTTCGAAAAAGATTTCGATGGCTTGGGATATAACAGCGAAGCACGCTATACCACGCTGCGTAATTTTTTACTCGCCAACCCGGCCCACAGGCTGTTAGTACTGGCCCATGACACACATTATCTATCCACGCTGTGTCCACGCATGATGCTGCTGCTGCGCCAATTCGGCACCAGCATGTTCATCCATCAGACACCCAAAAATCTGCAATACATCACCGAGCCGTTTTCGGTCGCAGACGAAACCAATTACGTACGTCGCTTCCACTTCGATGATCCGCGCGGCATTTTGGCGCAGCATGATCCGGAAAAATCACGCGCGCTGAAATCGCGCTTTATGGAGATGTGGGAACATTCTCATACGGCCTTGTCCCCTACAAGGCTGGGGTTATAAAAAAGCTGATGGCCCGCTGGACTTCCTTTATTTAACTGATAGAATGCGCCGCCCTTGATTATTGTGTCTTGATAATCAGGTAAATTAGTGTATTTCAACTCCAAACTTTCAAGGAACATTACAATGAATCGTATCGCTATCGTCGCCGCTCTGCTGGCTCTTGCTTTGACTGCCTGCGGCAAAAAAGCTGAAGCGCCAGCTGCAGCTGTTGCTCCAACCCCTGTCGCTGCCGCCGCTTCGGCTCCAGTGGCTGCACCTGCTGCCGCATCTGCCCCTGCAGCCGCTGACGCAATGAAGAAGTAAGATCATACGATCTTCACGCAATAAAAAAGCCGACGCAAGTCGGCTTTTTTATTTTCGACATCCTGATTTTAAGGGTGGGCGGTTTCAAGATCCAAGTGCAACAAGGTTAAGTTGATTTGCCCAGTAAGTCTTAAAGTCAAAAGCGCCTTCAGGAAGGAAGACTTCAGCAGGGCATTTCCAGTTTAGCGTTTTTCTGGGGCGCGTGTTGAGTTTC
>JANXXX010000150.1 GCA_025350405.1 Gallionella sp.
GCTGCTTCCTCAATGGAGAAAACTGCCAATGCGGTTGCGGTGGCAAATCGCTTGGCTACCAGAGCATCGATTGCTTCGTGATAAAGCCGAGTCGAATTTTCGGCGATGGCGTCAAGTGGTGTCATTGAATCTAACGTTTTCGAGTTGAGGGGCGGATTGCCATAATAAGGTGGCAAAATCTTTCTACCCCTTTGTTCTTTAACAGGCTAGATGACACAAACATGGCGTTACCTTCCAGCATAAACTGCGCTCTGTCATTCCCCCGTTCAAGTAACACGGGGCATAAATAATCCATACGAAAGTCTATGCGGCTTACCCCTTGCAGGCAAGCATGATTTTACCCATCCGTCAAAATCTGCTGCCAGTAACGGCTTAAGCACTAAGCCGATTTCTTGGCAAGATGCTTGATTCCCGCCAGAGAAAAATCCGCGATGTGTTCTGCTATCGCGTCGATTTCCTTGTGATCGTAACGCAGCTTGGGGTGAAGGCGTTGCAACACCGGATGGGAATGCCGATAGAACTGGCACTGCCCCAGAATGCTGTAGACGCAACGGCGCAATTCGGTTTCGCAGACTTGATCGCCGACGATTTCACGCAACAGCTTGCCCAGGAATTTATGCAACGGCGCGACGGCCTCACTGACGATCTGATCCAGCGCGGGCGTGGGATCGGCCAATTCGCGCGCCATGATGCGGCATTGTGATGAAGCATTTTTTTCATCCAGCAACATCAGCATGAAGTCATGCAAGAACAAGCGCAGCCGTTCCTTGGGACACTCGGCAGATTTGACGTTGTCTTTTTGCAATGCCGCAAGCTGGGAAAAATTCAATGCTTCGGTGAGCAGGCCTTCCTTACTGCCGAAGTGATAATTCACCGCCGCGCCATTCGCATCGGCACGGCGGCATATCTCGCGCACCGTGGCTCCCTGAAATCCATGTTGCGAAAACACCTCGCGCGCCGCATCCAGCAGACGCGCACGCGTTTGTTCACTTGCAGTTTTGGTTTCCAATTCAGTCACTATTTTTTATCCCGGAAAAAGCAGTTGGCCACAGAGGACACAGAGAAAAACAATTGGTTGCTGTTAATAGCAACCATAGCCATCAGGTGAACATGAAATATATGTGTAACCTGCATCTTCTCTGTGATCTCTGTGGCTTGAATTGCGGTTTTTAGGTTTATTACTCTGAACAATTCGCAGGATGGCGCACCATCGGATCACTTCCCTCTTTGAAAAAGGGGTGAACATCAGCGTCCTGAAAATCGTTAAGTGGCATATCATTTTTTGGCTGCCACTTGTGACACCCCTGACATTAAATCATTGCTCTCGCCAGCCAGCGCCTTATAAAGTTGCGTGGCCGCGGTCAGCCATGCGCGCCGCACCTGCACCTCACCCTGTTCGGCGGTAAAGGCATCGCGCTGCGCATCCAGCACTTCGAGATGGTTGGCGATGCCCGCTTGATAACGCGCCTCGACCAGACGCAGCCGCTGCTTCTGTACTTTTGAATTGGCTGCCTGCGCAGTAAGTTGTTCGGCAAGCTTGTCGCTCGCATTCAACAGGTCTGCCACTTCGCGAAATGCTTGCTGTATGGTTTTTTCATACTCCGCCACCGCGATCACTTTGCGCGCTGCTGCGACATCCACATTGGCCGACGTACGTCCAGCATCGAATAACGGCATGCTGATCGAGGGCATAAAATTCCACGCACCGCTGCCCGACTTGAACAGTCCATTCAGGCTGCTGCTGGCCGTGCCTGCGCTTCCGGTCAAGGATATGCGCGGGAAAAAGGCCGCGCGTGCCGCGCCGATGTTGGCATTCGCCGCGATCAATTTTTGCTCGGCAGCCAACACGTCGGGACGCTGCAACAACACCTCAGCTGGCAAACCAGCGATCAGGCTTGCGCTGATGCCCTGTTCTGCAAGGCTGCGCCCAGAAGGCAGATCCTTGATCTCCGCCATCGACTGCCCCAATAATTGGTTAAGCAGATTTTGCGCGGCAGCTAGTTGTCGTTCAAGGTTCGCAAGTTCAGCCAATGCGGCTTGATACGCACCTTCCGCTTGCAGGAAATCCAGTTCGCTGGACACACCCATCTCGCGACGGCGCGTCACAAGTTCTTTGGTTTCAGCACGCGCCCTGACAGTCGAGGCTGTAAGCTGGGTGCGTTCGCGCATTTCCAGCAGCGACAAATAGGCATTCGCCACATCGGCGATCAGAGACAGGCGAAACGCGCGTTGCGCTGATTCGGTCGCAAGGTAACTGGCCTTGGCAAATGCGTTCAGGCTGCTGACATGACCCCAGAAATCCAGCTCGAACGACACCAGGGACACGCCCACATCATAACGTTGCGATTGCACCGCGCTGCCGGTAACTGACGCGCCAGCCGGGGTCAGCGACGCATTCCGTGTACCCGTCAGATTCAGATTAGGAAAACGATCGGCAAACTGTATGCCATATTGCGCGCGTGCTTCGGCGATACGCGCGGTGGCGATGCGCAGATCGCGATTGTTCTCCAGTGCGGCAGCGATCAAAGCCTGCAAACGCGGATCGGGAAAATAATGTTGCCAGTCACCGGGTGCAGGTTCCGTTGTGGCTTTCAACTTCACACTGTCAGGCCATGCACCCGGTACAGGCGCGCTTGGCCGTTCGTAGTTTGGCATCAATGTACAACCGCCCAGCATCGCCGCCAGTATGATCAGCGTTGATTTTTTGTATTGATTAGTCATCCCGGTTCTCCTCGTTTGCAGCAGTCTTCCGCGCATGACTAGGGAAGATGCGGCGGACGACCACATAGAAGACCGGCACAAAAAACACCGCCAACACTGTCGCGGCGATCATGCCGCCCATCACGCCGGTGCCGATGGCACGGCGCCCATTCGCACCCGCGCCGGTGGAAATGGCCAGCGGCAGGACACCCAGAATAAAGGCGATAGAGGTCATCAGAATGGGACGGAATCTCAGGCGGCATGCTTCCAGAGTGGCATCGATCAACTCATGTCCCTTATCTTGCAAGTCGCGGGCAAACTGGATAATCAGGATCGCATTCTTCGCCGCAAGTCCGATGATGACGATCAAGCCAACCTTGAAGTAAACATCGTTGTGCAAGTCGCGGAGCGTGACAGCGCTCAGCGCACCCAGTATGCCTATGGGCACCACCAGGATCACGGCGACCGGGATGGACCAGCTTTCATACAGCGCGGCCAGACACAGGAATACGGCCACCACCGAAAGCCCAAACAGGAAGGGCGCCTGACTGCCGGATAGCCGCTCCTCGCGTGATGTTCCGGACCATTCGAAACCGAAACCGGGCGGCAATTTGGACGCCACTTCTTCCATCGCCGCCAATGCATCGCCGCTGCTGCGACCGAGCGCCGGGCCTCCGGAAATCTTCATCGACGGCAGGCCATTGAAGCGATCCAGCTTCGGCAGATCCACGACCCAGCGCGGCTTGGCAATTTCGGACATCGGCACCATCCCGCCCTGCGCATTGCGCACTGGCAGCCACATGATCTGCTCCGGCGTGGTGCGGTTGCTGGCTTCCGCCTGCATCTGCACCCGCAGGATGCGGCCCTGCCGCACGAAGTCATTGATGTAGGCCACGCCGAGTGCCGACTGCAGGGTTTCATTCAGGTCTGCGATGTCTATGCCCAATGCCCGCGCTTTCAGGCGGTCTATGTCTATCTGCAGTTGCGGCCCCGGCTCCTGACCTTCCGGCCGCACACCCATCAGCGCTGGGCGTTTGCCTGCGATACCCAGCGCGATGTTGCGCGCTTCGAGCAGCTTGTCCCGCCCTTGACCGGAACGGTCTTGCAGGCGGAAGTCGAAACCGCCGATGGCAGCCAGTTCCGGAATCGGCGGCACGTTGACGGCAAAAATCATCGCCTGCTTGATGCGGAACAACGCCATGTTGGCGCGCTTCACCAGCGCAACTGCCGAATTGTCCGGACTGGGCCGGTCATCCCATTCCTTCAGGCGGACGAAAGCGGTCGCTGCATTCTGGCCGCGGCCAAAGAAGGAAAAGCCGAGCACGCCGATGACGTGCGCCACCTCGGGCTGCTTGAGATAGAACTGCTCCACTTCGGCAAGCACTTCCTGTGAGCGCTCCCGCGTAGCGCCCGGCGGCAACTGGATCACGCTGATGAAATAACCCTGATCCTCATCCGGCAGGAAGCTGGTCGGCAGATGCACGAACAGCCAGCCCATCACGCCAAGCAGACCCGCGTAGAGCAACAGATAACGGCCGGTGCGCTTTACCACGCCGCCTACGCCAGACTTGTAACGTTGGGTGGTCCTGGTGAAGAAACGATTAAACCAGCCGAGCAAACCCTTGGTCGGCACCATTTCATGACCGGGAGAATTTTTTAACAGCGTAGCGCACAGCGCCGGAGTCAGGGACAACGCCATCAGTACCGAGAACAGGATGGTCATGATCAGCGTGACCGCGAACTGTCGATAGATCGCACCCACCGAACCGCCGAAGAAAGTCATCGGGATGAATACCGAGCACAGCACCAGAGTGATCGCGATGATCGCGCCGAATATCTGCCCCATCGCCTTGCGTGTCGCCTCGCGCGGCGCGAGACCTTCTTCGGTCATGATGCGTTCCACGTTCTCCACCACCACGATGGCATCATCCACGACGATGCCGACCGCCAGCACCATCGCAAACAGGGTCAGGGTGTTGATCGAGTAGCCGACCGCATACAAACCCACCATACCGCCGATCAGTGCGACCGGCACGACGATCGCCGGAATGAAGGTGGCACGCAGGTTTCCCAGGAACAAATAGATCACCAGAAATACCAGCACCATGGCTTCCGCCAGCGTCTTCACCACTTCGCCTATCGAAATTTCGACAAACTTGGAAGTGTCGTAAGGCACTAACCAGTCCACTCCTTTGGGGAAGAATTTTGCCAGTTCCGTCATCTTGGCCTTGACCGCTTTGGCGGTATCCAGCGCGTTGGCCGAAGGTGCCAGGCGGATCGCGATGGCCGCAGCAGGCTGTCCGTCGATGCGCGCGGCGATGGAATAGTCCTGCGCTCCCAGCTCCACCCGCGCCACGTCCCTGACCCGCACCGAGGAACCATCCGCATTGGCGCGCACGATGATGTTGCCGAATTCTTCCGGCGTGGACAAGCGGCTTTTTGTGACGATCACCGCATTCAACTGCTGGCCGGGCGATGCGGGCAGTTGCCCGAGTTCGCCGATGGCGAGCTGCGTATTCTGGGCGCGCACGGCCTTGGTGACATCGCCGGGTGTCAAGTTATAGGCATGGAGCTTCTCGGGCTTCAGCCACAGCCGCATCGAATATTCGGTGCCGAACAGTATCGCCTCACCCACGCCCGTCACACGGCGGATGTTCTCCAGCAGGTTGGCGGCTGCATAGCTGCCGAGCGCCACATTGTCGCGGCTCTTGTCCGGCGAGATGAGCGCGATGAACATCAAATAATTCCGCGCCGACTTCGCCACAGTTACGCCCACACGGCGCACATCCTCCGGCAGACGCGCTTCGGCGCGCTTGACGCGGTTTTGCGTTTCGACAGAAGCGACATCCAGATTGGTGCCCGCCTCGAACGTCAGCGTGATGGTGCCGATGCCCTGCTCGGAAGACGAGTCCATGTAGAGCAAATGTTCGATGCCGTTCAATTCCTGCTCGACCAGCGCGACGGCTGTTTCTTCCACCACCTGCGCCGAAGCGCCGGGATAATTGAGCGTGATAGCCAGGGCCGGCGGAGCCACCGCCGGATAAGATGCGACCGGCAAATTGCGCAACGCCAGCACGCCGCTCAGCAGGATGATGAGGGCGATAACCCAGGCAAAGATCGGGCGGTCGATGAAAAATTTTGCGAACATGGCCGGCCTTATTTCTTGTCAGCAGATTTTTCTGCGGGGGGCGCGGTTACAACCGGCACCGGCGTATCGATTTTCTGCGTATCCAGCGGCACCGGCTTCACCACCGTGCCGGGACGCGCTTTCTGCAAACCGTTCACGATGACTTGTTCACCACCCTGAAGACCTTCAGCAATAATGAAGTCTCCGCCCGCCATGTCTCCCGTTTTCACCGGCATCGGCATTGCTTTACTTTCCGAACCGACCACCATTACAAACTGGCCCTGCGGACCGGCTTGCACGGCGCGCTGCGGCACTCGTATGACATTCTCTGCCAACGCCTCTGGAAAACGGATACGGACAAACATGCCGGGCAGCAGGTCGCGCCTTGGGTTGGGAAATTCGGCGCGCAACGACACTGCGCCTGTGCCCGGATCAACCGCCATGTCGGTAAAGAATATCTTGCCAGGCTGCGGATATGCGCTGCCATCCTCGAACAACAATTCCACCTTGGCGGATTCGGCGCGTTTTAGCTTCCCCGCCTTGACCGCTTGCCTGAGGCGCAAAAGATCGGCACCGGATTGCGTGAAGTTGGCATAGATCGGATCAAGCTGCTCGATGGTGGCCAATAACGTGGCATCTCCCTTGCCGACCAAGGCGCCTTCCGTCACCAAGGCGCGGCCGATGCGGCCGGAAATGGCGGCTGGGACGGTGGTGTTTTTCAAATCTTCCGCCGCACGCGTCGCTGCTGCTTCCGCTTGCTTTTCTTTGGCTTCTGCCAGGTCGAATTCCTGCTGGCTGACTGCCTTGATTTCCAACAAAGGTTTATATCGCTCCACGTTCTGGCGTGCGATCACCAAGTCTGCCTTTGCCGACGCGGCCGCCGTTTTATAGATGCTCACATCGATTTGAAATAAAGGCTCTCCCGCATGAACATCGCTGCCCTCCTGAAACAATCTTTTTTCAACCACACCCTCGACGCGCGCTCGCACCTGCGCCGTGCGATAAGCCTGCAATCGCCCCGGCAACTCCTGGGTAAGTGTCGCCTTGCCCGGAACAACGGTAATCACATCCACTTCGGGCGGCGGCATAGCGGCACCCGGCCCTGGGCCGGGTGCCGGTTTATCACCACCGCCGCAACCCGCGAGAACAACGGTCATCAAAACTATCGAAATGATTGGCTTAATTGGAGTTGTCATATTGAGCATCTCTAAAATGTTTTAGTAGGGGCAATTTACCCTCTGGAGCGAAAAGCATTGTTTTGAATTACCGAACGACTGTATCAAACGCTTGTTTGAAAGTAAAACAAAAGATGCCGACACCCTTATTTCTAGGAGGGATTTTTGATTTGCAACGCCTGCTGATAAAGCTCGTTGCGGTTGGCTCCGGTGATCTTCGCGGCAAGTTGTACTGCCTGTTTGAGCGGCAATTCGTCGAGCAATTTGCACAGTGTATCTAGCGTCTCTGCCGATAAGCCCGGCTGCGGCACCGCGCCGGAAACCAGCACGACGAACTCGCCGCGCTGCTGGTTGCTGTCGGATTGCAGCCATACTTCGGCATCGCGTAATGCACAAGCATGTATGGTCTCGAACAGCTTGGTGATTTCGCGCGCCAGCACAATCTGCCGTTCACCACCCAGCACCGCACACAGGTCGGCAACGCATTCGACGATGCGATGTGGCGCTTCGTAAAATACCAGCGTGTAGGAATGGCTGACCAACGCTTGCAGTGCGGTACGCCGTGCGGCGGATTTGTTCGGCAAGAAGCCGTAGAACAAGAAATGCGGCTCGCTCAAGCCTGCCGCAGACAAGGCCGCCATTGCCGCGCTCGCCCCGGGGATCGGGATGACACGCAAGCCCGCCGCCCGTACCGCCTGCACCAGCAGCGCACCGGGGTCGCTGACGGCGGGCGTGCCCGCGTCGCTGACAAAAGCCACGCTTTGCCCGGCTTGCAGCAGCTCGATGATCTTTTCCGCCGCACCGCGTTCATTGTGCTGATGCACCGCTACCAGCCTGTTTGCGCTGATGCCGTGATGCGTCAATAAGTGTGCGGTGTTGCGCTTATCCTCGGCCGCAATCACGTCTGCGGCGGCCAGCACCTCCAGTGCGCGCAGGGTGATGTCACGCAGATTTCCTATCGGGGTGGCAACTACATATAATGCAGCTTCTAACTTTTGCGGGTGTTCGTTATGCAACGTGTATTCCCCATATTTTCCATTTGGCTTTTATCTTTGCTCGCACTATACGCTTGTAGCAGCGCGGTGCCGCGTATGCCCATTGAAACAAAACCTTTAACTCCTGCGGTTGGTGCTGAAAAGCCCGCGCCCACGGCAGTAATTGAAAAGCCAGCTGCCGCTGTAGGCGGGACTGAAACACCCGCGTTGCCTGGGCCCACCAGTGAAATACCCGCAGCCGCTCCTGCTGCAGAAACCAAACCTGCTGTAGTACCCACTGAAAATCCTTTTCCTCACATCGCGCTGTTGCTGCCGTTGCAATCCGCTATTTTCGGCTCCGCAGCCGATGCGGTGCAACAAGGAGTTTTTGCAGCGGCTAATTATAAAAGGCAGCCACTGCCGGTGCGCGTATATAGCAACTTTGATGAAAACACAAACGTCGTCGCCATTTATCGCCAGGCCATCGCTAATGGAGCGCGTGCTGTGGTGGGACCGCTTACACGGAGCGGTGTCAGTGCGCTGGCAGCGGAACAGGATATTCCGGTGCCAACCCTGGCCTTGAATACAGTAGAAAGCCAGACCGCCAAACCGTTATATTTTTTTGGCATGGCAGTAGAAACAGAGGCTCGGCAAGTCGCGCAACTGGCCAGACAACACGGCCTGCACCAGGCCATCATCATCACCACCCGCTCGCAACTGTCTCAGCGTATGCAGTCGGCCTTTGAGGAAGAGTGGTCCGGTCCGGGCAGGGGCATTTTGCGCGAAATTGAATTCAACAACGATTCAGCTGTGTTCGCAGACATTGCAGACATCGCCGACACGATGGTATTTCTGGCTGCCGATGCAGAAAAAGCACGCCTCATTCGCCCTTATCTTTCCAACAAATTGCCGGTCTATGCCACCTCGCAAATTTTTGTCGGCAACGACAACACCCTGACCAATTATGATTTGAATGGTATCCGTTTCGTCGACATGCCGTGGTTGTTGCAGCCGGATCATGCCGCCGTGATGATTTATCCGCGCACCAATCCGCCGCTTTCAGCCGACCGTGAGCGGCTTTACGCCCTGGGAATTGATTCATTCCGGCTGATTCAATTGATGCTTGCCAACAAGATCAATGCCAATCTATCGCTCGACGGCGTAAGCGGGCAGATACAGCTTAGTGGCCACATCTTCCAGCGCACTGCAATCCCGGCAATATTTGTGCAGGGACGCGCCCAGTTGCCCAATGCACCGACTACCCCGATACCACAGATGTTCCCGGACAATACCAGCAACACACCATGAACAGGGGCGCACAAGCTGAGCAATGGGCTGTGCGGTATTTACAACAGCACGGCTTGAAACTGGTAATGCAAAACTATCGCAGCCGCTTTGGCGAAATTGATTTAATCATGCAGGACGGTGCATCATTGGTGTTCATCGAGGTGCGCTTGCGGCGCAATGCGAATTTTGGTGGTGCGGCAGCCAGCATCGATGTCCCCAAACAGCAGCGCATCATCCATACCGCACACCAATATCTCGCCGGCCTCGCCCTCACTCCGCCGTGTCGTTTCGATGCGCTACTGATGGACGATGTGCAAGGCGCAAATTTGCAGTGGCTGAAAAATGCGTTCGATGCTTGATTCGGTTAATATTCATCCCTAGTACATAAGCCAAAATTCACATGGACATCAACAAGCGCATCATCAAACATTTTAAAGACAGCGCGGAAATCAAGCTGAAGGTCAAGGACGCGCTGGCGCAGCCCATCGCCAACGGTGCGCAAATCTTTTTCGACTGCGTCACCAACGATGGCAAGATCATGTGCTGCGGCAACGGCGGCTCGGCGGCGGATGCGCAACATTTCGCCGCAGAATTGCTGAATCGCTTCGAAAAGGAGCGCCCTGGCCTGGCGTGTATCGCTCTGACTACCGACAGTTCGGTGCTGACTTCGATCGCCAACGATTACGATTACAACCAGATCTTTTCCAAGCAGGTGCGCGCGCTGGGCCTGCCCGGAGACAGCCTGCTGGCGATTTCTACCAGCGGCAACTCGCCGAATGTGGTGGCAGCCATTCATGCCGCTCACGAACGCGATATGCGCGTGATCGCGCTGACTGGGCGCGATGGCGGCGAAATGGCCCGTTCACTGCACCCAGACGATGTTTTGATTTGCGTGGATGCACAAAGCACCGCACGCATCCAGGAAGTACACTTGCTCACCCTGCATTGCCTGTGCGACATTATTGATTATCTCCTGCTGGGAGAATAGCAACGGTGCGCGTCGTTTCCCTGCTGTTGCTCGCGCTGCTAACCGGCTCACTGCAAGGGTGTTTTCCCGTCGTTGCGGTAGGCGTAGGCGCAGGGGTTATGATGACTCAGGATCGGCGCAGCAAAGACGCATTGATCGAAGACCAGCGAATCGAAACCAGGGCTATTGAACACATCGAGAAGCAATTCAACAGTGTGATGTACGTCAATGTAACAAGCTATAATCGCAATGTGCTGATCAGCGGAGAGGTGTTGGATGAATCCACCAAGACCGAAGTCGGCAATATTGTTTCTGACTTGCAAAACGTACGCGATGTAAGCAATGACCTTGTCGTCTCAAACGTCAGCTCGCTGGCATCGCGTAGCAACGACAGCCTGATCACCTCTAACTTGAAGCTGCGATTTGTGAACGACAAGCGCTTCAACGCCGATCACATCAAAGTCGTTACCGAAAATGCCACGGTGTATTTGATGGGTATCGTCAAACACGCTGAGGCCGCTGCAGCCACCGATGTCACCCGCACCGCCAAAGGAGTACAACGCGTGATCATAATGTTTGAATACTTGGACTAAATGTACCCCGCACCCGCATTTGAACGAAAAATATGCCCTCCCGACAAATTTGCCGCGCAGGCGGCCGCTTTGCTGCGTCCTCTCGTGTTCACCAACGGCTGCTTCGACGTGCTGCATCGCGGCCACGTGACTTACCTTGCGCAGGCTCGCGCACTGGGCGCGTCGCTGATCGTCGGTGTGAACAGCGATGCTTCGGTGAAGCGGCAAGGCAAGGGCGATGACCGGCCTATCAATTCAGAGCAAGACCGCATGATGGTGCTCGCGGCGCTGGAATCGGTCAGCCTGGTGGTAAAGTTTGACGAAGACACGCCGCTCAATTTGATTCTTGCCTGCCGCCCAGACGTACTGGCAAAGGGCGGCGATTGGCAGATTGAATACATCGTCGGTGCCAGCGAAGTGCAAAGCTGGGGCGGGACGGTGCACAGCATCCCGTTCTTACACGAACGTTCCACTACCGCGCTATTGAAAAAAATCCGCTCACTCTAAATCATGATTGAACAGCCCAGCGAAATCACCCTGCACCAGCAATCACGCGAATTGGAAATCGCCTTTGCCGATGGCTCGCGCTTTCGCTTTCCTTATGAATTTTTGCGCGTGCATTCCCCTTCTGCGGAAGTGCGCGGCCACGGCCCGGGGCAGGAAGTTTTGCAAACCGGCAAGCAAGAAGTAAAAGTGCTCGGTATCGAGCCAGTGGGCAGCTATGCCATAAAGATCGAGTTTGACGACGGCCATGACAGCGGCCTGTATACATGGGAATATCTTCAACATCTAGGCAGGCAGCAAGCCGCTCTCTGGCATGATTATCTACGCCGTATGGAAGAGGCAGGTGCATCGCGTATGCCAACGCGGTAGAATCTCTGGCATTGGTTCTAAGCTATAAAAGAACGAGCAGATCAACAGGAACATTTGAATGGCTGATACACACTTCGGTTTCGAGACCGTCGCAGAAAAGGAAAAGTCCAAACGAGTTGCAGACGTGTTCACCTCGGTCGTCGGCAAGTACGACGTTATGAATGACCTCATGTCGGCCGGACTGCATCGCATATGGAAACGCTTTGCGGTTAATCTCAGCGGCGTGCGCGAGGGTCAGCGAGTGCTGGACGTGGCGGGTGGCTCGGCAGATCTGTCGCGGCTGTACCTGAAGAAAGTCGGCAACAGCGGCCAAGTCGTGCTCACCGATATCAACAATGCCATGCTGCGCGTCGGACGTGACCGTTTGCTCGATGAAGGCTACACCACACCGATCACACAATGCGACGCCGAGCACCTGCCGTTTCCAAGCAATTATTTCGACTGCGTCTGCATCGCCTTCGGCCTGCGCAACGTCACTCACAAAGACCTCGCGCTAGGCGAGATGCAGCGTGTGCTCAAGCCGGGTGGATGCCTGATCGTACTGGAATTTTCCAAAGTAGCAAAACCATTTGAAAAAATATACAACGCCTACTCGTTCAATTTGCTCCCCAAGATCGGGCGGCTCGTCGCCAACGATGCCGACAGTTATCGTTATCTCGCTGAATCCATCCGCATGCATCCGGGACAAGTTGAATTGGCGAACATGATGAAAGAAGCGAACCTGGAAAAGGTCGAGTACTTTAATCTGACTGGCGGCGTAGTTGCTGTGCATCGAGGATACAAGTTTTAGTTTTGTTCAATGCAAAATATACATTTTGCTCATTTTATGTAATGTGCCGCCTTAAACATCTTTAGCTATTCCACTATGCCACAACGCTTAGAAAAACTTGCCGTTTTATTTGCTGATATCTGCGGCAGCACTGCTCTCTATGATAGTCTTGGAGACGACTTGGCGCGCAAAATGATATCGCGCTGTATCAACACAATGACCGACAAGGTTTCTGCCTATCAAGGTACTCTGATCAAGACCATAGGCGACGAGATCATGGTCACATTCCCGAGTGCTGAAGCCGCCTTTCATGCCGCCTGTGCTATGAAGGTGGCAGTAGAAAGTGACCGGCCTTCAGGAGATATCCCTCTGCAGATCCGCATTGGCTTTAACTTTGGCGAAACCATTAAAGAATCTAATGATGTATTTGGTAATACCGTCAATATCGCTGCACGTGTCACCGCAATAACCAGGGCCGGCCAAATTATGACAACTCAGCCTGTATTTGACGCGTTGCCCCCTGATTTGCAGGGTAAATTGCGTCAAATCATGCGGGCTGAATTCAAAGGCAAGCAGGAGTATCAAGAGATTTACATGGTTATCTGCGAACAGGAAGACACCCTGAGTACACGGTGCGGAATTCCTGCATACCGCAAGTCCGCGGACAATATCGATCAAATGCTTTTGCGTTACCGCGACCAGTCGCTCAAGGTCAACAAAGAACGCAGGAGTGTGGCATTAGGACGCGGGGAGCTTTGCGATATTGTTGTGCAAAATGATTTGGCTTCGCGTCTGCACATTCATATCGAATTACGTTTTGGTAAATTCATCATCGCCGATCAAAGTACCAATGGCACCTATATTCGGTTCAGCAGCGGCAATGTGGTGCACATCACCCGTGAGGAGACTGCCCTGCATGGCAAGGGCTCTATCAGCCTTGGGCAATCATTTGCCGAAAACCCTGCTGAAGTCGTTGAGTTTTCAATCTCCTCTAATCAGGTTCAGCACACGCACACTTGAACGTGTTGATTTTGTTCTCCGCAAACCTAGTTGTGAACAGATTAGGGAAACACCGAATAAGTCTACCCGATAATGGTTTGATGCGTTAAAGGCACAACCCATTCAATGAAGGTGAAGAGATGAAACAACAGACACTGGCAACAAACGGATTCGAGGCATACCGGAAGACGACGCGCAAAGC
>JANXXX010000151.1 GCA_025350405.1 Gallionella sp.
CCCGGTGCTCTCGGTGATTACCCTGGCGCTGCAACTTGTACAACATGGGATGGCAGCATTCCCGCCGCGCGAGCTTGGTGCAGCCCTTGAACGGTTGCGTTATGATCATCCTGCGCTGCAACTTTGAGGGGAGACCTCAGAGTCAGACCCCGCTGATTTGAATTCAGATATTTAATCCGGGCATTGAATCGGGCGTGATGCACGCCCGACCGGTTGTCCGCTACGCAGCAGATTTGAGATGATTGTTGACGGTAGGCGGAATAGTGTTGCCGCTGGCTTGCATATCGATCGCCTCGGGATGTGCCTGATAGTGTTTCCGCACGCAATTGGCCAATGTCTGTTTGGTGTCGTCGTCTACAGCACAGACATATTCGTTTGCCAGGCAGTCGATCATCTTTTGCAGCAGCTGATCTTGAGGTACCGGCATCTTCTGCTTCCATGAGGCCAGCAAAGGCCGGTTGATGTGCGAAGGCAGCGAAGCCAAAATGCCGACGTCATTCTGGTCGTGCACCAGCAGGCCCGATGTGGTGCCTCTATCCAGCGTCAGGACCTGGAAGAAGTACAGCGTGTGATAGTCCAGCTGCTTTTTGTAATCGGCTTCTGTTGGTGAAGTGCGTTTTTCGATTGCCGCAGCCAGGATGTCGCAATAGGTATCGATTGCCGCTTCACCCACCGTCCTGGCCATTTTCAGGTCGGCGTCAAAATTGCCGCTGGAATAATTTTCCAGATAGAAATGCGTCACACCGCGATGACGCCCTAGCACGGGGATATTGAAATACCGGTCACCCTGCGCCGCTGCTTCGGCATATTGCTGTGGTGCTGACTGCTTCAGCTTGTTGGCGAACTCGGCTTTGTCGTCAGCATTTTCAATCGCGGGGTTGAGGTCTGCCATGACACGCCAGTAACCATTGCCATTTTTCATCTCTGTCCAGCTAATATGGATGTGCACCGAAGGCGCCAGCGGATTCCTGGGGTGAATGATCGTCGAGATGGCGGAAGCCGATGCCAGTTGCTTCGTAGCATCATCGTCATATTGAACCTGTGAGGTATTGACTGATGCGCGATTGAATAGCGATTCGTCCGTCGCCATGAATCGAACGCCGCCGCCATGTTTCCCTTCATCACGGAACCATTCAGTGGGCTGATAAGATTTACCGCGACCATATTTTTTGCTGATCGCATTCAGCTTGGTGACAAAGCGTTGCTGCAGATCACACACCAGCGTGTAAGCCTGCTCGGCACGGGGGGATTTTGCTCTGATTCTGTTCATAATGGGCTAATACCTGATTTAATTAATATGGTTCTTGAGTACCAATTTCATTCCTGATGAAAATGTAGCACATTTTCTAAAATAATTTAGATCGTTATTTGGCGATAAGCGGACGCTTGTCAGTGATGACTTGAAATCTGGCAATGCAAAAAATGGAAAATGGATTTTGATCTTGGTTTACGATAGTCATTGAATTTAAGGGGGCAAGTTCGAAATAGGGATGCCACTATGGAAATGAAGAAGATCAATTCAGGCAGGTTGCGCGCCATAGGCTACGATGCGCGCGCCCGGATGCTGCAAGTGCAGCTCGATGACGGCAGCACGCTGCAGTATGGCGGCGTTGGCGAAGACGTTTGGCGGCGTCTCCGCAACTCGGGGGCGGCATGGAGTTTCTATCGCGACAACGTCGAGGAGGAGTTTACTGCGAAGCGCGTTTCCGGAAGCGCTCCAGCAGCCATGAACCCGCTTGACGATTTATTCCGGAAACCTTGAAGGCGTACACGCGGATATCGCTGAATAATCATCTTCGCAACCAATTAAATGTCCCCAGGGCAATGAAGAGGATCAATTATGGCCGGCTGCGTGCCACGATCTAAGATGGGCGTGGATGCTTCAGGTTCAGTTCGACGGCTTGGCAATAGCCACTATACAATCAGACAATCACCGTCTTTGCAGGTAAAAATATAATGCAGTTGCGCTTCTTGTTGTTCTGGAACAAATTGTTGTCCTGGAACAAATTCCATTTCAGCCCTAACTTCAAAGCGTATGGCAAGGCGGTGCGCGTGATCGCGCTGCTGCTTTTGCTGGGGCTGTCCAGCTATATTTTCTATCTTGACGTCACCATCCGCGAAGCTTTCGATGGCCGCAAGTTTGCTCTGCCGGCCCGTGTTTACGGCCGTGCGCTGGAAGTGTATCCGGGGCTGAAACTGACACCCGCGCAATTTGTGGAGGAGCTGCAAGCGCTCAGTTATCACGAGCGCCCGGAGCCGAGCGAAGCGGCGACCTATAAATATACTTTGAATGGGATTGAGTTTACGAGCAGAGATTTTGTGTTTGGGGATGGCCCGCAAGTAGCGCAACACTTGCGTATCGAATTCGCGGACGGCAAGGTGTCGCGGCTCCAGCAACGCGGCAGCACCGACCTCGACCTGCCTTTGTTGCGCATGGAGCCACCTGTCATCGGCGGCATCTATCCCGGTCACAACGAAGACCGGGCGTTATTGAAGCTCGAGCAGGTCCCCAAGCCGTTGATCGACGCACTGATTTCCGTCGAGGATAGAAAGTTCTTTTCGCATTGGGGTATCGACCCGCGTGGCATCGCGCGCGCCCTGTATAAGACTGTCAGCGGGCAGCGCATCGAAGGGGGCAGCACGCTCACCCAGCAACTGGTCAAGAATTTTTTCCTGACTTCCGAACGCTCGCTGTCGCGCAAGGCTAACGAGGTGTTGATGGCCCTGCTGCTCGAAATGCATTACAGCAAAGACGAGATACTCGAAACTTACCTCAATGAAATTTTTCTTGGTCAGGATGGCAGCCGCGCCATACACGGCTTTGGCCTGGCCAGTTATTTCTATTTTGATCGTCCGCTCGATCGGCTGGAATTGCACGAGATCGCCACGTTGGTGGGCATGGTTAAAGGACCGGGCGTATATGACCCGCGCAAAAAACCGGAACAGGCACTCAAGCGGCGCAACATCGTGTTGCAGGAAATGGTGGGCCTGAAAGTCATCACGCAGGCGCAGTTTGCTGCTGCCCGTCAGAAGCCGCTCGGCGTGGTTCATCGCGCGCCCACCGGCACCTCGCCGTATCCGGCTTTTCTGCAACTGGTACACCGCCAATTGCAGCGCGACTATCGCGAAGAAGATCTGCGCAGCGAGGGATTGCGGATTTTTACCACGCTGGATCCGCGCACCCAGCATCATGCAGAGCAGGCTTTAACGCAGCGTCTTGCGGAAATAGAAAAGGCTCGCAAAATACCCGCCAACACGCTGGAAGGTGCGGTGGTGATCAGCAGCACCCAGCAAGGCGAGATACTCGCGCTGGTGGGTGGGCGCGAAGCACGTTATGCCGGATATAACCGCGCTGTCGATGCGCAGCGCCCGATCGGCTCGCTGGCCAAGCCGGTCGTGTACCTGACCGCACTTGAAAATCCCAATCGCTATACGCTGCTCACGCCGCTGGATGACAGCCCGCTGGTGTGGAGCCAGCACGGCACCAGCGACTGGAGGCCGCAGAACTACGATCATCAGTTCCACGGCAATGTGCAGTTACGCACTGCGCTGGCCCATTCATACAATGTGTCGACCGCGCGTCTCGGTATCGAACTCGGTATGAATCGCATACTCGATAAGTTACCCAAGTTCGGCATCGAGCGGCGACCGCCGCCTTTTGCCTCATCGCTGCTCGGCGCATACGAACTTTCTCCGATCGAAGTGGAGCAGCTTTACCAGACTTTTGCCGACGGCGGCTTCCGCACTCCTTTGCGTGCCATCCGCGAGATCCTCACCGCGGAGGGCAAGCCGCTGCAACGGTTCCCGCTTAATGTTGAACAGGTCGCCGCACCGGCGCCTGTCTATCTGCTGACAGCAGCGTTGCAGGGCGTGGTGCGCGAGGGTACTGCACAATCGCTGACGAATTGGTTGCCTGCTGAATTGAATGTGGCAGGCAAGACCGGCACCACGGATGATCTGCGCGACAGCTGGTTTGCTGGATACACCGGCGATCGCGTGGCAGTGGTGTGGGTCGGCCGCGACGACAACAAGTCCTCGGGATTGACTGGTGCCTCGGGTGCCATGACTGTCTGGGGCGAGATGATGAAGAACATCCAGCCCGAGCCGCTCCAGCCTGCGATGCCGGAGGAGATCGAGATGGTGAATGTCGATCCGGTCAGCGGGCTGCGTTATGATGAAGGATGCAAAGCGGGCATGCTGCTGCCTTTCATCAAGGGGTCTGCACCAGCAGCAGTGATGTCGCCTTGCGGCGCTTCGTCTATGGACACATCAGGTGCCAGGGCTGAAACGAAGCCGGAGGGCAAAAAAGATGCGGAGAAGAAAAACTGGTTTCAGAGGTTATTCAATTGAAAAATAGCTGCGCCTGGCTTTTTGTTTGGGCATGGCTGTTGTTGCTAGCCGGCTGTGCCAGCGTGACTACACCGCCATCTGCAACGTCCGCTGTCCCTCAGCAATCTGGTGCCGGCGCCGCCGTTGAACCAGTGCCGAAGGCGGTCATGTCGGGCAATCCAGCCGTCATCGCATTGCTGGACCTGGCGCAACTCGACACCGAGGCCGGGCATCGCGAAGCGGCGGGCGCATCGCTGGAGCGCGGACTCCGCATCGAACCACGCAATGCCTGGCTGTGGCATGAGCTTGCGCAATTGCGCCTCGCCCAAGGCCAGTATGCGCAGGCAATATCCCTTGCGCAAAAATCGATCAGCTTGGCTGGACGTGAACGTCGTTTACTGGCCTTGGATTGGCGGGTGATCGGCAATGCACGTGTCGCGCAGGGCAGTTCATCAGAAGCCGAACAGGCGTTTAAACTCGCCACAGAATTTGAACAATAGAGAGGTAGGCTGGGGTTCGAAGCTCAACGCCAGCCTACGCCACTTACAAGGAGATATACATGAATACTGATCCGCTTGAGCAATTCAAAACCAAACAACGTGAAACCTGGACGATGGGAAATTTCGGCGACATGGCCGTGTTCACGACACCCGTGGCCGGACATCTGGTGCGCTATGCCGGGGTGAAGGGCGGGCAGGCGGTGCTGGATGTGGGGACGGGAACCGGCGTGGTGGCGATCACGGCGCGGCGTATCGGCGCGCAGGTGACCGGACTCGACCTGACTCCCGCGCTGCTCGCACAGGCGCGAGAAAGCGCTGCGCTGGCCGGCCACGACGATATTGTCTGGCATGAAGGAGATGCCGAGGCGCTGCCGTTTCCGGATGCTTCATTCGATGTCGTGTTGAGCCAGTTCGGCCATATGTTCGCGCCACGGCCCGAGGTTGCGCTGAGCGAGATGCTGCGCGTGCTGAAACCCGGCGGCATCATTGCGTTCGCCACCTGGCCCGGCGAGCAGTTGATCGGCCGCCAGTTCAGCCTGATCGCGAAATATATCCCGCCGCCGCAGGGCGTGCCATCGCCGGTGCTGTGGGGCGATGTCGCTATCGTGCGGCAACGGCTGGGGGACAGTGTGAAACGCTTGCACTCCGAGCGGGGCATCATGGGCATCCCGGCACTGACCCCGAAACATTTGCGTTTGTTCCAGGAAGCCAAGGCCGGTCCTTTCGTCCGTACTGTGCAAGCCTTGCAACAAGAACCCGCAAGACTGGCAGCGTGGCGGAACGAGATGGATGAAGTGCTGGGTGAATATCTGCACGACAATGTCGTCCGTCACGAGTATCTGCTGACACGGGCGATCAAGGTCTGAACTCGACATTTTTTGGGGCAGCGCGTAGGCTGCGGTTCGCATGCTCACCGCCTGCCCGCGACTCTTTTTATTGAAGTGGATTTTGAATAACATGCCCTCCCCTCTGAACAACCTGCAACCTCATTCTGTCTGGGCGCACTTCGCCACGCTATGCGAAATCCCGCGCCCTTCGTTGCGTGAAGCGGCGCTGCGCGAGCACCTTATCGAGTGGGCGCAGGCACGCGGCATTACCGCCATCGTCGATAGCGTCGGCAACCTGATCTTGAAGAAACCTGCCAGCCCCGGCTGCGAAGGACAATCCGGCGTGATTCTGCAAGGCCATCTCGACATGGTGTGCCAGGCCAACACCGGAACAGTGCACGATTTCGAGCGCGATGCGATTCGCGTTGCAGTGCGCGATGGCTGGGTCGTCGCGGAGAACACCACACTGGGCGCGGACAACGGCATCGGTGTCGCACTGGCGCTGGCCGCACTGGAAGAACCCGGCCTGATCCATCCGCCGCTGGAGGTGTTGCTCACCATCAACGAGGAATGCGGCATGGACGGCGCGCGCGGGCTGGCACCCGGCGCGTTGCACGGCAAGACGCTGATCAACCTCGATACCGAGGAGTGGGGGCATTTTTATCTGGGCTGCGCGGGCGGTGTGGATGTGGAGGTGCGCCACGATTGCGCGCAGGAGAAACTTCCGACTGACTATGTGCTGCTGCGCTTCGAAGTGTCCGGTCTGCGCGGCGGTCACTCCGGTATCGACATCCATCTCGGGCGCGGCAACGCGATCAAGCTGCTGGCAGAAGCGCTGCGCGATCTATCCGCGCATACCGATGTGCGCTTGATCGAGATGAAAGGTGGCACGGCACGCAATGCGATTCCGCGCGAGGCTTACGCTGTGTGCGCGTTGCCCGAGGCTATTGCATCGACGATCGATGAGTGGGTGCGACATCGGCATGAGGCTTGGCAGGCGCGGTTCGCGGAGGTGGATGCCCATGTGTCTTTCGTGTGCAAGCATTACGACATGATGCCGGATGCATCCATTGCGAACCCAGATCGTGACTGCCTGCTCGCTTTCCTGGATATCGCCGTGAATGGTGTTTCGCGCATCAGCGATGATTTCCCCGGCGTGACCGATACCTCAAGCAATCTCGGTGTAGTGGCGCTGAAGCAGGGCCAGTTCAAAGCCACGTTCAAGGTGCGCTCGTTGCATGACGCACGTGCCGATGCGTTGGCCGGCAAGCTGGTCGCGCATGCTGCCGGTTATGGGCTGCGCGCCTGGAAGGACGGCGCGTATCCGGGCTGGACGCCGAACCCGTCATCACCTTTGCTTGATTTGTGCCAGCAGGTGTACGCCGCGCAATTCGGTCAGCCCGCAGGATTGCAGGTGATCCACGCCGGACTGGAATGTGGTCTGCTCGCGGCGAGCCATCCGCATCTCGACATGATCTCCTTCGGCCCCGACATACGCGGCGCGCACGCGCCCGGCGAAAGTGTCGAGATCGCATCGGTCGCGCGCTGCTGGCAGTTGCTCAAGGCGGTGTTGCAGGCGCTGGCAAAAAGGTGATATCGGTTTGATATTTTCGATCATATCAATTGTATTAGGGAAACACCGAATAAGTCTACCCGATAATGGTTTGATGCGTTAAAGGCACAACCCATTCAATGAAGGTGAAGAGATGAAACAACAGACACTGGCAACAAACGGATTCGAGGCATACCGGAAGACGACGCGCAAAGC
>JANXXX010000040.1 GCA_025350405.1 Gallionella sp.
GGGTGTCCGCTTTTCATCCCCTGTGCGCCGCCTCGATCAGCTGCAAGGAAGCGGAGGTTTAGGCGAGCACTGTTCGAGTCCCGCAGTGGGGCGCGGGGTGTGCGCCCCGCCAGGTCGAGTTGCGCAGCCCCGCTTGCTTGCAGCTGATCGAGGGAACCCCGCAGGGGCGGTAAACCGGGGTCGCCTTCTTTTTGGTTACTTTTTCTTTGGCGAAGCAAGAAAAAGTGACTAGCTGTCGGGCTACCCCCGACGGTTTTGATTTTAGTTTCCCACACAATAAAAACATACGGCGAAGAATCAAAGTTTCTACCCCCACCCTAACCCTCCCCCTGCATTGGGGAGGGGATGGATTATTTAGATGAAGATACTCCTGCATCCAACCTCGCAATAAACCCCTCCAACTCCTTAGCCAATGGCGCAACCAGATGCATCGCCTCCCCCGTCAACGGATGCGCAAACGCGATGCTGTAGGCGTGCAGGAACATGCGCTTCAGCCCTTGCTTCATCAACACCTTGTTGTGCGCAAAGTCGCCATACTTGTCATCTCCGGCAATCGGGAAACCGAGGTGCGCGAGATGCACGCGGATCTGGTGGGTGCGCCCGGTCTTGAGCTGCGCTTCGAGCAGGGAAAATCCAGGCCAGTCATTTTGTGGCACCCAGCTCTTTTGCAACGCGAAGATGGTATGCGAGGCCTGCCCGTCTTCCCTGACCATCACACGCTTCTCGCCTTGCGGGGTGTCAAACTTATGCAGCGGCAACTTGACGTGCTGCTTGGCGTTCTTCCACTGCCCCAGCACCAGCGCGAAATATCTTTTGTCGCTATTGCCCTCGCGCATGATCTCGTGCATCGCGGTCAACGCAGAACGCTTCTTTGCCAGCAGCAGCACGCCCGACGTTTCGCGGTCGAGCCTGTGCACCAGTTCCAAAAATTTTGCCTGCGGGCGGGCACGGCGCATCTGTTCGATGACCCCGAAGCTGACTCCGCTGCCGCCGTGCACCGCCACACCGGAAGGTTTGTTCACAGCCAATATGGCATCGTCTTCATACAGGATCGGAAACTCGACCGCCGGAATGTGTGTCTCTTCGACCTCATGCTTTTCCGCGACGCGGATCGGCGGGATGCGCAGCAGGTCACCCAGTTTCAGCCGGTAGGTCTGGTCGATGCGCTTCTTGTTCACCCGCACTTCGCCGCGCAGGATGCGGTAGACATGGCTCTTGGGCACGCCTTTCAGGTATTTGAACAGGAAATTGTCGATGCGCTGCGACTCGCCGCTTTCGTCGATTTCCACAAAACTAACAGAGTCTTTGCTTAAACCATTCATTTTGTTTATACTTCGCCACTCGCGCGTTTTGGATTGGGTAAGTTTGGGACGTAATTTATATCCCTACGCCATATAAACTGGCCGCCCAAAGATTATTTGGGAATTGTTTGGCACAAGCGACGGTGCACTTTACCGCCACCCTTCCAGCCGCAGCCCGGTTAATATCACTCACCGGTACCAGCAGTGATAGTAATTGATTTATGCGCTCAAAGCACCCGTGGATTTCCGTGAAGCAGCCCCAGCTATTTTGAACTCGAGCTGCCTCACCCCCAAGGGACTTTTTGACACAGTCGGCGAAACGGATGCATCACCCCGCAGCCACTGATACAGAAGTCCCAGAGTACAATTTTTTAGACCAGCTACAGACTAGAGAACTAATTTGACCAACCGTTTGCACAATACAAGAATTTTTGCACGATTGCTCCTCTCTTACGCCTAACCGCGTATAGCTTGGTCTCGCCCGTGTCAGAGCGCGGGAGACAATATAATGAAACGCATGTTATTCAATGCGACACAACCGGAAGAACTCCGTGTCGCCATTGTTGATGGTCAGAAACTGATCGACCTCGACATTGAAACCGCCGGTAAAGAGCAACGCAAGAGCAACATCTACAAAGCTGTCATCACCCGCCTCGAGCCCAGCCTCGAAGCCTGTTTCGTCGAATATGGCGGCAACCGGCACGGCTTTCTGCCCTTCAAGGAAGTAGCTCCCCAGTTTTACCAACCCAACAGCGGCAACCGTCCCTCGATCAAGGAAGCCTTGCGCGAAGGTCAGGAATTGCTGGTGCAGGTGGAAAAAGACGAGCGCGGCAACAAAGGCGCCGCACTGACTACCTACATCAGTCTGGCCGGCCGCTACATCGTGCTGATGCCGAACAACCCGAGCGGCGGCGGCGTATCGCGCCGCATCGAGGGCGAGGAACGCGACGAGTTGCGTCAAGTGCTGGGGCAAGTCGACGTGCCGCAAGGCATGAGCATCATCGCGCGCACCGCCGGTATCGGACGCAACGAAGAAGAGTTGCAGTGGGACCTGGACTACCTCAAACAATTATGGGATGCGATCGAAGGCGCGGCGAAATCCGAAAAAGCCCCGTCGCTGATCTATCTGGAAAGCAGCCTGGTGGTGCGCGCGATCCGCGACTACTTCAACCCCGAGATCAGCGAGATCCTGATCGACACTGAAGACGTCTACCAGCAGGCATTGGCGTTCATGAGCACGGTGATGCCGGGCAACGTGAGCCGCATCAAACGTTATGTGGACGACGTGCCGCTGTTCTCGCGTTTCCAGATCGAGCATCAGATCGAATCCGCCCATGCGCGCGAAGTGCGTCTGCCCTCCGGCGGCGTGATCGTCATCGACCATACCGAAGCGCTGACCGCGATCGACATCAACTCGGCTCGCGCCACCAAAGGTTCGGACATCGAAGCCACCGCGTTCAACACCAACCTTGAGGCGGCGGAAGAGATCGCCCGCCAGCTGCGCTTGCGCGACCTGGGCGGACTGATCGTGATCGACTTCATCGACATGGAAAGCAACCGCAACCAGCGCGATGTGGAAGACCGTTTGCGCGACTCGTTGCGTTACGACCGCGCGCGCGTGCAGACCGCCAAGATCTCACGCTTCGGTCTGCTTGAACTGTCGCGTCAGCGTCTGGCGCCCAGCCTGGGTGAAGGCAACTACATGCCGTGCCCGCGTTGCAGCGGCATCGGCCACATCCGAGGCATTGAATCTTCCGCCTTGCATATCCTGCGCATCATCCAGGAAGAGGCCATGAAGGAAAGCAGTGCTGCGATACATGTGCAAGTGCCGGTCGATGTCGCCACGTTCCTGTTGAACGAGAAGCGCGCCGACATCCACCGCATCGAATCGCGCCTGAAAGTGGGCGTCACGCTGATACCGAATCCGCATCTGGAAACGCCCAACTACAGTATCAACCGCCTGCGTCAGGATGACATGACCAGCGATGTGTTGCAGGCCAGTTACAAGCTGGTGGAAAAGCCGGTCGAAGAAAAACCGCTGACCGCCGCACAAGAACAGCAAAAAGCCACGCGTGCGCAAGCCGTGGTGCAGGGCGTCACACCGATGCAACCCGCACCGATGAAAGCAGAGGCAGAAATAACCAAGCCTTCGTTCTTCGGCAAATTATTTGCCTGGTTCAAATCATCGGACGAAGAAGAACAAGCCAAAACCAAACCGGCTATCGCAAGACCGCGCGGCAACCGCCCGGAACGCAGCGAGCGTCCTGAAGGTGGCGGCAAGCGTCGCGGACGTGGTGAAGGCGGTGGCAGTCGCGACCGCAACGAACCGCGCAACAAGCCGGCACCAGCCGAAGCCAAATCGCAAGAGCCGCGTGAGCCGCGTCCCCCCAAGCAACCACGTCCACCACGTGCAGCGGAAGGGACACCTCAACGCACCGCAACGCCCGTACTTCCTGTGAGCAACATAGAAAAGTCGGTACTGGAAAACCAGGTTGCTACAGCTGCGGCAGAACAAGCCGGAACAGGCGGCCCGTCACAAAGCGCGCGTCGTCGCGGTCGCCGCGGTGGACGCCGCGAACGTGAACATCGCGAAAATGCAGCGCAGAGCGCCTCAGCGTTGGCGGTTCATGATGTATCTGTCACCGCGCAGCCGTCCCCTGAAACCGCGCAGAAAACCGTGGAACAGCCGTCATTCAAGCAGGCGGATACTGCGCCAGCCAGCGTCAAACCGACGGAATATGTCGCTTACCCGGATGGATACGTCAAGCCTAGCGAATACATCGCGATGCCGACAGTCATCACTCCCGGGCTGCCTGCGGTTATCGCTCCGAACTTGCCGGCAGTAGCGAGCTCATTCCCCGCATCCAAGATGTCAGTGGGCCACGACTTGATTCAAATCGAAACCGATCCGGTCAAGCTCAGCACGGTAGCGCAGGTCACCACGGCCTCGGCGGAAAGGCATACCCCGCGCCGCCGAGAGCGTCAACGCGAAGTGTATGTGGAGAATGAACCGCTGGTGCAGATCGAGACACAACATCTCCAGTGATTTATTGGGAGTAAATCTGGTGTGCAAAAATAAAGCCGCACGATGAAAGTCGTGCGGTTTTTTTATTGCATCCTAAAAACCGCAACTCAAGCCACAGAGATCACAGAGATTAAGCAGGTTCCACCTGCTTTTCCGTTTCATCTGAAGGTGATATCAATAATTATGGTAACCAATCGTTTCTCCTCTGTGAACTCTGTGTTTTCTGTGGCTAAATGATTTTTTCAGGTTCAAGATTCCCTGAAAGTTAAAATGCAAAACTACGCCGCAAAATACTGTTGCCGAATCTCCGCCAACAATCCCTGCGCGGCATCTTCCACCATATCCAGCACGCGCTCGAATCCGTCCGCCCCGCCGTAATACGGATCGGGCACTTCGCGCTCGGCATGGTGGCGCGCATATTCGAGAAACAACCGCGCCCGGGTTTCGCTGTCCGGCGGCGTAATGCGTTGCAGAATCGCGAGGTTGGCCTTGTCCATCGCCAGCACATAATCGAAACGGCGGAAATCGCCCGCTTCGACTTGCCGTCCGCGCAACTTGCCCATGTCGTAACCGCGCTGCTGTGCAGTGCGTTGCGCGCGCGAATCCGGCGGATCACCGATGTGGTAATCGTGCGTCCCCGCCGAATCGATCAAGATATGGTTGGACAAACCGGCATTCTCGACATAGTGTCGAAACACCGCCTCCGCCGTGGGAGAGCGGCAGATATTGCCCATGCAGATAAACAATACACTGACATTTTCTTTATTTTTCATTTTGTTGAGGCAGTTATATTAACTATTTTTGTAAATTTTAACTCGATTCACTTCTTTTTGAATCAACCAGTTGTTACTTGGTTTTGGGGAAAGAATTTGGACTTCTGACTTTGAAGACGATCAGGCACCATCGGCAAACATGGCCCGTGCCGGTGCACCCAGCAATCCGGTCAACGCGGAAGGCATCACTAGCGGCCAAGGTGCGGCAGGTCAGCGTTCCCGTACCTCTTCTTCGGTCAGCACATTGAGCAAGTCGCGTTTGTTGAATTGCACCATCATTGGCAAGGTGTCGGAGTTCAGGCCGACGCGATGCACGTTCTTGTTCCATGTTCTGGATCGACTTGGCTTTGTTGAACCCCTGCGAGCACTGCGAATCCTCCACGAACACCAAGCCATCGGCGCGCAACAGTAGCGCCTTGCGCACGATCATGCGCAACCTGGCCGGGACGTAATAGAGCAGCTTGAGCGTCAATTTGCGCGCTGTTTAGTCGAAATCGGCCACGGTCATTTATTTGTTCGGCTATGTTTCGATGTCAGCTTAAGTTATTTTTTGGCTTGAACGTAGAGCGTGAGCTGATGCCCGTCCATGCGCTCGAACCCATTGATCTGCTCAATGACTTGCTCATTCTGCGTATTCTGGTGAACGTGAACAGTGATTCTGCTCGAACGTGAACGCTGGAACGGCGTGTTGTGCTGGTAGTTTGTTTTTACTTCAAGTGTTCACGTTGGGTCAAGTTTTTTTCCTTTTTCGCATGGATTCCCCGGTTA
>JANXXX010000045.1 GCA_025350405.1 Gallionella sp.
GCGAGCGGAGGCGGTGCAAGGATTGTGGACAAATACTACGAAAAACGCTTGTCCGGGCACCCGAGTGAGGAAGAAAAAACTCACTCAGAAATAGAAACAAAAAAAGAAACCGAAAACCGGGGCAGCGCCGTTCCGCTGCATGAAGAAGGTTGCCCTCTTAAACTCGATGCATTATTGTCTTGACGGAGGGGTCCACTGTACCTGCACAATTGACCAGATATATTTCTGGCGATCGGATCCGGTAAGCAGCATGCCATTAAGCTGTATAGGAACCAAGCTGCCATCTTTGCGGATGTATTCCTTTTCATAGGGGCCATAATGGCCTGTGCGCTCCAGGGACTCCAGTTGTCGCGCCTCGTCGACCGCGTATTTCTTGGGAGTAAGTTGCCAGTAGTCGAGCGTTTTCAACTCATCCTCAGGATAGCCGCAGATTTTTTTAAACGCCTCATTGAACTCAATATAACGTCCTTGCAGGTCAGTTAACGCGATGCCCAATGGTGAAAGCTCATAAAGCCCGCGAAGCTTTTCTTCGCTTTCGTGCCAGGTCTTTTCTGCTGCCTTGCGCTCGGTGATGTCAATCACGAAGGTAGCGCCGCCGAATTTCTGTCCGTCAGCATTGTGTTGCTGGCTGGCGCCTATGTTCACCCAGATGATTTCGCCGTTCTTGCGCAGGTAGCGCTTCTCGAATGAATACGGTTTATCATCGCGCTTCATCTGCTCTAAATATTCGATATTCTGCGGCCGGTCGTCCGGATGCGTGAGTTCCAGCCATTGCTTGCCCAGCAGTTCCTCGCGTGTATAACCGGTAATCTCGCAGTAACGGTCGTTTACGAACGTGATGCGGCCTTCCAAATCCGCCTGCGCAAAGCCGACTACGGCCTGATCGACGATAGCGCGGAAGATCTCGTTTTTTATGTTCGGAGTCTGGCTTGGTAAAGCGGCCGGTTCTGGGCCGACAGAATGAGCAGGTGCGAAAACTACCGGCGAACCAGTGAACTGTTTCGAACGGGAATTGCCAGCGGTCAATTTATCGTTTGAAGCCATCATGATCCCTCACTGGGTTGCCCAACGTCCTGTATCGGAATAAAACTGGTCGCGAGGTACCGACTAACCAGTGAATACTATTCTATTCAGGTATAGGAATATTCACATATTTATCGGATAAGTATTCCTACTGATAGGCCAGTCTAAAATTATACAGACGCCATAGGGCTGAAATTTGCTATTTTCGTGATTTACTATCTTCAGGCATCTTCACGGAATGCAAACCCATGTTTTTAATTGCAGGGCATTGTAAATTTAAACAAGTACATGGATCCGGATGTCCGTTCATTTTCGTGACCCCGTGATTCGTCTTATTCCTGCGCTGAGCAGCAGCATGACGAGAGCTGCCAGCACACCAACGCCAAGGATGCGCGGCGTGTCTCCCGAAAAGTGAAACAGTGTGCGCAGCATCGGCATGCTCAAGACCACCGTCAAGCCCGCGCTGGCACCCAGCGCCATCCACCACAGTGCCGGGTTGCGCTGCCCCATGATGCTGCTTCCTGATGTGCCCGTTGTGCGATTGGCAAATATCAGCGCGATGTTTCCCGTTACCATGACCACGAATACTTGTGCGCGCACCGCATCTTCATTCATGCCTGTGCTGAGCGCCCAGGCATAGGCTGTCGCGGCAACCGCCAATGCAGCGGCGCCTTGCAATAAGCTGCCCAGCATGGTCCAGCCGCCGAACAGCATTTCGTCCGGGTCGCGTGGTGGGCGGTGCATGGTGTTGGACTCTTCCGGTTCTGCCTCGAATACGATAGCGCAGGTTGGGTTGATGATGAGCTCCATAAACATGATGTGCGCGGGCAGCAACAGCAGCGGATGGCCGAGTAGCACCGGCAACAGTGCCATGCCGACGATGGCGATATGCACCGCTAGGGTATAGCTCATCGCCTTGCGCAGATTGGCGTAGATGCGCCGACCCATGCGGATCGCGGCGACCAGCGAGGCGAAATCGTCGTTGAGCAGCACCAGTCCGGCGGCTTCGCGCGCCACGTCCGTGCCGCGCTTGCCCATCGCCACGCCGATGTGCGCGGCCTTGAGGGCGGGCGCATCGTTCACGCCATCGCCGGTCATCGCGACGATTTCGCCATTGGCCTTGAAGGCTTCCACGAGGCGTAATTTTTGTTGCGGCACGATGCGCGCGAATATTTGCACATCGCGCAGTCTGGCGCGCAATGCTTCATCTGACAGGTTATCCATTTCGCTGCCGGTTAATATTTGCGCGGATGGCAAACCCAGCTCGCGGGCAATCGCCTGTGCGGTGCGCGCATGATCGCCGGTGATCATCACCACGCGGATACCCGCCTCGTGGCACTGTGCAATGGATTCCCGCGCATCCGCGCGCAGCGGGTCTTGCAGGCCGAGCAGGCCGACGAAGTAAAATTCGATGTCGTGTTGCTGCGCCGGCCAACGCTGTTCCGGCTCAAGACCGGGTTTGAGTTTGGCGCGCGCCACCCCCAGCACGCGCAAGCCCTGATCGGCCATCCCGGCGGCCACTTGTTCGATGGCGTGAGCTTCTGCTTCGGGTAAATGGCACAGGGCTATGATGGCTTCCGGCGCGCCTTTGGCGGCGACGATGTGGTGCGGCTGGCCGTCGCCTTGCCAGACGTGCGACATCGCCAGCAATTCCGGCGACAGGCTGTACTCGTGCACCAGTTGCCACTCGTCATGCAGGTGTTCGCTGCCGCTCAAAGTGCGCTTGCCCAGTTCGTGCAGGGCACGTTCCATCGGATCGAACGGATCGCGCTCGCTAGCGAGGATGCCGAATTCCACCAGCTCGTGCCAGGGTTCCGGCAGCTCGTCGTGCGCATCAACTTGTAGCACCCTATCTATGTCGAGCATGGGGCCGCCGCTATATAGCTTGCGGATCACCATACGATTTTCGGTCAGTGTGCCGGTCTTGTCGGTGCACAGCACGGTGGTGGCGCCGAGCGTTTCGATCGCATCCAGCCGCCGCGTCAGCACATTGCGGCGCGAGATGCGCCATGCGCCGAGCGCCATGAACACCGACAGGATCACTGGGAATTCTTCCGGCAGCGCAGCCATCGCCAGACTGATGCCCGCCAGCAGCGCATCCAGCCAGTGGCCGTGCATGAAGCCGTAGACAATCACCAGTATCAGGCACAAGGCGCTGGCGGCTATCGCCAGGCGGCGCACCAGCCGGTCGGTCTGCACGCGCAGCGGAGATGTGCCGGGGTGGGCGCTCTCCAGCGATTTGCCGATCTGCCCGATGGCGCTGGATTTGCCGGTGGCGGTCACCAGGCCGATGCCGCTGCCTTGCACCAGCACTGTTCCCGCGTACACAAACGGTTGATCATCGCCGCCCGGCTGGCGTGCTACTGCATCTGTGTTGCCCGGAAGTTTGCGCACCGGCACCGATTCGCCGGTCAGCATGGATTCGTCGGCAAGCAGATCGTTGCAACTGAGCAGCACGGCGTCCGCGGCGACACGATCTCCTTCCTGGAGCAGCAGCAAGTCACCTGGCACCACGTCGCGTCCGGCGATGCGTTGCTGCCGACCATCGCGTATCACCAGTGCGCGCGGGCTGGACAGGTCGCGCAACGCCTCCAGCACCCGTTCGCTCTTGCGCTGCTGAAACGCCGTCAAGGCTATGATGAGCACCACGAAAAACAACAGCATCAGTGCATCGCCGACATCGCCCAGCAGTAAATAAATACCACCCGCAGCGAGTAGCAGCAGGAACATCGGCTCGCGCAGCACATCGGCAGCGATGTGCCATACGCGGCGCGGATGAGGAGGGTTCAACTCGTTGTAGCCGGACGCGGCAAGGCGTCGCTGTGCTGCTGCGGTGCTTAGTCCCGAAGTTAACAATTCGTCGTTGACTGCGCTCATGCCGGTGGTTTCCACGCCTTGCGATAGGTTGAGCATACCGCGATAGCGGTCAGGGAGTAAATCGCAGAACAGTCAGGAAGTGGTCAGATAGGTGTTTGATAATTGCCACAAAGGATAGAAGCGGCTGCGTTGCAAGCGTATTTAGGGTAAATTGTGAACTCTTTTGTATAATGGAACTATATTGATAGAAGCCCAGTCCTACGGGTTCCATAAGTTAGAAGGGTATTCACAGTTATGAAGCAATACAGCAAGCGTATGGTGATCGTCCATTGGCTAACCTTGGCGTTGTTGATCGCCGCCTGGTTTCTTGGTGATAGCCTGGCTGACGCGACTGACGATAGCAAGGCGACGCTGGCCGGATATATCACGCATATTGCAGCAGGTGCCGCGATTCTATTATTAACTGTGACGCGTTTATTGTTTCGCAGCCAAGACGGCACACCGCCTGCGATGGGTCTGACGGCGATGGATAAAGTGGCCAGGGGTATCCATCATGCTTTGTATACCGCGCTGTTTGTGCTGCCGGTGAGCGGTGTGTTGACGCTGGCCACCAGCGATGCCGGTAAGGCGCTGTTAGCGGGTGATGCGAATTTGTTGCCGAAGAAGGATGGTTATGAACATGTGTTTGCACACGGGATGCACGAACAATTGGTCACGGTATTGATCGTGCTGGTGGCGGTGCATTTACTCGGTGCGATCAAGCATCAATTCATCACGAAAGATGATTTGATGAGCAGAATGTTATTGCGCAGAAAAGCTTGATTTTGCGCAAAGCAGGTTAGAGTAGTAGAGTGCAGCAGAGCAGGGGGCGGGGTGAAACCCGCCCTTTGCTTTTTTGTTTTTGGAAATCGGGCGGCGCAAAGCCGTATTGCGATTCACAGGATCAGCGTGTCATTCAAACAGGTCTTGGCTTGCGCCAGCCGTGCCAGGGTGGGCAGCAGATTCAATCCGGTTGCTTCTTTCAGTGCCAGCGCATTTTCTTTCAGGTCATCGAAGGAAATCTCGACAGGATGGCCTGCCGCCGCGAAAGCAATCGCATTGCCGCTTTCACATGATGGAAATACCAGCGCACGATCTGCAAACGCTGCACAGATGCGTACCAGGCTGTTCTCGAAGCCGCGACTGCGTCCGAGCAGATTGACCGCCAGGATACCGTCATCGCTCAAGCGTGCCTGGCACGTTTGATAGAACGGCAAAGTATCCAGTGCGCCGGGACGCGCGTTTTCGTCGAAGCCATCCACCAGGATCAAATCAAATTCTTTCTCGTTATTCGCGAGGTATTCCGCTCCGTCGCCGATGACAAGGTTGATGCGCCTGGGATCTTCCGGCAGCTTGAAGAATTGCCGTGCGGCCGCCACCACGGCAGGCTCGATTTCCACCACGGTGAGATGCGCGAGCGGGAGATTGCGATACAGGAATTTGGTCAGTGAAGCTGCGCCGAGGCCGATCAGCAACACCTTTCTGGGCGCGTCCCTCAGTAACAATGCGGCCATCATTTCCCGGGTATATTCCAGCTCCAGGTTCCAGGGGCGCGCGATGCGCATCGCGCCCTGTATCCAGGTCGAACCGAAGTGCAGATAGCGCACCCCGGCTTCTTCGCTGATGTCGATGGGAAAACTCACGTTCGAATAAGGTCAAACCGTAATGGGCGAGCAAGCAACGTGGCGGATTGCCCGCGCAACGGGTTTACTGCCATTGGTTCAACAACCAGCGCGCCCACACGGTAACGTCACTAGCAGTCATGCCGACGGCAACACCTTGTTCGGCCAGCGCATCGCCCGCCGCGCCATGCAGGTGCACTGCCAACAGCATTGCGTTGTCCGCCGTCAATCCTTGCGCGATGAAGGCGGCGATCATGCCGGTGAGCACATCGCCCATGCCCGCGCTGCTCATGCCGGGATTGCCGGTCTTGTTCACGAATAGTTTGCCGCCGCTGGTGACGCACAAGCTATCGGCACCTTTCAGCACCACGCTGCACGCGAACTTTTGCGCCAGTTTTTGCACTGCTGCAACGCGATCCGCTTGTATCGCCTCTTTGCTGCAAGCCAGTAATTTCGCTGCTTCGCCGGGGTGCGGCGTGAGCACCGTTGCGCTCTTGCGGGCCAACAGCAGGGTGTGCAACTCGGGGCGCGGTGCCAGGATGTTCAGTGCATCGGCATCCAGTATCAGTGCGGCTTTGCTGTGCAGCGCATCGTAGAACATCTTTTGCGCCACCATGTCGTTGCCCAGTCCGCCGCCGATCGCCAATACATCCAGGCGGGACAGGTGCAACGCGTCGGAGGCCGAGTGCAGCATCAGTTCAGGTTGCAGCAAATCCACACTCGGCGCGTTCTCCGCCAGCAGGCCGACATGCACGCAACCCGCCCCGAGTTTGAGCGCGGCGCGTGCCGCCATCAGAGGAGCGCCGATCATGCCGGAGGAACCGCCGATCACCGCGACCGTGCCGAACAGCCCCTTATGGCTGTCGCGCGGGCGTTTCGGCAATAGTCCGGCGACTTGTTTTTTGGTGATCTCGGAGATTCGTTTGCTCATGTTCAACTCAATCCTGGTTTACAAAGTCTGCATAGTATAATCGCGGTCTGATATTTATTCTTGATTGCTATCGCTATGTTTCAAGTCTCTGTAGGCATCTCGGCCCTATCTGCTTTCCGTCTCGAAAAACTGCGCGTCGCGCTTAATGATGCCGCCCCCGGCATCGTTATCGCTGATACGCGCCATTGTTATTTCGGCGAACTAAAGGGCGAGAAATTGTCCGCTGCGCAAGCCAAGTTGCTGGACAAGGTGCTGGGCATAGCCAAGACGGCGGGCGAGCCTGCCGAAGCGGACAAATACCAGCGCTTGCTGGTGGTGCCGCGGCTCGGCACGATCTCGCCGTGGTCCACCAAGGCTACCGACATCGCACGGCATTGCGGGCTGTCCGGCGTGCAGCGCATCGAGCGCGGCGTGGTGTATTACTTGAATACGCATGACGGCAAAGGATTGAGCAAGGCCGAGCAGGCCGCGGTGTTGCCGCTATTGCATGACCGCATGACCGAGACTGTGCTGACCAATATCGCCGGGGCGGCGGAAAAAATGTTCAAGCATGGCACACCGCAACCGCTATCCAGCGTGGATGTGCTGCAAGGCGGCAGCAAGGCGCTGGAGAAAGCCAACCGCGAAATGGGCCTGGCGCTGTCGGCAGACGAGATCGAATATCTGGTCGAGAATTTTCAGAAGCTGGAGCGCAATCCCACCGATGTCGAGCTGATGATGTTTGCGCAAGCCAACTCTGAACACTGCCGCCACAAGATCTTCAATGCCGACTGGGTGATCGACGGCGTGGTGCAGGACATGTCGCTGTTCGGCATGATACGCAACACCCACAAGCTCAGCCCACAGGGCACGGTGGTTGCGTATTCCGACAACTCATCCGTCATCGAGGGCGCGCGCATCGGGCGCTTCTATCCACGCGCCGATGGCGGCTATGCATTCAGCGATGAGCTGATGCATACCCTGATGAAAGTCGAGACGCACAACCATCCCACCGCGATCGCGCCGTTTGCCGGGGCAGCGACCGGCAGCGGCGGCGAGATCCGCGACGAAGGCGCGACCGGCAGCGGCTCCAAACCCAAAGCCGGGCTGACCGGTTTCTCGGTTTCCAATCTGAACATCCCGGGGTTCGTGCAGCCGTGGGAAAAAAATTACGGCAGACCTTCCCGCATCGTATCCGCCTTGCAGATCATGCTGGAAGGGCCGGTCGGCGGCGCGGCATTCAACAACGAGTTCGGACGTCCCAATCTGGCCGGATATTTCCGGACCTTTGAAGAGAACGTCAGCGGCGAGATGCGCGGTTATCACAAGCCCATCATGCTGGCGGGCGGGGTCGGCAACATTGCGGCGATACACACCCACAAACACGAGCTGCCGGTCGGCGCGCTGGTCGTGCATCTGGGCGGTCCCGGCATGCTGATCGGTCTTGGCGGCGGTGCGGCCTCCAGCATGGACACCGGCAGCAATGCCGAGAATCTGGATTTCGATTCGGTGCAGCGCGGCAACCCCGAGATGCAGCGCCGCGCGCAGGAAGTGATCGATCGCTGCTGGCAGATGGGCACGAACAATCCCATCCTGTCGATCCACGACGTCGGCGCGGGCGGCATGTCCAACGCGCTGCCGGAGCTGGTGCATGGCGGCGGACGCGGTGCGAACTTCGAGTTGCGCAAGATCCCGCTGGACGAGAGTGGCATGTCACCGAAACAGATTTGGTGCAACGAGTCGCAAGAGCGTTATGTGCTGGCGATTGCGCCGGAACGGCTGGAAGAATTTCGCGCCTTCTGCGAACGCGAACGCTGTCCGTTCGCGGTGGTCGGCGTCGCGACGGCAGACGACCAGCTCATCGTGCACGACAGCGAATTCAACAACGATCCGGTGCACATGCCGCTGTCAGTATTGCTCGGCAAGCCGCCGAAGATGACGCGCAATGTGGTGCGCGAAATCCCACGGCTGCACTCCTGCGATATATCCAAGATCGAGTTGCACGAATCGGTCGAGCGCGTGCTGCGTTTGCCGTCGGTGGCGAACAAGACATTTCTGATCAGCATCGGCGACCGCACCGTGGGCGGCATGACCGCGCGCGACCAGATGGTCGGCCCGTGGCAAGTGCCGGTGGCCGACGTCGCCGTCACGCTGATGGGCTTCAATACGAATCGCGCCGAAGCGTTCGCGCTAGGCGAACGCACCCCGCTGGCACTGGTGAATGCGCCGGCCTCGGGACGCATGGCGGTCGGCGAGGCGATCACCAATATCGCGGCGGCGAGCATAGCCAAGATCAGCGACATCAAACTGTCGGCTAACTGGATGGCGGCGGCCGGGCATCACGGCGAGGATGCCGCGCTGTTCGACACGGTGCGCGCGGTCGGCATGGAACTGTGCCCGCAACTCGGCATCGGCATCCCGGTCGGCAAGGATTCGATGTCGATGAAGACTGTCTGGCAGGAGGATGGAGAAACCAAATCAGTCACCGCGCCGCTGTCGCTGATCGTGACCGCGTTCGCACCTTGTTCCGATGCGCGTGACACACTCACGCCGCAACTCGCCGCTTATTCGGATACGTCATTGTTGCTGATCGATCTGGGGCAGGGCAAGAATCGCATGGCCGGATCGGCACTGGCGCAAGTGTACAAACAGGTGGGCGATGTCGCGCCGGATGTGGACGATGCCGCGATGCTCAAATCGTTCTTCGAACTGATACAGCGGCTGAATACCGAGGGCAAGTTGTTCAGCTATCACGACCGTTCCGATGGCGGCGTATTCGTGACCCTGTGCGAAATGGCCTTCGCATCGCACATCGGCCTGGACATCCGGCTTGACGATTTGCACGGCGACACATTGCGCGTCTTGTTCAACGAAGAGCTGGGTGCGGTGATACAAGTGCGCAACCGCGATATGCAGCACGTGATCGAACTGGCGCATGATGTGGGGCTGAAGAACGTGCAGAAGATCGCCACGCTGAACCAGACCGGCATGATAGCGATTTCACGCGGCGGCGAAAAGATGTTCAGCGAGAGCGGCGTGAAGCTGCAACGCCGCTGGTCCGAGACCACCTGGCAGATGCAGAAGCTGCGCGACAATCCGGCTTGCGCGCAGCAGGAGTTCGACCGCCTGCTGGATGCGGCGGATCCCGGCCTGCACGTGAAGTTGGCCTACAATCCAAACGAGAATACATTGCCTGCGCTGCTGCGCAATCGACCCAGGATCGCCATCCTGCGCGAGCAAGGCGTGAACGGCCAGGTGGAAATGGCGGCCGCGTTCGACCGCGCCGGGTTCGCAACGATGGACGTGCACATGAGCGACATCATCAGCGGTCGCGTGAAGCTCGCGGATTTCAAGGGCTTCGCGGCCTGCGGCGGATTCTCCTACGGCGATGTGCTCGGCGCGGGCGAGGGCTGGGCGAAATCCATACTGTTCAATGCGCGTGCGCGTGACGAGTTCGAAGCGTACTTCCAGCGCAAGGATACCTTCGCATTGGGTGTGTGCAACGGCTGCCAGATGATGAGCAAGCTGCACGAGATCATTCCGGGTGCTACTAACTGGGCGCACTTTTCACGCAACCAGTCAGAGCAGTTTGAAGCACGTTTTGTGATGGTCGAGGTGCAACCATCGCCGTCTATTTTCTTCAATGGCATGGCGGGCAGCCGCATGCCTATCGTCGTGTCGCATGGCGAAGGCTATGCCGATTTTGGCGATGAGAAAACACTCAAAGCCGCGCAGCGTTTGGTGACGATGCGCTACGTGGACAACACCGGCAAGCCGACCGAAATATATCCGCTCAACCCGAACGGTTCGCCGCAAGGCATCACCGGCCTGACCACGCCGGACGGGCGTTTCAGCATCATGATGCCGCACCCCGAGCGCGTGTTCCGTGCCGTGCAGAATTCCTGGTATCCGCGCGAGTGGCAAGAGAACGGCGCATGGCTGAGGATGTTTCAGAACGCACGGAAGTGGGTAGGTTAACCGCAGGTCGGGTTTATTCCGACAACTTGGGTTGAAAAACCGATTACTTGGTTTCCTGTTGGTCGAGGTTCCTCCTTGCAATTCACCGCCTTAACTTCATGGTTTGTTGGAATGTAAGCCTCGTCGCTGCATGCCTTCGTAGGACTTGTTTGACTATGTGCCGGGGTATGAGGTGTTGCAATGCCGCTGCGGCGGTTATCTGCAGATAATGCTATGAAGCTTGGCCCCGTGATTCCGGTCTGCAACAGTTTATTCAGTCAGCCTTGTTCTGCTAAACTGACGACCATGGATGAACGCTTTATAAAACGTCTGCTGATAATTCTCGTGGTAAGCATCATCGCTATCGTGTTGCTCAAGGTGGCATTGACCAAAACCTATACCACGCTGAACAATGCCGCCGCTGTAAAGAAGCAGCTTGCTTCCGCCAAGCCATCCGCCCCACAGCAGACACTAATACCACCTGCCGCCAGCGCAATAACTGGTACTCCTGCGACATCGAGTAGCGGTCAAGCAACAACGGTGGAATTGCCCGCCTCATCAAGTGTGGGTGAGACTCGATAAATTTTGCTGCTGCGCTAACCCGCCAGTTTTGCTGCTGGTCTTTTGGTTTTCTTTGGAGTCGCCTTGTTTAAGCTGATCGGTGTCATCGCGGGTTTTTATTTTTTCGGATTCTTCGGGGTGTTCCTCGGGCTGTTCATCGGGTCATTTTTCGATCGCATGAGAGCGTATGGTTCTGGCGGGATAAACCCGCTGCAGAATGCGCTGCGTCAGGCAGTGTTCCTTGAGACGGTGTTCATCTCGATGGGCAAGCTGGCCAAGGCGGACGGCCACGTCTCTGAAGACGAGATCGCTCATGTCGAGCAGTTCATGCAAAAATTGAACATGACCGCAGAGCATCGCCAGCAGGCGATCAAATTGTTCAAGCAGGGGGCCGATCCCGCGTTCGATATCGCACCAACTTACCAAAGATTCCTGGCCGTTTGCGGGCACACGAAGAATCTGAAGGAAGTATTGCTGGTTTATCTGATCGTGATGGCGCTGGCAGACGGGCATTTCCATCCGGCTGAAGAAGCGTTGCTCACCGGCATCGCCGCTCATCTTGGCTATGACCAAGCCACGTTCAAGCGGATGCTGGACATGGTGCTGAATCAATCCCACTTCGGCGCGGGGCAGGCCAACGCGGCCGCAGCATTGGATGACGCCTATAAGGCATTGGGCGTGACCAAAGACAGCAGTGACGCGGAGATCAAGCGCGCCTATCGCAAGCTGATGAGCCAATACCACCCGGACAAGTTGATGGGGCAGGGCGTGCCGGAAGACATGATCGCGATGGCCACCGAGCAGGCCAAGGAGATCCAGCTGGCCCATGACTTGATCAAGAAGAATAGAAATATTTGAGCCGTTGCCGGTGGTGTACTCGTAAAATATTTTCAGGATAAATGATGACCACGACACTTCCCGCCCTTTCCCTCCTTGAAACCCGCGTCCTCGGTGTGCTCGCCGAGAAGCAGCGCACGGTGCCGGACACTTATCCGTTGACGCTGAACTCGCTGGTCTCCGGCTGCAATCAAAAGAGCAGCCGAGATCCGGTGATCGAAGCTTCCGAACCGGAAGTGCAGGCGGCGCTGGATAGTCTGCGGGGCTTGTCGCTGATCGTGGAAACCAGCGGGGGCCGGGCGTCGCGTTACGGGCACAACATCGAAAAGGTGTTGCATATCCCCACGCAGTCCACCGCTTTGCTGACCATGCTGATGTTGCGCGGCCCGCAGACGGCGGGGGAGTTGCGCATCAATTGCGACAGGTTGCACAAGTTCGCGGACATTTCCTCGGTCGAAAGTTTTCTGGTCGAGTTGGCCGAGCGTGCGGCGGACGGACTGGTAGTGGAATTGCCGCGCCAGCCCGGTTCGCGCGAAAACCGCTGGATGCACTTGCTCTCCGGTGCGCCGGTCATTGAAGAACATGCGCCCGCCGGAGCGGCCTCGCCCTCTGCTGATGTGACAGTGGGCGAAATTGCCGCGCTCAAGGCCAACGTCGCCAAGCTCGAAGCGGAGATGGGCGAGCTGCGGGCGATGATGGGCAAGCTGTGTGCGGAGCTAGGTGTTAACTTATCCTGATGCCGCACCTTGGGCGCGTGCATTCAGCATGCGCGCAAGCGGGTAGCTTGAATTTGTCAGTGAGCTAGAATTAAAAAGGGGATGCCAACGGCATCCCCTTTTGATTGCGGTCGTGCTGCTGATTACTCGATCTTGGCTTTGCTGCGCAGGTCGGCAATATAGTCCTGGACGGCTTGTTGCTGCATGCGTTGCACAATTTGCGGCTTGAGTTCATCGTATGATGGTACTTGCAAGGCGCGAACATCATCCAGCTTGATGACATGCCAGCCGTATTGTGTTTTCACCGGCTCTTTGGTGTATGCGCCTTTTTTCAGGCTGAGCAGGACATTGGCAAACGCTGGCGGGAGGTTTGCGGGTACTTTCCAGTCCAATGAGCCACCTAGTGCCGCAGAACCGGCATCCTTGGATTTTTCTTTGGCAATCTTGTCGAACTTACCTTTCTTGCCGAGTTGCGCGATGATGGCTTTGGCTTCATCTTCGGTCTCCACCAAAATGTGGCGCGCGTTATATTCATTTTTTCCGAGCGTGACTTTCAGCTTGTCGTATTCCTGCTTGAGTTGATCTTCGCTGGGCAGGTGTTTCTTGGCATAGTCTTGCACGAATGAGCCAACCAGTACCGATTGCACGGCCAGTTCGGTTTGTTGAATGACCTCGGGATCCTTGTCGAGTCCCATTTTTTTTGCTTCCTGCACCAGCACTTCGAGGTTGATCATGTCATCGCGTACCGCCTTGCGTAGTTCCGGGCTGTCGGGCTGTCCTTGAGAGGCGGCGATTTTGACGCGCAGATCCACACGCGCTTGCGGAATGGAAACGCCGTTCACCACGGCGGCGGACTTTTCGTCGGCAAATGCCGGGTTAACTGCCAGTGCGCTTAATATTGCCAGTGCTGCAAATTTTCCAGTTTTCAACATGCTTGAGTCCCCTTCAATAAATTAAAAAATTATCAGTTAAATTTCATTGGGCGTATGCGCCTGTATGGTGAGTGCATGTATTTCGCGCTTCATCAACTCTCCCAGCGCGGAATATATCATACGGTGGCGTGCAACCGTGTTACAACCGGCAAACCGTGCCGAGGCGATGTTCAGCACATAATGTCCGCCACCCTCTCGCGCACCGGCATGTCCGGCGTGCTTGTGGCTTTCATCGATGATGTCCAGCTGTACCGGATCAAACACGGCAAGCCGCGCGCGCATTTGTGATTCGCATGCATTCATTGCGGGAAGGTTTTTCTGAAAGGCTGCACGCGAATATTGGCATATACCCCAGCGGTGACGTAAGGGTCGGCCTGTGCCCATTCTTGCGCAGCGGGCAAGGAAGTGAATTCGGCGACGATCAGGCTGCCGGTGAAGCCCGCTACGCCGGGATCTGCGGCATCCACGGCAGGGAATGGCCCAGCCAGCAGCAGGCGGCCCTGGTTCTGCAGTTCTTGCAAGCGCGCTACATGGGCAGGCCGGACTGCCATGCGCTTGTCCAGACTATTCGGCACGTCCTGCCCAACAATTGCGTACCACATTTATAAAGTTCCCATTTAGTTGTGTTCCTTCTTTTCATCTATATATTTTGATAACCACAAGCCTTGCGCCAGGATGAATATCAGCATCAATCCGGTAAAGCCGAACAATTTGAAATTTACCCAGGTATCTGTGGAGTAGTTGAACGCCACATACAGGTTGATAAAACCGAGCACGGCAAAGAACAGGCTCCAGCCCAGGTTAAGGCGATTCCAAGCATGTACCGGGAGGGCGATCTTCTCATGCAACAAGGTGCGCATCAGGTTCTTGTGAAACAGTAAATTCGAGAACAGCAAGACGGATGAAAACACCCAGTACAACACGGTAGGTTTCCATTTGATGAAGTTTTCGTCATGCAGCAACAGCGTTGCGCCGCCGAATATGCTGACGATGGCAAAGGTCACCCATAACATCATGTCGACCTTGCCGTGCCGGTATTTGGTCCAGATGATTTGGACGATGGTCGCGCCAATCGCCACCGAGGTGGCCACATATATACCCTGCCATTTGAAGGCGACAAAGAACAGCAGGACGGGAAATAAATCGAATAGCAGTTTCATGGCGTTAACGGTTTTATGGTATTGGCTGGGGAGGTGAGTGTTTGTCCAGTGTCAGTGCTGCGGAGTTGATGCAAAAGCGTAAGCCGGTGGG
>JANXXX010000067.1 GCA_025350405.1 Gallionella sp.
TCAACACGCGCCCCAGAAAAACGCTAAACTGGAAATGCCCTGCTGAAGTCTTCCTTCCTGAAGGCGCTTTTGACTTTAAGACTTACTGGGCAAATCAACTTAACCTTGTTGCACTTGGATCTTGAAACCGCCCAGCAATAAGTTGTCTTTGTTTCAGATAAATGCTGCTCGCCAAATTCCGTATCGTAAAATCCATGGCAAAATGGCAACAGCAATTGCCTTTGTTCTCATTTATTCGAAAAGGGCGGTTGTTGCTATCTCTACCATTCAAATTGGTTAGCTTAAACATTCAAACAAGTTTTTTGATGATCTAAAACACCGAGCAGATATGGTTGCAATGGATATATTGAGCTGGCAATTAAAAGGGTTTAAACCAGCACAAGCTCAGGTTTCGAAAACATGCTTCACCGAGAGGCATTTCGATATCTCGATGCGGCTGTTACTCTTTTACAGTCAATCAATATTGCTGCTTCAATCCCTTTTGCCCACCTCATCAAAGTGCTGGTTGGATGAGTTGATTTAGTTATATATTGGAGCATAAATAATGTGCGGAATCGTAGGCGCAGTAGCGCAACGCAATGTAGTCCCCTTGTTGATCGAAGGCTTGAGCCGTCTGGAATATCGCGGCTATGATTCGGCGGGCGTGGCCGTGCTCGGCAGCGGCGAGATTCGCCGCGTGCGCGCCATCGGGCGAGTCGCCGAGATGCAGGGCCGCGCAGATCAGGAAAAACTCACCGGCACCACCGGCATCGGCCACACGCGCTGGGCGACGCATGGCGGGGTCACGGAATTCAACGCGCATCCGCATGTCTCCAGCGGCGACATCGCCGTGGTGCACAACGGCATCATCGAGAATCACGAAGAACAGCGCGCCAGGCTGAAACGGATGGGATACGTGTTTGAATCGCAGACCGACACCGAAGTCATCGCGCACCTGATCCACCACTACTACCAGAAGAGCAAGGATTTGTTTGCCGCGACACGGCAGGCCATCGCCGAGTTAACTGGTGCCTACGCCATCGCGGTCATCTGCAAGCAAGTGCCGGATCAGATGGTGTGCGCGCGCATGGGCTGCCCGCTGTTGATCGGTCTGGGCGAGGGTGAAAATTTCATCGCGTCCGATGTCTCGGCATTATTGTCAGCGACTCGCCGCGTGATCTATCTGGAGGACGGCGATTCCGCATTGCTTACCCGCGACGGCATCACGCTGCTTGACCGCGACGGAAAGAAGATCGAGCGCCAAGTGCATGTCAGCGAGGTGTCACTGGCTTCGCTGGAACTGGGGCCATACAACCACTTCATGCAGAAGGAAATCCACGAACAGCCGCGCGCGCTCACCGACAGCATCGAGGCGGTGATCGATAGCAACCGTTTCGATGTAACGTTGTTCGGCGCACGGGCCGCTGAAACATTCCGCGACATTGATGCGATATTGATTCTCGCCGCAGGCACTAGCTATTACGCCGGACTTACCGCCAAGTATTGGCTGGAAAGCATTGCCAAGATACCCACCTCGGTAGAGATCGCCAGCGAATACCGTTACCGCAGCTCGGTGCCCAACCCGCGCCAGCTCATCGTCACCATCTCGCAATCAGGCGAGACGCTGGACACGATGGAAGCGTTGAAGCACGCCAAGTCGCTGGGTCAGACGCAAACACTTTCAATATGCAACGTGCAGGAAAGCGCGATACCGCGTGCTTCCAAGCTAGTGTTCTACACCCGCGCCGGGGCTGAGATCGGCGTGGCTTCCACCAAGGCATTCACCACGCAACTGGTCGCGCTGTTCATCCTCGCCGCGACGCTGGCCAAGCAACGCGACTTGCTCGAACCGCCGCAGGAACACGCGATGCTGGAAGCGCTGCGCCAGATTCCCGCCAGCGTGCAGCACGCGCTCAACCTCGAGCCGCAGATCCGCGAATGGGCTAAAGCCTTTGCCACCAAACAACACGCGTTGTTCCTCGGGCGCGGCATCCATTATCCGATCGCGCTGGAAGGCGCGCTGAAATTAAAAGAAATTTCCTACATCCACGCCGAGGCCTATCCGGCGGGCGAACTCAAGCACGGCCCGTTGGCGCTGGTGGACGAAGACATGCCAGTGGTGGTGATCGCGCCGAATGACACGCTGCTGGAAAAGGTCAAATCCAATATGCAGGAAGTGCGCGCGCGTGGCGGGCAGGTTTATGTGTTCGCTGATCTCGACAGCAACTTCACCGCAAGTGAAGGCGTGCATGTCATCCGTACTCCGCGTCATGTAGGGCTCTTATCGCCGATCCTGCATTCGATTCCGGTGCAATTGCTGGCTTATCACGCAGCGCTGCTCAAGGGGACGGATGTGGACAAGCCGCGCAATCTTGCCAAGTCGGTTACGGTCGAATAGGTTAATAGGCTAGGAACAGGGCATACCTGTCCAGAAAACAAAACCCGCCTCTCGGCGGGTTTTGTTTTGTGACTGAAACACGGCGCTACTTTTAAATACCGTAAATAGCCGAATGCGCGCCTGCCGCCATGAAAAACAGCATCGGAATCGACAGCATTGTATTGGTGCGCGAAGCCAGGAAAGCGATGCGGCGTGCCTTGACTTTCTCTTCATCCGTAGCCGGTTTGATGCCAAGGATTTTCTTCTGGTTCGGCCAGATCAACCCCCAGACATTGAGCAACATGATCGTGCCCAGCCAGGTGCCGATACCGATAGCCGCATGACCAGCATGCAACGTAAACGCCGCAACGAAATTGCTACCGAGCAATGCAGCGCCCGCCAGCCAGGTTACCAGTGCGGCCCAACGGAAATAAAACAGTGCGCGCGGAGCGACATGCTTGGTGATGCCTGCAGCGGTGTTATCGGCTGCAGCAGCCTTGAGTGCCGCGACCTGAACGAAGTTGAAATAATACAGCAGGCCTATCCACATCACCCCTGCCATCAAATGCAGCCAGCGCATAATTGCCGGTACGTAGTCCATTTATGATCTCCTTAAACGATAAAGCATCCGAAATGACCGGACATTAAAATTTCAAACAAGCGCGTGTGCAAGCATGTACAGCGCAACGGTTAAAACGAGGCCAGAAATTACAGTGCCCCACAATGAGTCCAGCGGATTATTCATGATTTTTTTTGATCCTTTAACTAATTGAGAGAAGTTCGATGTTAGGTTTAATACCATACTGAGGTACTAAGGATTAACTGTAGCGTATTTTAATAATGACAGCAATAGACTTGATACTTTAGCGCATATAAAAAGTATAAGCTTCAAGTGAAATCAGACCCAATAACATCATGCTGATCAGTACCAGCAAAGTGTTATAGCGTCTCTGCTGCTTTAAAATATTGAGCTGCAATTCATCGTTGCGATTATCGGCTTCGTTGGTGAGATAACGATGCAACAGGCGCGGCAGTTGTGGCAGCAGCGTCGCATAGTTGGGCGCTTCGGCTTTCAACGTTTTGATAAAACCACGCCAGCCGACCTGCTCGGCCATCCAGCGTTCCAGCCACGGTTTGGCGGTCTTCCACAAATCCAGTTCGGGATCGAGTTGCAGCCCCAACCCTTCGACGTTGAGCAGCGTTTTTTGCAGCAACACCAGTTGCGGTTGAACCTGAATACCGAATCGGCGCGAAGTCTGGAACAGGCGCAGCAGCACGCGCCCGAATGAAACCTCGCGTAACGGTTTGTCGAAGATCGGTTCGCACACCGCGCGGATCGCCGCCTCCAGTTCGTCTACGCGGGTCTCGGCGGGCGCCCAGCCGGACTCGATATGCACCTCGGCGACGCGCTTGTAATCGCGGCGGAAGAAGGCGATGAAATTTTGCGCGAGATAATGTTTGTCCGTGTCGGTCAGGGTGCCCATGATGCCGAAATCCAGCGCGATATATTGGCCGGCATTTTGTCCCGTGGCAATAACCTGGACATTGCCCGGATGCATGTCGGCGTGAAAGAACCCGTCGCGAAATACCTGCGTATAAAAGATCTCCACTCCGTTTGCGGCCAGCCTGGGTATGTCCACCCCGGCTGCGCGCAATGCGCTCACCTGGCTGACCGGCATGCCATACATGCGCTCCATCACCATCACCTGTGTGCTGCAAAAATCCCAATACATCTCGGGAACCGACAGCAGCGGCGAACCCGCGAAGTTGCGTCTGAGCTGGCTGCCATTGGCCGCCTCGCGCATCAGGTCGAGCTCGTCTTCCAGATGCTTTTCGAATTCATCGATCACCTCGCGCGGCTTGAGGCGGCGGCCGTCCGCCCACAACCATTCGATCAGGTCGGCCGCGACTTTCAGCAACGCGACGTCGTGCGCGATGATATCGGTGATGCCAGGACGCAATATCTTGACGGCAACTTCGCGTGGCCTATATATTCCTTGGGGTGGCAGCACCGCAAAATGCACCTGCGCGACCGAGGCGCTGGCCACCGGCGTTTCATCCAGGCTTTGGAATATCTCGCGCAAAGGCTTCCCGTAAGCCGCTTCCAGCACCGCGACGGCCTGCGCGGAAGGGAACGGCGGAACCTGATCTTGCAGCTTGGCAAGCTCATCGGCGATGTCGGCGGGGATCAAGTCGCGGCGTGTGGACAGCATCTGGCCGAATTTGACGAAGATAGGCCCGAGAGCTTCCAACGCGAGGCGCAACCGCACCGCGCGCGGCTTGTCGGTGTTACGCAGGAACAGCAGGATGTTCAACGGCACGCGCATCCAGCGCACACGCTCATGCGCCAGCAGGAACTCGTCCAGGCCGAAACGCAGCACCACGAACACAATTTTGAGCAAACGGAAAATGCGCATGGTTAGCTTTTTCTGGCAGAAAGCAAACGGCCAATGCGTAGCTCCAGACGCGCCGCATCATCACGCAGCGTATCGACTTGCTGCATGAAGGCTAATATCTGTTGTGGCTTGGCCAGTAGCGGCCGCTCCTCCGTGCAATATTCTACTGCGGCCAGGGATAGATTCAGCGCCGAATTGCGCAACTGTTGCTGGGTGTTGTGCATGCCTTGCACGATGCGCTCCGCCACGATGTCTCCGGTGATATGGCTCAGGCCTTCCGCCGTATCCCAGCGCAGGTTGCGCGACAGAAAAAAAATTTCCGTCAGCAAGCCGATGTCGCCTTCGCTGTGAATATCGGTATGCGCATATTCATCATGAAGAGCGAGTCGCGGCAATAGTGACGGTGCAATCACGCAAACTGCATCTGCGCTTGTGTCCGCGTCAGCACTGCGCAGCGTACCGTCGGAGAGAATCGTGAAGTTAAAAGAAAACGGCGCGATGTCGAACCGCGCCGTCTTGCCCGCAAAATGCGCGAGCCGTGGCAATGCCCAGCTGTTCTGCTTGAGCAGGTGATTCAATGCTGCAGCAGAGGGCTGGGCGAACATGTAGTAACTTAGTGCAACGTGGTTTGCTGAATCCCGGCTAGTAGCCATACCGATTTCTCATCGCGCAGGTTTTTTTGCACATGCCAGATTTCATCGATATTTTCTGGTGAGCCATTATTCTCGGAGAGTTGTCCGGTAAAGCGCACGCTGGCAATTGCCAAATCACCTTCGTTGGTCACAGCCAGTAACTCGCCGCTGATCGCTATGACATCGGTTTTCTGCGGTGCATTGTCACGCTCTTGCATCTGCATCGATACTTCAGCGAACATCTCCGGTGTGGTGTATTCGCGGATGTCGTTCAGATCTTTGCAGTCATTCGCGGCTTGCAATCGAATAAAAGAAGTCTTTGCGCTACGCAGAAAACTTTCTACCGGAAAATCCGCCGGGATGTTGCTTGCCACAGATGAAGCCACAGCAGAGTCGACAGGTGCGGCACCGCCGCCATACGCGGACTGTTGCGCGGATTGCGGTTCATTGTATGGTGCACCCGCACCGGCGTATTGCATCGCGGACTGCGGCTGCTTCTTGCGGAACAGGGAAATCAGGAACATCACCGCAACGCCAGCCAGAACCGCCATCAGAATGCCGCTCATCGCACCGCCTAAACCGCCTAAGCCGCCACCGGCAAACAGTGCGCCCAAGCCAGCGCCGATCGCCAAGCCAGCCAAGGGGCCGAGCCATTTATTGCCTGCCGGGGCAGGTGCTGCGGTCGGAGCAGGTGCCGGAGCGGCCGTCGGCGCCTTCTGCACCTGTTGCGGAGCCATCGTCCGTTGCTTGCCGACAGTGCTGCCACCGCCAAAACGCTTGGCTTCTGCCGTAGCGGCGAACAAACTCAGGCAAGTTACAGCAATCGTCAACGACATCAAAAAACTTTTCATGTATTCCTCGGGGAGTGGGTTAAACAAAACGGGCGCAAGTATATCACTGGCAACACTACTTCACGGTCGTGAGGTGAAAAGGATATTGCCATGCAGAAATTTTAGAAAGGCAACAACGGCGGATTGAGTTTAAAACGGAGGTTCGCATGTCAAGGTCAGCGGTGCTTGGTTGAGCGGATGGGCGAAACTGAGCTCACGCGCATGAAGCAGCATCCGTTCTGTGCGGCTACCCGCTTCGTCCCCATACAATAAGTCGCCCAGAATCGGATGTCCAATGGTTGCCATGTGAACACGCAGCTGATGGGTGCGGCCAGTGACCGGTTCCAATTGGACACGGCTAGCACTTGCCACTACATCATGCGACAACAATCGATAGCGCGTGAGAGAGAATTTGCCGCTGGTGAAATCCACTTTTTGTCGCGGGCGATTCGGCCAGTCGGCGCTCAGCGGCAGATCAACTGCGCCGGCGCTGGTTACAACCCGTCCTGCTACCATCGCGATATAGCATTTTTTCACTCTGTGTTCGCGGAACAAAAGGGAAAGCCGACGGTGCATATCCTCACCACGGGCAAATATCACCAGGCCTGAGGTACCCATGTCCAACCGATGCACGCTACGGGCATCAGGAAATTCACTCTGCACCCGGATTGCCAGGCTATCCGCTTTATCCATCCCGCGTCCCGGTACTGAAAGGAGCCCGGCGGGCTTGTTAGCCACCAAGAGTGATTCGTCACAATAGATAAGGTCGAGGCCGCAGTTGCGCGGGGGGTTGTAGGTTGATAGGGGCACAGTTTTATGGAAAATAGTGGCGTGGCAAATCGCACGAGTGGGTTATAAATTGCCGGTATTATTTAGGCTTAGTACAGTGGACCCCTCCGTCAAGACAATAATGCATCGAGTTTAAGAGGGCAACCTTCTTCATGCAGCGGAACGGCGCTGCCCCGGTTTTCGGTTTCTTTTTTTGTTTCTATTTCTGGGTGAGATTTTTCTTCCTCACTCGGG
>JANXXX010000090.1 GCA_025350405.1 Gallionella sp.
ATTGACCTGTCTGTATACTCTCAGGCTAAACTTACAGCAGTGGCGAGACGATTGAACGAACGTCCAAGGAAAACACTTAACTACGAAACACCCGCTGAACGATTTTATCAATCTGTTGCATCGACCGGTTGAAACCGCAGCACATCTCTGCCCATGAACTCCTCGATTTGAATTGCACAAAGCAGCCGTTTCCTAACGGCAGTAGTGGCCGAGGAGTGGCCCTTCATGGCCTTTCTCCTAGCAGGCCAGTTTGTGTCGAAACTTGATGGTCACGAAGTTCAGGTTTCCGGGCTGCAACTAAAAAGGCAGCCTTAATGCTAACCCCTTAACTGAACAGCCGGGGTTTGTTGCAGGCATTTTAGTTCAAGGCTGCACCAACCAAGCCAATCAATCTGGCTGCCCCGGCCTGGCTGACGTGATTGTTGTCCGTGTACAGCACATTACCTTCGGCCCTGGAGATGCACACTTCGTTGGCACAGAAAACCTCGGCAGGATCGATTGCGGAGAGCGAGAGGCTCCCCCGGTGGCTAGCGACAAAATCGGTCATGAAACGATTCTGGTTCTGATACACAGGCAAGGGGGTAGTGAAATCTTCCGGCAGGCTCTGAATGATTTTCGGCAGCACCGGCACGCTGTGTACGATCACAACCTGCGCTCCATTTTCATTGAATCGTTTGATCGTACTTTCCAGAGCTCTTGCCATCACTGCCTTGCTGGACTTCGCATCATAAGAGGTGGTGGTCGAGTCCGAGATGAAATGATTGGGTTGTTTTTCCGGTTCGCCTTCCGAATACATGCTCCAGTGCGCCACCAGAAAAACCTTCTTGAATTTTTGCGCCTTGAGCAGATTAGCTATGCTGGTGTCAAAATCCCCTTCGCAGATGTCTTTTGCACCTTCATAACTCATAATCCCGAAAAGTGGGGGGCATCCCGGTAGCCCCGCCAACACTCCTTGGTAATTCGTTTTCTGAATGGCAGCGTAAAAGGCCGGATACCAGGCTCCTGCATGAGAATCACCGATGATCAGTATTTTATCCTGCGCATCGGTTTTGCCGAACGAGCCGTTGCTAGGGTACTTTAATTGGACACCGGTTGCTGCATTGAAATCGTAGTGTTCGATATTTTGCTTGACCTTCACCCAGTTGGGGAAGCGATTCTCCATGCCTTGATGTTCGTAGATATAGATGCCGAAGACATTACAAAACACGAAAAAAATAAATGTGAAGGAGGCGACGGACTTACCGGAAAATTTTCCCCGATTGCGGCGGCAAGGTTCTTCCACGTATTTCCAGGCCAGGAATGAAATGATTACCGTCGCCATTATCATGATCAGATTCTGGGTGGTGCGACTGATGTCATAGTCCGCATTGCGCACCCATGACAGCAACGGCCAGTGCCACAGATACAGGGAGTAGGACATCCCGCCGATAAAGACCAGATATTTCCAGCCCAACGCCCGCCCGGTGATGGTGCCCGCACTGGACAGGATGACCAGCGCGGTCGCCAGACACGGCACGAGCAAAAGCAAACCTGAATACGCCACCCCATCATCCAGAAAAATGAGCGACAAGATCATCAACAGCACTCCGCTCAGCGCCAGCGGCTCGTTGGCGGACACAGCATCCTTAAGGCGTTGTGGTGCGGTGGCGACTGCCGCGCCGATGATGAATTCCCATATCCTGCCAACGAAAGAAAAGAATCCCTGTGTGGGCATGTGCTGTTCAATGTACCAATAGCGTGCCCAGAATGAGGCCAGTGCGATGATAAAAATAATCAACATGCGGTGCGATTTCAGTTTGTACAGCAGAATCAACAGCACGGGGAAGAACAGATAAAACTGTTCCTCGATGGATAGCGACCAGGTGTGCAACAGCGGCTTGACCTCACGCGAGAGATCGAAATAGCCCTGCTGGCGGGAAAACACAATGTTGGTCACATAGATCGCCGAGAATTGCAGGCTCTTGGCGTATTGCATAAACTCGTATGGCTTCAGTACGAAGTATGAAATCAGCACTGAGGCTGCGATCATCAAAAACAGGTTGGGCAATAATCTGACCACCCGGTTTTTATAGAACCTGGCAATGGAAAAATTTCCGGCCGCGATCTCCGTGGCTATCATTCGGGTGATCAGGAATCCGGATATGACAAAGAACATATCCACGCCGACATATCCCCCGGGAAGGGCTTGTGCGCTCAGGTGAAAGAAGATGACTGCCAAGATAGATATGGCACGTATTCCCTGAATCTCGGGAGAGAAGGTTTTTGCTATGGATGGCATCGGTGGTATCGGTGAGCCGTGTTGTGCGGATGCACAGCATGGCGACTGTTTTGGTAAGGGAAGATTATCGGATCCCGAGGTGTGGTGGGTTTGATTAGCCGAACCTTCCGGTAATGTAGTCCTCGGTTTCCTTGCGCTTAGGGTTGGTGAACACGGTGCTGGTTTCGCCGAGTTCGATCAGGTCGCCCAGGTACATGTACGCGGTGTAGTCGGAGATGCGCGCGGCTTGCTGCATGTTGTGCGTGACGATGACGATGGTGAAGTCTTCCTTCAGTTCGTCGATCAACTTCTCGATGTGCGCGGTGGAAATCGGGTCGAGCGCGGAGGTGGGTTCGTCCAGCAGCAGCACTTGCGGCTTGACCGCGATGGCGCGGGCGATGCACAGGCGTTGTTGCTGGCCGCCAGAAAGCCCGGTGCCGCTTTGTTTGAGCTTGTCTTTCACCTCGCCCCACAGCGCGGCTTTGCGCAGCGCCCATTCGACGCGGGCTTCCATGTCATGCTTGCTGAGGTTTTCGTATAGTTTTACGCCGAATGCAATGTTGTCATAGATCGACATCGGGAACGGTGTGGGTTTCTGGAACACCATGCCGATCTTGGCGCGCAGCATGTTCAAGTCTTGTTTCGGGTCGAGGATATTCTCGCCATCCAGCATGATTTCGCCGGTGGCTTTTTGTTTCGGATAGAGCTGGTACATGCGGTTGAAGGTGCGCAGCAGTGTGGATTTGCCGCAGCCGGACGGGCCGATAAATGCGGTCACCATTTTTTCCGCGATGCTCAGGTTGATGTCTTTGAGCGCGCGGTAATTCCCGTAAAAAAAATTCAGGTCTTTGATGGTGATCTTCGGATTGGCGATTATTTCAATGTCCATGTGCTTGCCTTGTTAATGACCTGTATTAATGTGTAGTAGCGCTTTGCCGGAACAATACGCGCGCCAGGATGTTGAGTGTCAACACGCTGACAGTAATCAGCAGCGCGCCTGCCCAGGCAAGCTTTTGCCAGTCCTCGTAGGGGCTCATCGCGAACTGGAAGATCACCACCGGCAGATTGGCCATCGGCTGATCCATGTTGCTGCTCCAGAACTGGTTGTTGAGTGAGGTGAACAACAGCGGTGCGGTTTCACCGCTGATGCGCGCCACGGCCAGCAACACGCCGGTGATGATGCCCGCTCGGGCAGCACGTAAAGTGACGAAGTTGATCACCTTCCATTGCGGCGCGCCGAGTGCCGCAGCGGCTTCGCGCAGCGTACTGGGAACCAGGCGCAGCATGTTTTCGGTGGTGCGGATCACGATCGGGATCACCAGTATCGACAAGGCCAGCGCGCCCGCCCATCCGGAAAAATGTTTGACCCTGACCACATAGATTTCATACACGAACAGGCCGATCACGATGGAAGGGGCGGACAGCAACACATCGTTGATGAAGCGGGTGACCGGCGCCATCCAGCCGCGCTGGCCGAACTCAGCCAGATAGGTGCCGGCCAATATCCCGATCGGTGTGCCGATCAATGTGCCGACCAGCGTCATCATCGCGCTGCCCGCGATGGCGTTGAGCAGGCCGCCAGCGCTGCCCGGCGGCGGGGTCATTTTCTCGAATACCACGGGGGTCAGTGCAGGCAGCCCGTGATCCAGCAAGGTGATCAATATCCAGCATAGCCAGAACAGGCCGAACAGCATCGCCAGCACCGAGACGGTGAGTCCCATTGCGTTGTAGATGCGGCGGCGTGTGTAGAGGTTCAGCATGATGTTCAGGTGGCCTGTTATGCAGCCTGCCCCTCGCGCTGTCCCAGCTTGTATAGCATGTAGCGCGCGATGGACAGGACGACGAAGGTGATGAAAAACAGGATCAGGCCGAGTTCGATCAGCGAGGAAGTGTATAGCTCTCCGACCGCCTCGGTGAATTCGTTGGCCAACGCCGAGGAAATGCTGTTGCCCGGCATCAACAGCGACTTGCTCAGCTCGTGGGCGTTGCCGATCACGAAGGTGATCGCCATGGTTTCGCCCAAGGCGCGCCCCAGCCCGAGCATGATGCCTCCGGCCACACCCACCTTTGTATAGGGCAGAACCACCTGCCACATCACTTCCCATGTGGTGGCGCCGAGTCCGTACGCGGATTCCTTGAGCAGGGCGGGTACCACATCAAATACGTCGCGCATCACCGAGGCGATGAACGGGATGACCATGATCGCGAGAATGATGCCTGCAGTCAGCATGCCGATGCCCATCGGCGGGCCTTTGAAGAACGGGCCGATATAAGACAGGGTGCCGATATGCTTGTTGATCCAGGGTTCGACATGGTCGGCGAACAGCGGGGCGAACACGAACAGCCCCCACATGCCGTAGATGATGCTGGGTATACCCGCCAGCAATTCGATCGCGATGCCGAGCGGGCGGCGCAGAACGCGCGGCGACAGTTCGGTGAGGAAAAGCGCGATGCCGAAACTCACCGGGATTGCGATCAGCAGCGCGATGCCCGAGGTGATGAGCGTACCGATGATAGGAATCAGTGCGCCGAATTTATCATTGACCGGGTTCCAGTCGGAACTGGTCAGAAAGCCGAAGCCAAAAGCATGGATGGCGGGCATGCTGCCCACCACGAGTGAAACGATGATCGCTACCAATAACGCCAACACACCAAATGCGGAGACACGCGTCAGGCTGCGGAACAGCAAGTCGTACACCGCTTGGCGTTTGAGGCGCGCTTCATGTGAAAACATCGGCATGGTTGTGTACTTTTTAACCAGAAAGATAATAGAGCAAAATAATACTGGGGCAAAAATAACGGGGGCATTTGCCCCCGCGATTATAGCTTAAGCATGTGCTGTGTCAGCCACACACTGCCAGCTTTTATTTCCAGACAGCCTTGCCTGTTGCATCCTTGATTTGCGCTTTCCATGCGGCATGAATCAACTTGACTACATTATCCGGCAATGTCACGTAATCCAAATCAGCAGCCAGCTTGTCGCCTTTCTCATAAGCCCAGTCGAAAAACTTCAGCACTTCCTTGCCGGTTTCCGGCTTGTCCTGCACCTTATGCATCAGGATGAAGGTCGCGCCGCTGATTGGCCAGCTAGCCTTGCCAGCTTCGTCGGTCAGGATCTCATAGAATCCCGGTGCCTTGTCCCATTGCGCGCCTGCTGCTGCGGCCTTGAAAGATGCGGTGTCCGGCTGTACGAACTGACCATCGCGGTTCTTCATTTGGACATGGTTCATCTTGTTTTGCAGCGCATAAGCGTATTCCACATAACCGATGGTGCCCTTGATGTGTTGCACATTGGCGGCTACGCCTTCGTTGCCCTTGCCGCCCACGCCGGCCTTCCAGTTGGGTGCCGTACCTTCGCCTACCGAAGATTTCCACTCAGCGCTCACTTTGGACAGGTAGTTGGTGAAAACAAAGCTGGTGCCGGAACCATCCGAGCGATGCACCACGGTGATGTCATCATCGGGCAGCTTGATATCCTTGTTCAGCGCGGCGATTGCCGGATCATTCCACTTGGTGATCTTGCCCAGGAAAATATTAGCCAGGGTCGTGCCGTCCAATTTCAGCTTGCCTGCTTCGATGCTGGCAACATTGATAACCGGAACCACGCCACCGATCACGGTGGGGAATTGCATCAGACCTTCTTTGTCGAGCTCTTCCAGTGTCAGCGGCTTGTCGGAAGCGCCGAAATCAACGGTCTTCGCGGTGATCTGCTTGATGCCGCCGCCGGAGCCGATGGATTGGTAATTCAGGCCGATGCCGGTTTGTGTCTTGTAGGCATCAGCCCACTTGGCATACACCGGGTAAGGGAAAGTGGCGCCCGCGCCGGTGATGTCGGTTGCCTGGCTTGCGCCGGCATAAGCGACCGCAGTGGCAGCGGTGATGCCGATGATGAGTTGTTTCAGTTTGCTATTCATGATGTCTCCATTGGATTGAGTGTTTTGCTTGCCGCTATTTCAGATTGCCTCTGTTTATTCAGGAAGCCAAGTAAACCAATAACGTCTTGTTGCGGAGCGCATGTTAAGGCGATTGTATTACAAAATTATTACAGTTGCTCATGCAAATCTGGATTGGCGAGTATCTGCTGCTCTGGGGCGGAATTGGTACGCTTTAGCCTGCGCGTAGGCCAGTATTGCGAATCAAATTGCAAGGCGGGAGCGGAAACGGGCTTGATCGCCTCAAGTTTTTTGATCAAGTATTGCCGCGAATATATTTAATATTTTTGTAAAGGCTCTGTAATGAAGCATCCCTAACATGACGGAAATCTTGCCCAATCTGGGCGGCTTAAGGGGTGCATATTCATCGCGCTAAATGCGATGATCTTTTTCAACTATTTCAATTCCAAAGTTGAACAGATCAATAATCAGATGAAGCTGATCTCGCTGACCTTGCTGGATGCGCGCTGATTCAATTGCGGAGGATGGATATGTCGCATCGATTATTTTTGTACCTTGCTTTATCCTGCGCAGCATTTCCTGTGGTCGCGATGGGCGCCCCTCAGACAAGCCACTAAACACCTCTATCTGTCACCAGCAGATGGGCGGGTCGTGTCGGCAGGGCGATAAAAAGAACAAACGATTATCTTGAGTGCACGGCAACGATTTGGCTCGGACACTCACAATAATCCTGAAACAAAAAATTAACTGCGGTGCAATATTCAACACTTACCATGTTCCAAGAGTGTGGCTCGGTTGCTGCATTCATCAACCTGATAAGGAGTATCAAAATGAACGACAAACACAACAATGTTTCTGACGATCATGTGCCCCAATTGGATGCCGAGTTTTATGCAACTCTCGGATGGCTTACTGCGCTGTCAGCGTCGATAGCCAACTGGGCGTGCATTGCTTAACGTTTACCCAGAATAGAAGTCAAACCAAGGGCGGATATAACGGCGGGTATCCGCACTTGGCTGATTATGGATTCCAGATACTTGCTGCGTTCAGATAGATAGCTCGATTGCTGTATTTAGCAATTATTTTGTTGTGGAGATAACATGTTCATCACTGACCAGAGATGGCCTCGGTAATTCGGACAGTGCGATAAGTGGTAGCCTTGCTCAACCCAAGCCTTGCAGAATACGGCCAACAAAGGAGCAAGCGCATGAGAAGGACGAGAAGGAATCACGCACCGGGATTCAAGGCCAAGGTGG
>JANXXX010000093.1 GCA_025350405.1 Gallionella sp.
ATTGACGCGGCATGAAGCTCCACTTCAATCCGGTGGGGAATCCCGCGCCGCCGCGCCCGCGCAACGCAGACGCCTTGACCTCGGCGATGATCTCGTCCGGCGTCATCTTCTCGGTCAGCACCTTGCGTAGCGCCTGATAACCGCCGACCTTGAGATAATTTTCCAGCGTCCATGGCTGGTCGAAATCCTTAGTGGTAAAAATGACCGGGCCGTTCATAATTTTTTCAGCACCGCTCATGACTTGCCCAGCTCCGCCAAAATTTGATCGATCTTTTCCGGCGTCAGTCGGCCGCACAGTTTTTTGTTGTTGATGGCGAACAGCGGCGCATCGATGCATGCCCCCATACACTCACCTTCGCGCAGCCCGAACTTGCCGTCCGCGGTCACTTCGCCGATACCGATGCCCAGCTTTGATTCGATATATTTAACGGTGTCCAATGCGCCACACAGCGTGCAAGACAGATTGGTGCACACCGTGATGGTGTGCTTGCCCATCGGTTTGAGGTTATACATGTGGTAAAAAGTCGCGACTTCGTACACTGCCATTGGTGCCATGCCAAGGTAAGCCGCGATGTCCGCCATGTCATCGTCGGATATCCAGCCCTGCTCATCCTGCACGAAACGCAAGGCCGCCATCACGGCGGATTGCTTCTGATCCGCCGGATATTTCTTCAGCTCGCGGTTGATCCCGGCCTGTATTTGTTCGGACAACATCAAAACACCCCAATAAATTTGTTTGCAGAAACGCCCATTAGCGATCCACTTCACCAAAAACAATGTCCTGCGTGCCGATGATGGTCACCACGTCGGCGATCATGTGGCCGCGCGCCATCTCGTCGAGCGCCGCCATATGCGCGAAACCCGGCGCGCGTATCTTCATGCGGTAGGGTTTATTCGCGCCGTCCGAGATCAGGTAAATGCCGAACTCGCCCTTGGGATGTTCCACCGCCGCATACGCCTCGCCGGCGGGTACGTGCATCCCCTCGGTGAACAGCTTGAAGTGATGGATCAGCTCTTCCATGTTTTCTTTCATGGCTACGCGCGTGGGCGGTGCAAATTTATGATCGTCAGTCATGACCGGCCCGGGATTGGCGCGCAGCCAGGTGATGCATTGCCGGATGATGCGATTGCTTTGCCTCATCTCCTCGACGCGCACCAGATAACGGTCATATGAATCACCGGTCTTGCCGACCGGGATATCAAAATTCAGGCGGTCATAAACTTCATAGGGCTGCTTCTTGCGCAGATCCCATTCGATGCCGGAACCGCGCAGCATCGGGCCGGTGAAGCCGAGCGCCAACGCGCGTTCCGGCGTGACGATGCCGATATTGACGGTGCGCTGTTTCCAGATACGGTTATCGGTCAGCAGCGTTTCGTATTCATCCACGCACTTGGGGAAGCGGCTGGTGAAATCTTCGAGGAAATCCAGCACCGAACCCTGGCGATTTTCATTCATCACCTTTACCGCTGCGGCGTTGTGGATCTTGGAGGCCTGATATTGCGGCATCGAATCCGGCAGGTCGCGATACACGCCGCCGGGACGATAATAGGAGGCATGCAAACGCGCGCCTGATACGGCCTCGTACACATCCATCAAATCTTCACGCTCACGGAAACAATACAGGAACATCGTCATCGCGCCGATGTCCAGCCCGTGCGCGCCCAACCACAGCAGGTGATTCAGGATGCGGGTGATCTCGTCGAACATCACGCGTATGTATTGCGCGCGCAACGGCACGTCTATTCCAGCCAGCTTCTCGACCGCCAGCACATAAGCATGCTCGTTGCTCATCATCGAGACGTAATCGAGTCTATCCATGTAGGGCAAGGCTTGCAGGAAAGTCTTGTGCTCGGCGAGTTTCTCGGTGGCGCGATGCAGCAGACCGATATGCGGATCGGCGCGCTCGATGACTTCGCCATCCAGCTCCAGCACCAGGCGCAACACGCCGTGCGCAGACGGATGCTGGGGTCCAAAATTCATGGTGTAGTTTTTTATTTCCGCCATAGCCTTGCCTATCTCAACACTTGTTGCAACGCACGTTCACCATGCATTTCAGTGCAGACTAACTTGCGCGAGCAAGTTAAGCCCGCAGGGCGGTCGTAACTAAAATTCATCGTGTAGTTTTTAATTTCCGCCATGGTTACGCTCCAGCTTTGCTGGCGTAATGTTCTTCGCGCACGATGCGCGGCGTCACTTCGCGCGGCTCGATCGAGACCGGCTGATAGATCACGCGCTGCTGGGCGGGGTCGTAACGCATTTCCACATGGCCGGACAAAGGAAAGTCCTTGCGGAACGGATTGCCGACAAATCCATAATCGGTGAGGATGCGGCGCAGATCGGGATGCCCGGTGAACACGATGCCATACAGATCGAAGGCCTCGCGCTCGTACCAGTTGGCGCACGGCCAAATCTCGGCCACCGAAGGCAGCACCGGAAATTCATCTTCGCTAGCAAACACACGCACCCGCAAGCGCATGTTATGCGTCACCGAGAGCAGGTGATAGACCACCGCAAAACGATGCGGGTAAGCGGCAGTGTCGATAGGCGCGAAGTCCGAGGCGAAATATGCGCCTCCCTCAGAAACATCGCTACCATAGGCTGAGTAATCCACACCGCACAGGTCTACCATTTGCTCAAAGCGGAACTTCGCAACGTCACGCAGACGCTTCAGCACATCCAGCATGTAGTCAGCCTTGACCACGATGGTCAACTCGCCCAGTCTCTCTTCGATCCTGCCCAGCTTGTCGCCAAAAAAACCGGTCAAATCGGCACGCAAGGTGCTCAAATCAGCAGCCATAGTTCATTGTCCTAGCGCGCAATAGTATTGGTACGTTTGATTTTATTCTGCAACTGGATGATGCCGAACAGCAGTGCCTCGGCAGTCGGCGGGCAGCCCGGCACATACACATCCACCGGCACGATGCGATCACAGCCGCGCACTACCGAATAGGAATAGTGATAGTAGCCGCCGCCGTTGGCGCAGGAACCCATCGAGATCACCCAGCGCGGCTCGGCCATCTGGTCGTAGACCTTGCGCAAGGCCGGTGCCATTTTGTTGCACAGCGTGCCAGCCACAATCATCACATCGGACTGGCGCGGGCTGGGGCGGAACACCACGCCGAAACGATCCAGGTCATAGCGCGCCGCACCGGCGTGCATCATCTCCACCGCACAGCACGCCAAACCAAAAGTCATCGGCCACAGCGAACCGGTGCGCGCGTAATTGATAATCGTGTCTACCGATGTAGTGACGACACTCTTCTCCAAAATTCCCTCAATGCCCATGACAGACCTCTTGCAAGCTATGACTCAGCGATCTTTCATTGCCCGGCAGAAACTGAACTCGGGCATCATGCGCGGACGTTCTCATCCCCAAAAAAGCTTGGGGCCCCTGCTCACTGCGAATGCTGTCTACTCCCATTCCAATGCCCCCTTCATCCACTCATAGACAAAGCCCACCACCAGGATGGCGAGAAAGATCATCATCGAAACAAAACCGAAGGTGCCGATCTCCTTGAGCACGATCGCCCAGGGGAAAAGAAACGCGATTTCGAGATCGAACAGGATAAACAAAATAGCCACAAGGTAATAACGCACATCGAATTTCATGCGCGCGTCTTCAAACGCCTCGAAACCACATTCGTAAGACGAAAGTTTTTTGCTGTCCGGGCGATTGGGCGATACCAGCTTGCCCAGTATCACAGGCGCCACACCCATCGCGATGCCTACGCAAATAAATAACAGCACCGGAAAGTAATTTTCCAACATTGGGCTACGCCCCCTCTGTTTATGGTTAGTGAGTTAACCCAGAATTGCTTTTGAACAACCTTCTTGTCGAGCTGCTTAATTTGTTAAATACTTAACTGGCCAATACGCGCATACCCAATACACGCATACATCGACTTCAATCTTGGTGCGGATGGGGAGACTCGAACTCCCACGCCCTTGCGGGCACAAGCACCTCAAGCTTGCGTGTCTACCAATTCCACCACAACCGCAATACCGCTAAACCTATTTTGGAATGTCCTTGGCCTTGGAATCGTCTGCCGGGCTGACCGCCGCAGGACTGGCCGCAGGCGCAACTGGAACCACCTGAGTGGCAGCCGGACTCACTTTATCCATCAACCCGAGTTTTTCAGCAGGATGGGAATAAAGATAAGTCAGCGACAAGCTGGTAATAAAAAATAGCGTCGCAGCGATTGCCGTACTGCGACTGAGGAAATTTGCTGAGCCACTGGAACCGAACAGGCTGCCAGCCGAACCCGTGCCAAATGCCGCGCCCATGTCGGCACCCTTGCCATGCTGCATCAGCACCAGACCCACCAACACCACTGCCGTCACAACGTGTACCACCCAAACTAATGTTTCCACACACTACTCCACAATAACAAATCAAACCCGATATTCGAAACTCCAAATATATGGAACTCCAACTTTATATAGCCAAATGGGAACCGCTAAACCTGGCCCGCGCG
>JANXXX010000095.1 GCA_025350405.1 Gallionella sp.
GCCCTCGGCCATATCGAACGGCGCGCGGTTGGTCTCGGCCACACCGGAGATCAGGTACACCAGGAACATCGGGAACAGCGGGATGAAATACCAGTTCAACATGCCGAAGCGGCCATGCTGACCATGCACGATGTCGCTCAGGTTCATGCTTTGCGACACCATCAGCACGCACACCAACGCGAAACCCATCGCGATCTCGTACGACACGATCTGCGCCGCCGAGCGCACTGCGCCCAGGAATGCATACTTTGAGTTGGATGCCCAACCGGCGATGATGATGCCGTATATGCCCAGCGAGGTCATCGCCAGGATATACAGCAGCCCGGCATTGACATTGGCCAGCGCCATGCCGTCGCTGAACGGCATGACCGCCCACGCCGCCAGCGCGGGGGCCAGCGCCATGATCGGTGCGATGATGAACAGAAATTTGCTGGAGCCGGTCGGAATGATGATTTCCTTGAGCAACAATTTTATGCCGTCGGCGATCGGTTGCAGCAAGCCGAAAGGACCAACGCGGTTCGGGCCGATACGGATCTGCATGTAAGCGATGACCCAGCGCTCGGCCAGCGTCAGGTAGGCGACTGTAAGCATGATAGGCACGACGATGAGCAGTATCTTGACCAGCGTCCACAGTGGCAACCACGCCGGGCCGAGCAGGCCTTCGCCGAAGTGTTCCAGTGTCTGCAGCAATTCCATCATGACCGCTCCACCGTGATTGTGCCGAACATCGCGCCCAATGCCGCAGTGACGGGATGGCCTGCAGCGACGCGCGCAGTGTGCATGGGCAACCGATCATTCGCTTGCACGGTCAGGCGCACGCTCGCGCTGCCCTGGCTGACCTTGACGGTATCGCCGGATTTCACGCCCAGTTTATTCAGCTCACCGCTATGCATCGCCACACAAGGTGTCGCCGCATCGCGGGTCTTCTGCAGTGCGCTCGCGCGGCGCACGATCGCATCGGCAAAATAGATCGGCACATCGCTGACGCGTTGCAAGCCCTGATTGCTGCCAGCTGCCGCCGCTTGCAATGCAACCCCGGCAATATGATTGTTCAACTTGTCCGACACATTGGTTCCGGGCAGCACTTCGTCGCGCACCGCTTCGCTGGAGTCGTAATCGAAGCCGGATACATTCAGCAGATTGCCCAGCACGCGCAATACTTTCCAGGCCGGACGCGATTCACCCAGGGGCTTGACCGCGCCCCTGAAACTTTGCACGCTGCCCTCGGTGTTGACGAAGGTGCCCGATGTTTCGGTGAACGGCGCGATCGGCAGCAACACGTCGGCGTATTCGGTCGCGCGGTGTTTGTAAGCCGACATTGCCACCACCATATCGGCGGCTTGCATCGCGCTCGTCGCGCGCTGCGGATCGTGCATATCCAGTTCTGGCTCGACATTCAGCAACACATAAGCCTTGCGCGGGAAAGCCAGCATCTGCGCGGCATTCATGCCTTTAGCGCCCTTGGTACCAACGCCGAACGGCACCGCGCCGGCCAGATAAGCACCGACGCTGTTTGCCGCCTCGCCGAGGAAGCCGCATTTTCCGTTCGCCGCAGCGGCGATCTGTTGTGCCAGTGTATGCAATTGCGCTGCCTGCGGATGGTGCTGCGCGAAATTCCCCAGCAGCACGACGACACGCTCGCCGCTCGCCAGGCTGCCTGCAATGCCTTCGCTCCGTTTCGCGGCGATATCCTTCGCCACCGTGGACAGCGCATCGACCAAGGCATCCGGTGCAACGATGGTTTTGTTCGCCATAGGCATCAGCAGATCGTCATCGCTGGAATGGATGATGTTGACCTGCGCCCCTTTCTTCACGGCCTCGCGGATGCGCGCAGCGAGCAGCGGATGATCCTTGCGCAGGAAGCTGCCGACGATCAGGAAACGGTCGCGCGTATTGAGCTCGGCGATGGGCATGCCCAGCCACGGCGCACCGGCCTGTTTGCCATCCGCGCTGAAATCGGATTGGCGCAATCTAAAATCCACGTTGTCGCTGCCGATGCCGCGCAGCAGTTTTTGCAACAGGTATAGTTCTTCCGTCGTGCTGTGCGGCGTCGCCAGCGCGGCAATATGCTCGGCTCCGGCGCTGCCGGCGATCTGGCGCAAACCGTTCGCGACATATTCCAGCGCAGCCTGCCATTCGACTTCGATCCACTTGCCGTCCTGCTTGAGCATCGGCTTGGTCAAGCGCTCTGGGGAATTCAGGCCTTCATAGCTGAACCGGTCCTTGTCGGAGATCCAGCATTCGTTGATCGCTTCGTTCTCGATCGGCAACACACGCAGCACCTTGTTGTCCTTCACCTGCACCGCCAGATTGGAACCCAGGCCATCATGCGGACTGACCGAACGGCGCCGCGACAACTCCCAGCTGCGCGCGGTGTAGCGGAACGGCTTGCTGGTCAGCGCGCCGACCGGACACAGGTCTATCATGTTGCCGGACAATTCGGAATCCACCGAGCTGTTCACGAAGCTCATGATCTCGGCATGCTCGCCGCGGAACGCCATGCCCAGCTCCATCACCCCGGCGATCTCCTGGCCGAAACGCACACAGCGCGTGCATTGGATGCAGCGGCTCATCTCTTCGGTGGAGACCAGTGCGCCGATGTCTTTGTGCATCACGATGCGTTTTTCTTCAGTGTAACGCGAAGCCCCGCCGCCATAACCCACGGCCAGATCCTGCAACTGGCATTCGCCGCCCTGGTCGCAGATCGGACAATCCAGTGGATGGTTGATCAGCAGGAATTCCATCACGCCTTGCTGTGCCTTGACCGCCATCTCGGAATGGGTGCGCACCTTCATGCCTTCCGCAGCCGGAGTCGCGCAGGCAGGCATGGGCTTGGGCGCCTTTTCGATTTCAACCAGGCACATGCGGCAATTGGCCGCGATGGATAATTTTTTGTGATAGCAGAAATGCGGAATATAAACTCCCGCATGGTGCGCCGCATCCATCACCGTGGAACCGCGCTCGGTCTGTACCGGCCTGCCATCGATTTCAATATTGATCATCGCTCACTCAATCCTTTTGATTCACACCAAGCAACGCTTGTGTTCGATGTGATATTCGAATTCATCGCGGAAATGCCTGAGCATACCCTGCACCGGCCACACCGCAGCCTCGCCCAATGCGCAGATGGTGCGCCCGGCGATGTTCTCGCCCACGCTCAACAATAGATCCAGGTCTTCCTTGCGCCCTTCGCCGTGCTCGATGCGATGCACGATGCGATACAGCCAGCCGGTGCCTTCGCGGCACGGCGTGCACTGGCCGCAGGATTCTTCGTAGTAAAAATAGGACAGACGTTCCAGCGCGCGCACCATGCAGGTTGTGTCATCCATGATGATCACCGCGCCGGTGCCCAGCATCGAGCCGGCCTTGGCGATGGAATCGTAATCCATCGTCAGATCCATCATGACGTCGCCGGGCAACACCGGCATCGACGAACCGCCGGGTATGCAGGCTTTCAGCTTGCGGCCGCCGCGCATGCCGCCAGCCATTTCCAGCAGCTTCTTGAATGGCGTACCCATCGGCACTTCGAAATTGCCCGGATTATTCACATGACCGGACACCGAGAACAGCTTGGTGCCGCCGTTATTCGGCTTGCCCAGTTCCAGAAATTTCTGGCCGCCCTCGCGTATGATGTAGGGAATGCTGGCAAACGTTTCGGTGTTGTTAATCGTGGTCGGCTTGCCATACAGGCCGAAGCTGGCCGGGAACGGCGGCTTGAAGCGCGGCTGGCCTTTCTTGCCCTCGATGGATTCCAGCAGCGCGGTCTCTTCACCGCAGATGTAGGCGCCATAACCCAGGTGGTTGTGCAAGTCGAAACTGAAATCCGATCCCAGAATCTTGTTGCCCAGATAACCGGCGGCGCGCGCCTTGTCGCACGCTTCTTCCATGCGCTCGTAAGCCTCGAATATTTCGCCGTGCACATAGTTGTAGCCGGTCTTCACTCCCATCGCATAGGCCGCGATTGCCATGCCCTCGATCAGCGCATGCGGGTTGTAACGCAGGATATCCCAGTCCTTGCAGGTGCCCGGCTCGCCCTCATCCGAGTTGCAGACGATGTATTTGTCGCCCTCGAATTGACGCGGCATGAAGCTCCACTTCAATCCGGTGGGGAATCCCGCGCCGCCGCGCCCGCGCAACGCAGACGCCTTGACCTCGGCGATGATCTCGTCCGGCGTCATCTTCTCGGTCAGCACCTTGCGTAGCGCCTGATAAC
>JANXXX010000103.1 GCA_025350405.1 Gallionella sp.
TGCGACGCAGGAAGCTTCGCGTCGGGCGCAGTGGAGCGGTGCCAGGTAAAATGCTCATAAATGCCGGCCCAGTACAGACCGAAAGTAAAACCGAAAGCAAGCTCCTCCAGCGGAATCCCGACTAGCAACACACCGGAAAGAGCGGACAAATTCCATACCCGTGCTATATAGCCCGGCGCGAAAATGACCAGCGACAGCATGAAGATCGCGTAGAGCAACAAAAACAGCGCGCCGCCAACCAGGGTATTGCGCAGCAAGTCCGGGCGGCACAGCACGTTGGCGATTCCGCCTATCGCCAGCGCAACGATACCCGGATAAATCGGATTCCACGTCAGGAAGTACAACAACGGAAAAGTCAGATATGGTGACGCGATGGCAAGACGATGCAAGCGGTGGCGTCCGTCATGCCGCTCTGCGTGCGGCACTGCCACGATCACCGTGCTGGCAAGCGCGTTGTACATCACCGCCCCGATTCCGCCGATCGCGAAACAGAAGATCATGCTTTCAATGTCGAAACCGGTACGCTGCGCGAGATCGAACAGACTCGGCGGATTCCAGTATTCCGGCACGAAGATCGGTTCGCTGAGGCCGAGCAGGCTGGTCGCCAGACTGACGCGCAGCATCTTCCAGCGGAAACCGGACTTGACGAAATACAACCATGCCCACGGAATCAGGAATGCACTGGACCAGATCAACCACACGTATCGCATGGTGTCACTTGCAGCAAGTATCGCCGCGGCTGGCGAAGACATTGTACAAAGGCACCCAGATCAACGCGAAGTACCAGCCGTAGCCATAGCTCTCGACCAACCCCAATCCAAAGCTGGGCCAGCTGATCCACTCGAACCCTGGCAGTAGTTTGCGCCATGTCTCGTACATTGCGTGCTGAGGGAAGGCCAGATCGAATGCCACACACAGCACAAACGTGATGGTCAGAAACAGGCTGGTCGCATGACCAACTGCCGTCAAAGAAATCCCATGTTTCATGATTGCGCCTTTCCCACATACTGCTGCGGATTGGCGTCGAACTTGTCAAGGCAGTTTCTGGAGCAGAAGTGGTACAGCGTGCCCTGATGCACCTTGGTATAACCGCTATCAGCAGACACTGGCATGCCGCACACCGGATCGGTGCTGCCGCCCGCAGTATGCTGTTCGTGTCCGCCGTGACCGCCACCATGCACCATGTGTGCGCCGCATCCGAAGCGCATCATCACGTAGAAAAACACTGCGAAAAGCAGCAATGAGAACAAGCCTTCCATGATTTTCTCCTTTCTTGATTGCAAACATTCAAGCTAAAGCTTCACGCGGTTCAGCCGCAGCGCGTTGGTGATCACAGACACCGAACTGAAACTCATCGCGGCTGCCGCGATGATGGGTGAGAGCAACAGGCCGAAGAACGGGTATAACACACCAGCCGCAACGGGAATGCCGAGCACGTTGTAGATGAACGCAAAGAACAAGTTCTGGCGGATATTGCGCATCGTGGCGCGGCTCAGACGCACCGCACGCACGATACCGTTCAGGTCGCCCTTGACCAGCGTCACACCCGCGCTTTCCATCGCCACATCGGTGCCTGTGCCCATCGCGATGCCCACCTGCGCCTGAGCCAATGCCGGCGCGTCGTTGATGCCGTCTCCCGCCATCGCGACGAAGCGGCCCTGTGCTTGCAGTTGTTTGACGATGGATGCCTTCTGCTCGGGAAGCACTTCCGCCTCGATCCGGTCTATGCCCAGCTTGCGCGCCACTGCCTCTGCGGTGGTGCGGTTGTCGCCGGTAAGCATGATGACCTGCACGCCTTCGTCATGCAACGCGCGGATCGCCTCCGGCGTGGAGGCCTTGACTGGGTCGGCCACACCGATCAGCCCTGCAGGCTTGCCGTCAATCGCCAGCAGCATCACGGTCTGGCCGTCGCCGCGCAGCGCTTCGGCACGCACAGGTAACTCGCCCGCAGCGATGTGCAATTCTTCGAACAGCTTGAGGTTGCCCAACGCGACTGCGCGACCTTCGACTTTTCCCGCCACTCCTTTGCCGGTAAACGAGCGGAAGTCGCTGACTGCCACTAGCGTCAAGGATTTTTCCTGCGCACCTTTCACAATTGCCGCCGCCAGCGGATGTTCGCTGGCACGCTCCAAACTCGCCCCCAGCCGCAGCACTTCGCTCTCGTCGAAACCAACCAAGGCAACCACCGACATCAGTTTGGGCTTGCCCTCGGTCAGCGTGCCGGTCTTGTCCACCACCAGTGTGTTGACTTTTTCCATGGTTTCCAGCGCCTCGGCATTCTTGATCAGCACGCCGCCTAACGCGCCGCGCCCGGTGCCAACCATGATGGACATCGGCGTGGCCAACCCCAATGCGCACGGGCAGGCGATGATCAGCACCGCCACTGCGTTGACGATCGCGTGCGCAAGGCGCGGCTCCGGTCCCCAGATGCCCCACACCGCCAGCGTGATGAGCGCGATCCCCACCACCGCAGGAACAAAATAACCCGAGGTGACATCGGCCAGCCGCTGGATAGGCGCACGCGAACGCTGCGCCTCGCTGACCATGTGCACAATCTGCGCGAGCAACGTATCGGCGCCGACGCGCTCGGCGCGCATCAACAGACTGCCGGTGCCGTTCACGGTCGCGCCGATCAGCCGCGCCCCCGCAGTTTTCTCCACCGGGATGGATTCGCCGGTCACCATGGATTCATCCAGCGCACTGGTGCCTTCCAGCACCACACCGTCCACCGGCACCTTCTCGCCGGGGCGCACGCGCAGCACATCATTTGGCTGCACCTGCTCCAGCGGGATGTCCTCCTCAGTACCGTCGGCGCGCACGATGCGCGCGGTCTTGGGGGCGAGACCCAGCAGCAGTTTGATCGCGGCGCTAGTCTGGCTGCGCGCGCGCAACTCCATCACTTGCCCGAGCAGCACCAGCGCCATAATGACTGCCGCAGCCTCGAAATAGACCGGCACCGTATCCATCATGCTGCGCATCGCGGGAGGAAAGATTCCCGGCAGCAGCATCGCCACCACGCTGTAAATCCAGGCCACTCCGACGCCGAGCGCGATCAAGGTAAACATGTTGAGGTGGCGGTTGACCAGCGATGCCCAGCCGCGCTGGAAGATCGGCCAGCCGCTCCACAGCACCGCCGGGGTCGCCAGTGCAAATTCGATCCATTGCAGCATCAACATCGAGACGGACTTTGGTATGGCTTGAGGAAAAAGGTCGGACACTGTCGCCATCACGAATACCGGCAAGGCCAGCGCCGCACTGACCCAGAAGCGGCGGCTCATGTCGTTCAATTCCGCGTTGTCTTCCGCAGAGGCGTTGCGCGGTTCCAATGCCATGCCGCAGATTGGGCAATCGCCCGGCTCGCTGCGCACGATCTGCGGATGCATCGGGCAAACGTATTCCACCGCCCCCGGCATCAGCGGCGTTTCAGGCTCCAAAGCCATGCCGCACTTCGGACAACTCCCCGGCCCGGGCTGACGAACTTCCGGATCCATCGGGCAGATGTACATCACGCCACTGCGGACGGGCTCGGGCTGTGTTGGTTGCGGGTTAAGATACTTTTCAGGCGACGCCTGAAATTTTGCCAGGCACTTGGGATTGCAAAATAAATAAGTATTATCCCCATGCACGTGGCGAAGCTTGGTGTCGGGCGCTACGGTCATGCCGCAAACCGGATCAATGTTGGTTGTCATGGCATGCTCCTTCCATTTATATTCGATTTGATAACGGTATCTTGCGACTGCATGCACTTGGCTTCCACCATTTCGCGGAAGGTGGCCTCCTCCGCCAGAAATGCCTGCACAGCGAGCGGATCGAATTGTGTTCCACTCATTTTTACAATTTCATCATACGCCTGTTCGAATGAGCTGGCTTTACGATAGGGTCGATCTGAAGTGATTGCATCCAGCGTATCGATCACGGCAAACAGTCGCGCGCCCAGACAGATTTGCTCGCCACGCAATCCGCGCGGATACCCGCTGCCATCGAAACGCTCCTCGTGGCTGAGCACGATTTCGGCGGCCTCCTCCATATCAGGGATTTGCGAGACGATGCGGTATCCCTTTTCCGGGTGCGTGCGCATTTCCTTCCACTCATCGTCATTGAGTTCACCCTGTTTCAACAGCACGGCATCGGACACACCGATCTTGCCGACATCGTGCAGCAATGAACCCCAGTAAATCTGGCGTAGTCGATGAGGGTCGGAGATGGAACGACGCGCCAGCACCAGGGTATGGCAGGCCACCCGCTTGGAATGGTCGCCGGTCTCATGCTCGCGTATGTCCAGCGCCTCGGCCAGCGCTTCGGCGAATGTGCCGTCTGCCAGTTCCAGAATATCTGCTTCACTATTCACGATACCTCCGCAACTCTGCCGCTAATCTTGCAACTCAAGTGCCAGTTTGATACTCAAGCTTTGGTCGGCTTCAGTGTCATGCCGCATACAGGATCAGTTGCCATGATGAGCTCCTTTCCAGTGATGGACAAATATGCCGCGTAATCTCAGTTGCTCATTTCAGCCGCCACTTGAAACTTCTTGGCGTGGGGTCGCCTATCAACCGTATCTGCAACTCCACTGACGATGGTTTTGACGTAACCGCCGGGAAGCGCAATATACCCTTGCGATGATGCCCTCCCGGAGGCGATCCTTCCCAGCCTGATGGCTTGTATTGCTTTCCATCTGCAATGAGCACGGAAGAATCTTCCATGCCATTACTCAAGGCATGTGTATGCGTTTCCATGGTTACCTCGAAATCCCATGTCTTCGCGTCTTTTGGAAATTTTTGCAATGTAGCCGTGATCTTTATTCCCAGCTCATTGCTTACCTGAGACGCATAGCCGAGTTCGGTAGCGTCGCTCATCGAGATGATATTCACCACTCCCAAATCATCAGTAAAGGAAAAAGCGGCTACTGCCGCAACACTCAAACCAATCAGGAATTGTTTACGCATTTTTATGCTCCTTGTTAGCTTTATAAACTTTAGATGAGACATACAGGATACCTGCGGCATTAAAGATCAGGCCAACCCAGAACAGTTCGATCTGATATTCCGCAACGACGGTCAGGAAACCGGTGACACCCAGGATGGGCAAAATGTTGGCCAGGTAATGTGCGCAACAGGAAACCATCGCTGCGGTAGAAGTCGTGCCGGATACCGCAACCACTTTGCCTGACGCACCGTGTTGTCCGACAAGATTTTTGAGATGAGTATAAAGCCCGACCTGAATGCCGAAGCCCAACGCAAGAGCCACGATGAAATACCAGAATTTCGCGAATTGCTCGAGCGCAAAATCCATCCCGGAAATCAAACTGACGACACCAAAATAAATGAAGAGCAATAACACCAGCGCGCCTGACCCGAATTGGATGGGCCTGATGAACGTTAGCTGCGTCACCTCGGATTGAGGGTGTGCCATGTTAACCTCACGTTTAGTTGCGCCTTAGCTGTGGCGTCAAAGATTACCGGCGGCAAGACGGGCAATTCCCCATCAACTTGCAACAAAAGTCTAGCACCACGCCGCTCGATAAGCTACTCAACTTCTTTAAACTGTTAGTGATGCCCCTTTTTATTTTCAACCTCAAGGCTGTTAATCTTGCATTCTTCCAGACTCTCGATGAAATCAAGCCTTCAGTCATCGGTGCAGCGATGTGAATTAAAGATGCCCCTCTAATTCAATTCCAGTGCTGACACCGGGGCGCAATTTTTTGTAGCGCAGCTGAGCAAGGTCGGCCACGTTTTCACCCGAAGCCGCAACGATCAGAATCTCGCGCGCCAGCCGGGCAAAATCGGCGCGGAAATGCACCGAGCTTTTCAGCACCAGGATGCGTTGCCGCGCCGGGTCGACATCGAGATGGCGGAACATCGCCTGATCCGCGGCCTGCTGTTTGTGACTGGTGACGAGTATCTGTATGCCGTCCAGCCGCAAGCGAGCCATAGCACCCAGGCTCATCTTGCATCCCAGATAGAACGGGCCGGTTCCGGTGAATTGGCCATTGCCCAGCGCTTCAACGATATAACGCCCTGCCAGCGGAGCAGCACCGATGCCGCTGTGCGCGCCGAGTGCCAACTCAAGCGTGGCGCCCACACCTGCAGCGTGCGCAGTTGCTGCGGCAGCCGGATCACACAGCAAGCCGATACAGGCATCCGGTGCGCGCTGACGCACCAGCTCATGCAGGATGTCGGTGGTATCTCCGGCGGCACCGCCGCCCGGATTGTCCTGCGTGTCGGCCAGAATGATAGTCCCGTCGCCGGAACTGGCGAGCGCATGACTCACTGCCTGAGCCGCGCTCCAGAGCTTGCCGCTGAAAGCATCACGCTGTGCCAGCATTGCATCAAATAAGCGCTGTGCAACTGCTTCGGTCGCAGCCGCGTCGGCACCATAAGCAATTACCGTCGGGCCGCAATCGTAAATGTCGGCCAGCGGAAAACCCGGCACGATAGACGCACTCACATTGCCATCGCGCTCCAGCTGCTCGACCAGATGCATCAGCGCGGATAGCGGCTCGATCAAGGTGCACTGCCAGGGCAGCGGGATCAGAAAAGGAATCTGGCGGTACGCCTTATGCAGGCGTTCACCGGCCTGTATGCATTGCAGCACAACAGCTGCGCGCCGGCCGGTATCGCTCATGTCCACATGCGGATAGGTACGATAAACAGTCATCGCGTCAGTCAGCGCCACCATGCGCGGGCTGATGTTGGCGTGAAAATCCAGCGCTGCGACGATGGGCACATCGGGGCCGATGATGGCGCGTATCCGCGCCAGTAGTTCTCCTTCTCCGTCATCGATATGCTCGGCTACCATCGCACCATGCAAATCGAGAAACAGCGCGTCAACAGGCATGGCCTGTTCCAGTTCGCATGCCAGCATAGCCCATATTTTTTCGTACGCGTGCTGCGTGACCGGGCCGGAAGGATTCGCCGAAGTCCACAGCAACGGTACTAACTCATGGTGGTGCGCCGCAGCTTCCTTGATGAAGCCGGCGATCGCGATATTTGCTCCGGCAACCGCATCGAACAAAGCCGCCCCCTGCACCAGACCGGGCCAAGCGTCCGCAGTAAGGAATGCATCCATGCCGGTAGGCCGCTGTACGAAAGTATTCGTTTCATGCAAAAAACCGGCTATCGCGATACGTACCATATGGAATTCTGGTTTTGCGTCTAGAGAGAACCGGAAACTGCTTTGCGCAAAATCCCTGCATAAGCACTTTCACTGAATTGAATCGGATTGGTCGAGGCCGAGCCGTCAACCACCGCCATGCGCGCTATCAGTTCGGCTTGCGCAGCGTCAATGCCGATTGCAGCCAGCGTATGCGGGATGCCGATCTGTTCACGCAGCGCCAGCACCCAATCGAGAAACGCGCTGAACGAAGGCTGCGGCAGATCGAGGTAGCGCGCCAGGCCGGTGATGCGCTCGTCAATCGCGGCGCGGTTGGCAAGCAGCACATACGGCATCAATATCGCGTTGAGCGTGCCGTGGTGCGCGTCATACAGTGCGCCGAGCGGATGCGCCAGCGCGTGCATCGCACCGAGGCCGCGCTGAAATGCGGTGGCACCCATGCTCGACGCGACCAGCATTTGCAGGCGCGCATCCAGATCGCGTCCGTCCAGCACCGCAGCCGGCAACCATTCCTTCACCAAGCGTATGCCCTCCAGCGCGATGCCAGCCGCCATCGGATGATAGAACGGCGAGCAATACGCTTCCAGATTGTGCGACAGCGCATCCATGCCGGTGGCCGCGGTCAGCTTGGCGGGCAAACCGACCGTCAGCTCTGGATCCAGGATCACCGCGGCAGGCAACATCCGCGCGTGGAAGATTATCCTTTTGGCGTGCGCCTTGTCGTCGGTGATCACCGAAGCGCGCCCGACTTCTGAGCCGGTGCCGGCAGTAGTCGGCACTGCCACCACCGGCGCCATGCCCGCCACGTTGACGCGCAAATAGTTGTC
>JANXXX010000165.1 GCA_025350405.1 Gallionella sp.
TTGCGGCGTTCCTCGGTCAGCCGGCCTACCATGCCGAAGTCGATAAACGCGATGCGGTTGCCGGGCAGATAAAACACGTTTCCGGGATGCGGGTCTGCGTGAAAGAAGCCATCCTCGACGATCATCTTCAACACGGCGTGCGCACCGCGCCGGGCGAGCAGCTTGCGGTCGAGGCCGTCACGATCGACGGCGACAAGATCACGCCCCGGTATGCCGGCTATGAATTCCTGCACGCACACCCGCTCGCCGGTCCACTGCCAATAGACACGAGGAATGACGATGATAGCGGGCGGCGCAGTCGGCAGCCCGGTGGATGAGCTGTCTGGCACCTGGTCAGTGGCGGACGGAAGTGCGGCATCCTGATCGGTGTAGCCAGCAAAATTGTTTGCGATGTCTTCGCTGCTGCGGCATTCGGAGGCAAAATCGAGCTCGCGCCGCAGCGACAACGAAAATTGCCGGACGACTTCCTGCGGGTGGAAATTGCGCAGTTCCGGATTTTCCGCCTCGGTGAGTTCTGCCAGGCGCAACAGCCAGCGCAAATCGGCCTCGATGACAGGTACGATATTCGGTCGGCGCACCTTGACCACCACTTCGCTGCCGTCTGCGAGGCGGGCGCGGTGCACTTGCGCGATGGAGGCAGCCGCCAGCGGTTCGGGATCGAAGGCGGCAAATATTTGTTCGGGCGGTGCGCCCAGGTCATCGGTTAATTGCTGGCGAACCTCGGCATAGGATGATGCTGGTGCGCTGTCCTGCAATTTGCCGAATTCGATGATCCACTCGGGCGCGAACAGATCGACACGCGTCGCTAATAGCTGGCCGAGCTTGACGAATGTCGGGCCCAGTTCCTCAAGCGCGCGCCGCACCCGCGCAGGCGGTTCCAGGTGGGCCAACTCGTCCGCATGCTTCCAGAGCAGCGCCCGTCCCGCGCGTTCCAGCGCATTGGCCATCCCCATCCGCCGCACCAAGTCGCCAAAGCCATAGCGGATCAGCACCGAGGCGATCTCGTGCAAGCGCCCGAGGTCGCGCGCTGCTACCAGCGCCTGCCAGAACATCACCCGACCTTGTCTTGGGAATGGCCGGGGCCTTTGGCTTGGCCCGGATTGATGTGATCGGCCATGCCGGTGAGCACACCGGCAGCGATTTGACGAATGAAATTGGCAGTGGTCTGAGCGAGATGCAGGCCAACCCCGACCTGCACGCGTCCTGCTGCGCCCAACTGATGGGCAATAACCGCCAGCGTTTCCTTCATCTGCGCACCGACGGCTGAACCATGGGTGCGGGTGTGCGCCGCCAGGTCATGCAGGATTTCTCCCGCCGCATCCTTGGCAGCCGAGGCCGAGTTCTGCAGGGTTTCCAGGAACATATTCTCCAGGCTGGCCAAGTCTGCGCGCGCCCGCGTAAGATCCTCGCTGGAATATTTCTGAGCCCGGCCCGCCGCTTCCTCCACGGCGAGTTTGGCAGCTTCGGCAAATTGCGCCAGTGCTATATCCAGACCGGTGACCGTCTGTTTGAGGTGCTGCCGCGCGATGCCGGTTTGTGCGGACGAATGCTGCAACTCCTTCTGCACGCCTGCCCGTGCGCCGCGCAATACGGCATTCGCAGTCTGCCGCACCGATTTGATATCGAACGAACGCGCCCTGATTATGTTCAAGGTGAGTTGCCGCACTTTTTCCTGCACATCGTGCCCGTGTTCGACGGCGTCGCGTACTTCTGCTTCGAGGGTGCTGGTATCGTTACTGGTTTCATTCTGCATGATAGTTCTCCTAAAGTGATTAAACGAGAGTCGAGTATTGCAGTTGGCCGCGAGGGTTTATTTTTAGAGTGCTTTATCGCGATAATCATTTTGCAGCAAGTCAATAATATACCTCTCAACAACTTCTGTGTTTTTAAGCTGCCGCTGATAATCGGGCAGGAAGCGTTGTATCGTCGGTGGGTATGACTGAAAAGATTATCATACCCAGTAATCGCTTGATATGCTCAGCGGAATTGAAAGTTGATATGGGCGAGGCGCGAATTATATTAAGGTATGCAAACTAATGAATCGATACAGCAGAATATTGAAATGAATCACGATCACCTCGAGTTACTGCTTACCCGCGAGATGCCTTATGGCAAGTACAAAGGACGCTTGATCGCCGACCTGCCCGGACAGTACCTGAACTGGTTCGCCCGCAAGGGCTTTCCTTCCGGCGAACTGGGGCAGTTGCTGGCGCTGATGCAGGAACTGGATCACAACGGTTTGTCATCGCTGCTAGATCCGCTGCGCAAGTGATGAATACTGATGCCATCGTTCATTGACAGCACGGTGCCAACTTGCTAATAGACAATTTTACGTTCTTCGTCCAAACTGGCCTTCTTTTCGTGCTTGTAAAGGAGCATCTCAATGCACAGGCTGCTGGTCACTTTGTTGCTGGTATTGTCGGCTGTTCCGGCGAGTGCTGCCGTGGAGGCCGGGATGTTCGGGCAGGGGCGCACGAGTTTTTCGCTGGTTGGCGGGAACGCTTATGCATTCGATAATTACTATTTCGTGATTGGGGCAAGCGCGAGCTATTACGTGCGAGATGGATTGGGTGTCGGTCTATCTCTCGAGAAATGGTCGGGGGCTAATCCCGCTATCTCCAAGTACGCCCCTTTTATGCAATACGTTTTCTATCAGGAATCTTCTCTGCAGCCGTATGTCGGCGGGTTTTATCGCCACACCGTTATCGAAGGCCTGCCCAATATCAATTCGGTCGGCGGGCGCGCCGGGGTCAATTTCATTACCGGTTCCAATTCTTTTGCCAGCATAGGCTTGGTCTATGAGACTTACCTTGATTGCCAGCAGGCGGTTTACCGCTCGTGTAGTTCTAGCTATCCCGACTTTAGTCTCACTTTCGGATTTTGATATGCTAAGGCAGCTGATGAATTCGAAACAGCCACTCGATGAGATCATCATGAAAATCACCGTGCGTATCAAACTTTCCCTCTGCTTTATTTTGCTGTCAACGGCGAGCCTGGCTCATGCGGAAAAGATGCTGTTCACCGATCATCCTCTGGCGGGAAAGATATGGGACATGAATAGCCGCAGCTACATAGACGAGGCTACGCTGCTTGCCAGGATCAATACGGCCGACGTGTTGCTGCTCGGCGAGACGCATGACAACCCGATACATCATCAGAACCAGCAGAAACTGCTGAAAGCCCGTATCGAATCCGGCGCGCGACCGGCTGTTATGATGGAACAACTCAATGTCGAAGACCAACCGGCGCTTGACCAGGCATTGGCCGGCAGTAATCGTGATGAAGTGTTGAATCGTGTCACCAAGCTGGTCAAGTTCTCCGATTGGAAGGCCTATCAGCCGCTGCTGGCCATTGCTGTCGACAACAAGTTGCCGGTCATTGCCGCCAATGTTCCCAATCAGCGCCTGCAGCCGGTCGTTTGGCGCGGCTACGCTGCTTATGATGCGGGCGAGTTGCAGCGCCTGGCTGTCGAAGCGGTGTGGAGCGAGAGCCGCCAGCAATATCTGGTCAAAAACATGGGGGGCGCGCATTGCGGCAAACTCAAGGATGAATTGCGCGAGGGCCTGACCCGCAGCCAGCGCTTACGCGATGCATTGATGGTCGATAGCGCGGTATCAAGCATAGCGCGCGGCGTGGTCGCCATCGTCGGCAGCAGCCACGCCCGCCGCGACATCGGCCTGCCGCTTTACTTTGCCGCGCGCGCCCCGGCGGCGCACATATTTTCCGTTGGTTTTGTCGAGGTCAGTCCGGGAACTGCCGACCCCAGGATATACGAAGCGGATAGCGCCACGGGCGATGCGACCTATGATGTGATCTGGTTCACACCGCGTGTCGAACGATCCGACCCCTGCGCCGATCTTGGCAAGTTCAAAGGAAGCTAGCTAAGCCAGATAGCCCTCGGCGATGTGCCGGTAGACCAATCCCTTCAGCCAAAGCGCATCCGCGGCATTTACGTTGTTGAAGGCGATGCCGTATTCCATCATGCCGGTCTCTGCCTCCCGGCCGGCTTGCGGCGCATGCGCATGCAGTATGGTCGCTGCGAGGTTCAGCGTAGTCTTCAATTCGTCCAGGGTGATATGGAAAGAAAGATGCAGTACTTCGCCCGGTTTCCCCAGAGTGGGCGGCGCATGGAGTTGTGCGCCATCCGGGCTGATGTTGACGAGGCGGGCAGCTTCGCGGGCACCCTGAGCATCGGTCACGGTGACACCGAAATTCACCTTGGCCCACGGCGATTTGCGCAGCTTCTGCACACGCACCTCGGCTGGGTAATCCAGATGCAGGTAATGGGCAGGGCTGATGCACAGGCGCTGGATCGAGGCTTGCAGCGCATAGATGTTGCTGCCGGTCACCATACGCACTTCGACCAGTTCGCCTTCCGCCAGGATGAGTGGGGTACCGGAGACCATCGGTGTCGTCACCAGGATGCTCAGGTCATTGATGTATCCGATCAGGCGGGCGGAATAATAGGTTCGCAGATTACGGTTTAGCAGGCGAAGCTGGACACGTTCGGCGATCTGCGGTTTGATGCCGGGCGGCGGGAAAATCCTGTCCGGCGCGATCTGCTTGAACTCGATCCAATCCCCGGTTTCATGGGTTTGCGGCAGCGCATCGAAGTCCCGCAACAAGCCTTCGACGAGAAAGCTCTCAAGCTGTTCGCGGCTTGCCACCATTTCCCCGCGCGCAAACACGATGTAACCGTTGCGGTCGTAGAGCCGCCATGGCAGAGGCCTGCTAATGGGGATGTCTTCGATAGGTATTGGCTGGAGGTTCATGGTGGTACTTCCGTTTGGTTAACGAGTACGGCGGTCATTCTAAATCAAAAGGGGGCGGCATCAATATTTTTCATCCCCGGATTGTGCTCATCGGTTAGAGCTGCGCTTGTGCGCCTCGATGCGCTTGAGGAACACGCCCATCACCTCGCGGTACAGCGCATCCTTGAGTACGCTGTCCTCGTTGCCTGCATCCACGCTGGGGTTGTCGTTGATCTCGATGACGTAATAACGCTTGCCGATCTGCTTGATGTCCACGCCGTAGAATCCGTCACCGATCAGTTTGGCCGCCTTCAGCGCGATCTTCAATACGCGGTCGGGCGCTTCGCTGATGGACAAGGCCTCGGTTTTTCCATCGACGAAATCGTGCTTGCGATCGGATTGTTTGCCGGTGCCGTGCAGGATGATCTGCCAGTGGCCGGGAACCATGTGGTATTTCGCGATGAACAGCGGCCGCCGGTCGAGGATGCCGACGCGCCAATCGAATTCGGTGGGCAGATATTCCTGGGCGACGATCAGCTCGGATTTGTCGAGCAGACCGTTGACCATCGCGGGCAGCGCTTCTGCCGTTTCCACTTTCACCACCCCCAGCGAGAACGAACTGTCCGGCTGCTTGAGCACGCAAGGTAACCCTAGCGTGGGGATGATCTGGTTGACGTTGTCGCGATGCACCAGCAAAGTCTTGGGGGCGGGGATGCGGTGCCGCGCGAGTATCTCGGCGAGATACACCTTGTTGTTGCACTTCAGGATCGAATCCGGGTCGTCGATCACCACCAGCCCCTCGGCGGCGGCGCGCCGCGAGAAGCGGTGGGTGTAGTGGTTGGCGAAGGTGGTGTCGCGGATGAACAGCGCGTCGAACTCGGTCAGCCGTCCATAGTCGGCCTTGGTGATGAACTCCACATGCATGCCCAGAGACTGCGCAGCATGCTCGAATTTTTGCAGCGCCTTGGCATTGGAAGCGGGTTCCGGATTGTCCGGGTCATGCAGGATGGCGAGGTTGTAGCGCGGCGCATGCTTCTGCGTCCGCCGCCTGTGCCCCGTGAAATATTCCTTCGCGGCCTGAACCGCGAATTCATGATGCTCGAGCGGGATATCGTTGGCGGCGATTGGCCGCACGCTGCGGATGTGCCAATGTTGTCCGCGCCGCTGAAAATCTGCACGCAGCAAGGGCGCTTGCAGCAGGTTGAATAGTTGGCGGCTGAGCGGTTCGTGGCGGCTCGCCGCATTGTGTCCAAAATAGATGTCGAGTTCGAATGTGTCCGGCTTGATAGTCGCCAGCGATTTCTGGATCAGCTCGTCCAGCCCTTCGGTCAGCAAGCGCACCATGTTGCGCGATTGCAGGTCTTCGATCGTGTTCACGCGCGGCAGCGGCTTGTGGCCGCGCGCCTCGGCGAGCAGCGAGACATAGTAGCCGAGCGTCTGGTAACGGTAACTCTTGCACAGGTTGAACACCCTGACGATGTTGTCGCTGCCATAGGCCGGATCGGTCAGGTAGGCGCGCGCAGGCACGACAGTGACATCCGGTATGGCCAGCGGCCAGTCGCGCGGATTGTTGACTACGATGAGTATGCTGATGATGCCCCCTTTCGTTTCGGTAAGAAGTTATTTCGCCGCCGGTGTGATCCTGACATCCACCGTCATGCCCAGTTTGAGCGGTGTCTCTTCGAGCAGCGCGATCTTCACCTGGATGATCTTGAGGCCGAGATTGACCGCCGGGTTGTTGGGTTTGATCTCGCGCTTGCCGACATAATGCGCGATCTCTTCGACGCGCCCCTTGTACACCTTGCCCGGATAAGCGTAGGCACTGATCTCCACCGGATCGCCGAGTTTAAGGCGACCGGCATCGGTCTCATCCACTTCGGCATTGATGCGCAACTGGCCGGTATCGGCGATCACGGCCAACGGTTTTTCAGGCATCACCACTTCGCCCACTTCGAGATAGCGCTCGATCAAGGTGCCGCTGATCGGCGATACGACACGGGTCTTGTCGAGCAGCGAGCGCACATAGTTCACGTTGGCCTCGGCCTGTGACACCTGTGCCTCGTGCAATGCCAGTGTCTCGCGGCGCGGGCCGGACTGCAACAGGCGCAAATGTTCTTCGGCCTCTGCGACCCGCGCTGTAGCGACCTTGTGGGCGTTTATAGAATTGTCGAGCGTGGCCCGCGACACGAACTTGTCCTTGAAAAGCTGGGCGGTGCGGTTGAGTTCATTTTCGGCTTGCATCTGTTCCGACTGCGCGCGCTGCAACACCGCTTGAGCCTGTTTGATTTCCTCGTCGCGGGCACCAGCCGCGACTTCATCCCGCTTGGCCCTTACTACTGCCAGTTCGGCCTCGGCCTGATGCAATCGCGCAGCCAGCTCTTTGGATTCCAGCACGGCGATCACTTGTCCTTTGTCGACATGCTCGCCTTCATTGACCAGAAAGCGCTCGATGCGTGCCGTCATCTCGGTGCCGACATCCATTTCCGCGCCGGGCCGCGCTTCCAGTTTTCCTTCCGCTGAAATGGTGTGCTGCGCGGGAGGTTGCGCGGCCGGAATGTTGCTGTTGTTCGGATGCAAGCCTAGATACATTGCCAGCGCAATGACGATGGCAGTCGCCGCCACGGCTATCGGTTTCCATTTCATGATCTCAACCTCCCGTCTTCAAGATGTATCACCCGGTGCGCGACCTCTTCGACCTTGGGATCGTGGCTGACGATCGCCACCGCCTTGTGCAATTCTTTTGCATGGCCGCGCAACAGTTGCAAAATATCGCGGCCGGTCTTCGAGTCGAGATTGGCGGTCGGCTCATCGGCTAGGATGATGGGCGGGTCGCCGGCCAGCGCGCGGGCGATCGCGGTGCGCTGCTTCTCGCCGCCGCTCAGGTCGCGCGGGTAGGCGTGGGCGCGCTTCGCCAGCCCGACACGAGCGAGCAAATCCGCTGCCTCGGCATGAACCTTTTGTTTCGATCTGCCCTTCATCCTCAGCACCACCTCGACATTTTCCTGCGCGGTCAGCGAACGGAATAAATTGAAGGCCTGAAACACGAAGCCGAAATAACGGCGGCGCATGTTCGCCAGCTCGCGCTCATCGTAAGTGCTGATGTTGCGGCCATGCACCAGCACCTCCCCTGACGTGGGCCGCAGAATGCAGCCCATGATAGACAGCAGCGTGGTCTTGCCCGAGCCGGACGGACCCATGATCAGCAGAACTTCATCCTGTGCCAGCGTGACCGAGGCGGACTCCAATGCCGCTACTTTCCCGGCCCCTTCGCCATAGGTCTTGCTGACCGCGCGTGTTTCGAGTATCGGTTTGTCCATGATTTTCTCCGGGATAGTCACTCGCGGAACACCATCACCGGATCCAGCATCTTGACCTTGCGCACCGAGATGTACGCCGCCGCCAGGCAGGTCACGACTATGATCGCAAACACCACGACGAACAGCAGCAGCGGCAACTCCATCGATACGCCGGCGCTGACGATGCCGTGACGCGACGCGAAGGTAACGATCACGCTGATCGCAAACCCCAATACCGCACTGACCGCCGCCTGGGTCAGGATCACCAGGTTGATGTCGCCATTCTTCGCGCCCATCGCCTTGAGCGTGCCGTAATCGCGCAGGTGTTCTATCGTGCCCGCATAGATGGTCTGCCCGACGATTGCGCCGCCGATCAGCACCGCGAGTATCGCGGTCAGGAAAAACGCCATGCCCATGCCGGTCTGGATCGTCCAGTAATTGACCGTGCGGTTGATGAAGCCCTGCTTGGTATACACATCGTTGTCCGGCAGCACGGCGCGCAGCTTCTTAGCCACCTCATCCACTCTGGTCGGGTCCTTGAGCTTGACCACGATGAACGAGATCTGGCCTTCGAAGTCGGTTCCCATCAGGCTGTGATCCATTTCGTTGAAGGAGGTGAACAACACCGGTATTGTCGTAAAACTGAGCGCCTCGCGCGACAAGCCCACCAGCTTGAATGACTGTTCCTTGAACAGATTGAGTTCCCACATCGAGCCCAGCTCAAGCTTCCCCAAACGTTGCCGCGAGCTTTCGTCCATGATGATGTAACGCCCGCCTTTGACATCGGATGGCTTGCCTATCGCCATAGACCATGGTCCCCCGATACCGGTATCCGGGTTGAAGCCGATCACCTGCGCCTGCTCGCGGCGGCCGTCCGCCAGCTTCAGGAACGCGAACCAGACGTGGATCTTCTCCGCCCACAACACCTCGTCGAGCGCGCGCACCCGGTTGATGCGATAGGCGGGGAAGGGCTGCGTGAAATCGAAATTGGGCACGTTCTGCGACACGATCCAGATGTCGGCATCGGTATGGCGCACCACGCTGGTGGCGTTGCCCATCATGCCGAGATAGATGCCCACCTCGACCAGCGTCAGCACCGTGGAAAAGACGATGCCGACCAGCGTGATGACCAGCCTGCCGCGTTCCTGAAATAACATTCTGAATGCAAGCCACAACATGTTTGTGTGCTCCGATGCGGTTCAATGCTTCAGGTGCAAGCCGGTCAGGTGATCAGGTCAGAAAACGAATCAACCGGTTTGCTCGTATTCTTGTTTCATTCTACTCCACGATACGCGGTTCTGCCTGCTAGGCCAGCCGGTCATTTGGACATGCAAGGTTAAGCACTGGCTTTGCGCGTTAGTTTTCTGCGGCGGTGTATATGAACGCCAAATGAATGCAGCAACGACATTCCTTAGGATCGTGGATGTTTGTGTAGAATGACGCACAAAGCGGTATTCGATGCCATCCTGCACTTATGTCGTCCGCCGAGACCAGAATAAAATGCCTCATCGGTTTTGCGCCATGGAAAGAAAAATGATGCCCCGTTTAGCTGCGAGGTCACGATGATTCCTACTAGTTTTACAAGGGATTTGCTCCACCCGGATCGCGTAAGTGAGGACGACGGATCTCTCGATAAACTCTTTGTGCGACTCGTCTACGATCTCTTCCAAGGTGAGTACCGCGCGCTTTCCTATCACGATGGAGGCGGTAAAGATGGCGCTATTGATTTGTGGAATGATGTCGGTAATGAACGTCACGTTTTCGAATGCAAGCGATTTGGAGTAGGGAAAAAGGGGTTGGCGTGGGAAGCCGCTCAAAGTAGCTGGAAGAGAGTCCAGAAGAATCTCGAAAATAATCTGCTGCGCGGTCATGCTGGATGTCAATCGCAATATCGGCCTTGGTTCAACAGCAGCCCTCGTATCGTCCGATACACTTTCATCGTAAGTTGCACGATCAATCCATCGCCTGATCGGCTGGACGAATTGCGCAGCAACATCAAATCAGCATTTGAGGAATTAGTAGCCAAGTCCGGCGAGTTGAACCACTTGAAAGACATCGTGGTAGACGTTGTCGATTGGAATGCTCTTCGCCGCAAGCTGGAAGCACAACCACAAGTTCACTTCAAATGGTTCTCTAATCGGCTGCCTGCAGGACTACGGCAGTTTACCCAAGATCGGCAGTTATCTGACTTCAGGAGATACCAGCAGGAAGATGTTCTCCCTTACTACAGCCTTCGAACACATTTAGAGAGGCACCCAAGGGCGGGCATCCAGGATGAGGATAGCCTATGGAAATCACTTGCTGGAGGAACGGCTGGTTTGGTGATATCCGGCATCAGCGGTGTCGGCAAGTCGCGGCTGATGATGGAGCTTGGCAAGCTCGCCATACAAGATGGATGGCTTGTTTTCGAGGCCACGAATGTGGGGGCTGAAACAATCGACAGAGTTACCCGCAGTCATTCATCTCAAGGCGTTCTCTTTCTGTTCGACTATCTGGAGAACCTGCCAGCCTTTCGTGACATTTCTTTGCATATCGCGCAACTGGCCGGTGATGGAAGAAAAGTTCGGTTTATCGCTTCGGCGCGTGAGTCATTCAGAAGGAATGATCTGATTCTTGACGACTCAATTCAAGTTTTTCAGCATTCGCCAGAAGAAGGTGAAGTTTCGACATGGTGGAACGCTTATCGCGTGGCCGCAATCGAGCATATCACTGGGCACCTTGGTATAGAGATGAAGGGCGACTTGTCAGCGAACATACCTGCTGTTGCGGTGCTCGAATCAGGCCTACTTCACGCCAACTTATCACCAGCCGTTATTGAATCCGCGAAATCTTGGGCAGATAAGCACTTGTCAACCCTTCGCAGAGAAAACGTGTCCAAGAGAAGTTTGGCATTAGTGGCTGCTCAATGCCCGTTCGACGATGAAGCATATTCTCGACTATCAGACGAGCCATACGCCGCCTTCGTAGTGCTTAAAAATAGCGGCTGGATTGAAGCGCGCGATATAGAGTCAGGTCGTGGCTCCTATTGGATTGTTCATGACTACCTCGCCGATCAAATCGTGCTCCACTGGATGGAGACTGAGGGGCCGCGCGGACTCGCGAAATCTGCTGAAATCCGGGCGCTATTGAAGCTCGCGTATTCGCTGAACACGCTCGGGTCTGTCATTGCCACGCTACAACGAATTGTCGACAAGGTTAATGGTTTTGGGCTTGATGTTTTTTCAAGCCTGCTTGAATCTGAAATCGCAGACAATCGCGATATTTGGAAAATGCACCGACAGGATGTTCTCTACACGAGACTCCTGCCGCCGAAGGCGAAGGTGCTTCTGCTGCATTGCCTTGGTGACTATTGGCAAGGGGCAGAACAATTATCTTGGTTCCAGTTGGAAATCGCTGTTTTAGCGAAGGCATTTGCCAACACACCAAAATTGAAAGAAGGATTGCCGGATGATGCATGGAAGAAATTCGAGTCACTCATTGTTACGCTGATTTCAGCAACAGATGAGCGCAACATGCTGGTTACCTATGGGTTGCGGCTGCTACCGCAGAACGCGCGCCTTCAGCAGTTAGCGCTGGACTGGCTGAATAAATTTGCCGATCATTTTGACGCAACTTACGTAATTCGCGCATGGCTGAACATGAACCTGCCATGGCAGCAAGTGGAACAAGCTGTTGGTGCGTGGTTGTCGCGTTTCGGTAAGTCGGTAGACGCACAGTTTGTCCTGACCGCTTGGTTAAAAGCCACAAAAGAAAATGGGGTTGCCCGATTCTCGTCAGAAGTCATTGCGTGGTGCGAAATATACAAATCTGAAATTGTTGCCCAAAATGTTTATTCCGCTTGGCTGGATGCTACTGGCTCAAACCAGGCGATCTCTGCTTATGTTCAAACCTGGCTCGCACAAAATGGAACTATGGAGGAGGAAACATCATTTTTGTTGAAGCGCTGGCTACGCTCGGGCGGAAAGATTTCGCCGATACTGCCTTATTTGAAGCAATGGATTGATCGTCATGGGAACACTGAGAGCGCTTCGTATATCTATTCTGCGGCAATCGACATAGCGGAGCTCAGGCCACTCATTCAGGAACCCATGCTGACGTGGATAGAAACCCACCCGGCATCTGCCAACACGAAGTATTGCCTTATCGAATGGCTACGATCTGGGCACAACAGAGGGCTAATTGCGAAACATGTGCGTGATTGGCTAAATGCCAATGGTGATGAACTTGATGCAGGAGAAATAATCGCGAAGTGGCTAGATGCGAAAGGCAAACTCGAAATGGTGCTGCCTTATGCTACGAAATGGCTGGGAACGCATGGCGACTCCCAATATTGCAGCTTTCTCCTGAAATCGTTGCTGGAAAAAGAAAATGCACCCGATGAGGTACTGAGAATTGCATTGAGATGGCTCGAAACAAGAAGTTGCAATCTGGATGCAGAGCTTGTTCTCTCTGCGTGGTTGCGAGGCCATCTCGGTGTGGAAAGGATTCAGCGGCCCGTATCGGAGTGGTGCCAGTGCTTCCCAACAGAAAAGCAATCACGCTATATCTACGAGCAATGGCTACTAGAGGGGGGCAGCCATGATGCGGTGTCCCTGAACATCACAGCTTGGCTCACAAGGCATGACCGTGAACTTGATGCTGGGAGAGTACTCGGGGCTTTGTCTGGCACAAGTGCACAATGGGACTCGTATGAGGAAAATATGAGGCGTTGGCTTGAACGCCACAACTGTGATCAAGAGGCAACATTTTTCTACCGCGCATGGCTTGATTCTGGACGGAAGCCAACACTCATACAAGATAGCATCTCTGCGTGGCTCGAAAGCAATTCCAAGTGGATAAATGCTGATTTCGTTCTTAATGCTTGGTTGAAATGCGAAGGTACTTCTACAGATGTTGTTCGATCTGGATATGAGCAATGGATAGCGGCTTACGGCTAGACTTTCCAAGCACGAACGGTAAGGAAAAACTGGGATGCCGCGCTAGAGCGAGAGCGTAAAGCTCGATATAGCCAAGTTGTGACAGATAGCAAGTTCTGAAACTCAGAGTGAATCGTAGAGGAACCATTGGTGCCATCATCAATGATTTCTATCTTCCATTACTCTGCTCAGTCTGCCTGCCAGACCAGCCGGTCATCACGACGCATTAGCCTAGTGCCGAATTCTGCGCACAGCATTTCCATGCGTGCGCTGATCGCCTCGAATTCCTTGCCGCGCGCCAGTGCGACGTGCGCCACGCTCAATGAGACTGGCAGCAGTTCGATGCGGCACAGTTTGCCGTGCTCGAACATCAGTTTGAACAGACAGGAACGATCGTTGCGCAGCAGCGGATGGACGGCGTAGTCGTCGATGAAATTGCCGGTATCGTAGAGGATGGGTTTGCCGTGATAGATCTCGATGCCTTGGCAGATATGCGCGCTGTGGCCGTGATAGATGTCGGCGCCGAGTTCGATCACGCGTCTGGCGAAGCTGCGGAATTCTGCTGAAGGGCGTTCGATGAAATTCGCGCCCCAGTGGTTGGAGAACACCACCAGATCGGCACCCTGCGCACGCGCCTGCGCGATGTCATTGGTGATGCGCGCCAGCGTTTCCTGCTGCAGCGAGATTTCCAGATAGTTGGTGCCGGGATGTTTTGCAGTTGCCGCGAAGTCCGGCTCGTTGTCGGTGTATGAGAGCAGCGCAACGCGGGAGGGTTTTACTCCGGTCTCTTCCTCTAACCTAGCTTCGATCATTGCCGGAACCGCGGCTTGTTCAGCGCTTTCACCGGCACCGGCATGGCGGATGTCGCTCGCGTCGAGCACGCGCAGCGTGTCGCGCAGGCCTTGTTCTTCGTAATCGAGAATGTGATTGTTGGCGAGCGTGCAGGCATCGATGCGCGCGGCCTGCAATACGCGCACGGCCTCGGGGTCGGCGCGGAAATGGAACATCTTCTCGGTGCGTGTCCACGGCTGGAGATGGTTGGTCAATGCGCATTCCAGATTGATGATGCGCAGGTCGGCCTGCGCCAGATGCGGCAGCACGTCGCCCCACACTTCTTCAGGCTGCATGGTGTGGAGTCTCTCGTTGACCAGGCGGCCGAGCATTACATCTCCGGTGAAGGCCAGCGTAATCACGATGACACCAAAGTTGTAGGAGCGGGCCATGC
>JANXXX010000168.1 GCA_025350405.1 Gallionella sp.
CCGCCACCAAAGAAATCGCTTCCGTGACCTCCAGCATAAAAGCCGAAACGGCCTCGACGATCAGCAAAGTGCAATCAGGCACTGTTCTATCTCGCGATGGGGCCGCGCTGGCCCGCCAGGCCGCGGAATCGCTTACCCACATCAATCATAGCTCCCAAGCCATGCTGGATGAGTCCGCGTCCATCGCCACGGCCATCACCGAACAGACCGTAGCCAGCGAACTCGTCGGCAAGAAGATGCACAGCATTTTGCAACTGGTCGAGAGCAATTCCGGCATCGTAGTGAAAATGCAGGAACAAGCCACGAACCTCGACCATCTGGCGGTCAATCTAAAAGAACTCGACAACGTATTCAAGATGGGAGAAGCCGGCCTCAAAGGACTGGAGACCCACGGGAAAGTACCGGCAATCGTGCAGGCTGCAGCGCGCGCTATCGGAAAGGCCCTGGAGCAGGCGATCGTCTCAGGAAAGATCAAGGAAGCCGATCTGTTCGATGAGAACTATGAACGTATTCCCAATGTAGAGCCCCCAAAATTCCACACGCGCTTCGACAAACTGACCGACGAGCTGTTTCCAAACATTCAAGAACCGCTGCTCCAACAGAATCCGGAATTCGTCTATGCCGGTGCAGTGGACAGGAACGGATACTTCCCGACTCACAACAAGAAATTCTCTGCAGCCCCCACGGGAGACATCAAGAAAGACATGGTGAACTCCCGCAGCAAACGCATCTTTAGCGACCCTGTCGGCAAGCGTTGTGGCAATCACAACAGGCCGTTCCTGATCCAGACCTATCGCCGCGACACAGGGGAGGTGGTACACGATATCTCGACGCCGATCTTCGTGAACGGGAAACAATGGGGTGGATTTCGCATCGGCTACAAGGCATGAGCCTTGGCGATTGACAGTGGCTGAAAGAATCCGGCTTCAGTCAGGCAACCAGCTTGCCGGTGAACAGAATAGCGCGATCGTCTCATTTACTCTGTCATTGATCCAGAACTTCCCGAAGGGCCGCCTTATGGCTACGCATTAATAGGATCAAATCTTGAAGTAGGACATATCTTGCTGGAGCTTGCCGGCCAGCGCATTCAGTTGATCTGCAGCTTCGGCGTTGCTTTGAGTTGCGGCATTGGTTTCTTCGGTCATGGTAGCGATGTTCTCGACGTGACCGGCGATCTCATTGGCCGTGACTGCCTGGGCCTTGGTCGCGTTGGCCACCTCCCTCGCCTTGGACAGGGAATCGGTCGCCTGCCGTTGAATATCATCAAGCACGACCGTTGCCTGCAGAGCCAGCTCCTGTCCCTGCTTCACCAGAGGGGTCGCGCTTTCCATTGCAAGCACTGTTTGCTGAGTATCGGCCTGAATGGCTTCGACCATTACGGAAATCTCAGATGTTGCCTGAGAGGTTCGCTCTGCCAGTTTCCTTACTTCGTCGGCAACCACCGCGAAACCCCGACCTTGCTCGCCTGCTCGTGCAGCTTCGATTGCGGCATTGAGAGCGAGCAGATTGGTCTGGTCGGCGATCTCCTTGATGACTTGGGTGATCTTCCCGATTTCCTGGGAACGGTCGACCAGAGACTGGATACGTCCGGTAGAAGCGTGAACAGATGCAGCGATGTTTTCGATCTTCTGGGCTGCCTGACGCACGACATCCCCTCCCCTGCCAGCCAAGGCGGCAGTCTCTCGGGAATTGCTTTCAGTAGTCATGGCGATCTCCGAGACTTCATTGATACTGACAGTGAGCTCCTCGATGGCCGCGGCAGATGCTGCGCTAGACTCTGCCTGATTGCGTGTCGCCAGACTGATCTCGTTGGCGGCAACGGACAACTCTTTGGACTCTCTGGCCAGAACTTCGGTGCTGGTGAGGATGCTGCGCACGATACCGGCAAGCCGATCCTGCATGATGCCCAAGGTCGCCAGCAGATTGCCCGGCTGGTCGCTTGAAGAAACGATGCGCCGCGTCAGATCTCCATCGGCAAAACCCTCCGCCTGCTTCGAGGCCAAAGCCGGCTCCCCGCCGATCTGGCGCATCACGCTGCGTTCGACAGTCCAGCCCAACGTACCCAGCAAGATACTGATCACCACAAGAAAACTGATCGAAGTCAGCGCCGCCTTGCGGAAATCCGCATCGACATCCTCGATGTACACGCCGGTACCCAGCCACCAGCCCCATGGCTGGAAGACCTTGGCGTAAGACAACTTTGGGATCGGATCTTTGGATCCGGCCTTGGGGAACATATAGTCGATGTGGGCGCTACCGTCCTTTTTGAGCAAATCGA
>JANXXX010000012.1 GCA_025350405.1 Gallionella sp.
GCAGCCAATTCAATCATTGCATCCGTTCGTCGCCGGTACCTCTCGGCCTCGACAGATGGTCGCTGAAACAGGGTGGCGCGCACTTCGGCCAGCAATATCCACAAGCTTCCGGTGTAGTCCTGTGCCTTGCGATATATAGCCAACAGCAGATAAGTGATGAGTGCGGTGAGTATCTGGATGCGCACCGCGTTCTCATTGCGGCCCAGGAAACTTTTGATCTTCAGGTGTTGTTTGATCCATTTGAAGAACAGCTCGATGCCCCAGCGATCTTTGTAACGCCGTGCAATGGTTGATGCCGGGCTTTCGAGGTCGTTGGTCGCCAACACCAGCGAACGGTCATGATCTGGCCGGGCAACGGCGATGCGCCGCAGCGGACTCTTGTAATGGTTTTTGCGCCCGCCCCGTGGATGTTTGTTGGCAAAGCGCACGATCTCGTCCTTGAGTATGGTGTCGGCATCTTCGGCTGGAACCGGTAGTGCGCTCTCTACTCCCAAGGCCGCATTGTATTTGAAGCGGGTGACGAACGTGGCCTGTTGCTCGTTGATCTTGTGCCACCAGTTGTAGTCGCAGTAGCCTTTGTCGAAGACATAGACCGCGCCGGGTTCGATGGCCAGTTTCCTGCCTTCATCGATGTCGTTAACGTTGGGGGCGGTGAAGCTGTGCTGGATGGGAATCTCTTCGTTCCCGGCGTAAAGCACATGCAGTTTGATGCCTTGGGTATTGCGGGTGCTGTTTGCGCTTGTCCAAGAATCAAACCCGCGCCCCTTCAACGTAATCGGTGATGAGTCGAGCAAGTACAGCAGCTCTTCGCTCTCGCGGCGCAGTTTGCGGTGGGCTTGTGACATCAGCAGTTTGGCGGCCTCGGCAAAGACCTCCGTGTTGCGCCTGCCGTTGGCTTCCGCCAGTGTCGAGCGGCGGATGGGCGATGTTCCGAGGTGGTAGTGTTGCGTGCGCTGGCTGTTGAACCCGGTTTCCAGCACGCGCAGGCTGGATGCGCCCGATAGCTGCGCGTAAACCATGGCGAGCAGTTGGTCCCAGCAGCCAAAGCCTTTGCTGTGCTTGTCTGCCTGGTGGGTTTGAACGACCCGGTCGAATGTGCCTCGCGGAAGTGCTTTCATAATTTGGTGAAATCGGCTTATCCTATACATGTTGCAGTCTCGGTTGTTGAGTTGGCGCTCCGGGTTTTATCCCATTCAACCTTGTACTGCAACACTCTTAACTGGTTACATAAAAATTATCCCGGACAGCAGTGGGCCTTCGCCGGAATGACTGCTGATTTAAATAATCTCAAAATATCTCGCCAACTCCCAATCCGTAACATGGCGCCGGAACTGGCGCTCTTCCCATTCGCGGGTCGCGGCATAGTGTTCGACGAATGCGTCGCCAAACAACTTGCGTGCAGCAGTCGACGCTTTCAAACGTTGTGCCGATTCCCACAGGGTACCCGGCAGCGCCAGCGCCGCAGGGAATTTTTGCGTATAGGCATTACCCTCCACCACTGGCTCCGGTTCCCAGCCCTGGGCGATGCCCTCCAGCCCCGATGCCAGCGCAGCAGCCAATGCCAGATACGGATTGGCATCGGCCGAGCCGATGCGTACCTCAACCCGTTGCGATTTTTCCGAGCCGGGAATCAGCCGCAGCGCGGTGGTGCGATTCTCCACGCCCCAGGTGGCGTCGAGTGGCGCCCAATAGCCGGGCACCAGGCGCGAATAGCTGTTGACCGTCTGTGCATACAGCGCCATGAATTCCGGCATCAGGCGCTGCATACCCGCCATGAAATGGCGCTGGGTCTTGCTCATGGTGAGCTTCTGCTTGGCATCGTAGAACGCCGAACTGTGATCATTCCGGTTACGCAGCGACAAATGAATATGTCCGCTCTGGCCCGGGTAGTCTTGCGACCATTTCGCCATGAACGTCGCCATCAATCCATAGCGCTGCGCGAGTACCTTGACGAAAGTCTTGAACAGCATCGCCTTGTCGGCCATCGCGCCGGCCTCGTCCACCGTCAGCGCCGCTTCCACCACGCCGGGGCCGGTCTCGGTATGCAAGCCCTCGATCGGCATATCCATGCGCTCGCATAGCTGCAACAGCTCGTGATAGAACTCGGCATTGACCGAATTGCGCAGCGTCGAATAACCGAAGTAACCGGGCGACCACGTCTCCAGATCACGGTAGCCTTTGGCGCGCACCGACTCCGGTGTTTCGTTGAACATGAAGAACTCATACTCGAGTGCCGCATAGGCATCAAAGCCCATCGCTTCGGCCTTTTCGAGCACACGGCGGAACACCGCGCGCGGACAGATGGCTTCGGCATCGCCGGTGAATTCGCCGAGGAAGAACAGCATGTCGCCATCGGCACCGGGCTCAAACGGCACATCGCGACAGGTATGCGGCAGCAGCCGCACCTGGGCATCGGGATAGGCGGTATGCCAGCCGGTGTATTGAACGTTGTCATACAGCTGGTCATTCGAATCCCAGCCGAGCACCACATTGCAGAACGACAGCCCGGATTTGAGCGACGAGATGAATTTCTCTTTCGACATGTACTTGCCGCGCAGGATGCCGTCGATGTCCGACACCGCGACCTTGACATGGGTCAGGCGCCTCGCCTCGATCAGCGCGATGGCATCCTCTATCGTTTTGACTTCTCGAGCTTGCATAGTTGATTCCAATCCCTGAATTGAAATGTCATCGCCGCTACTGAGTTGCTGTTGCCGACGAACCTTGTATATCTATATTGCTGGAGCAGAGGTTCTGAGTGGGATTGTAAAGTTGTACGGGGGGAAGTCAATCAGTTGTATCAGGAATTAAAGCGGATTCAAAGGGCATCCTTGAGCTAGCCCGGCAATTCAACCTGATCAGAACTTTTCTTACCCTTCATCACCTGACTAATCATTATGCGGTGGCGTTCCTGGCGGATGAGTATGCGCATGTTTTTTGGGCGGCGCGCTTGCGCCGCTCGCAATGTCATCGTGACTATGGGCATGTGCATCGTCAACATGCGTGTCTTCACCATGATCGTGCATATCGCTATGTCCTTCGCCGTGCTCATGAGTATGACCCGGCCCCTCCGCTTTGGGCAGGGACTTCACGCCCAGGCCATAGCGGTAAACCAGTTCGCCGCCATGCCATGCGGTGGACAACAACAAGCCCGCCGCGATGACCAGCAAACCGGTGAACAGCCAGCCCTTGCTTCTACCATGCCGCGACAGGTAATACTCCCAGCCCGCAATACCAAGCAACAGCGCGAACGTAGCCATCGCCCAGTTGCGGTGTTCGTTCATGGCGATGTGCGAGGGCGCGTCATGGGCAACCGTGTTAAAGGCATACCAGCCCGCCGCAACGGTGAACAGCGTGAAACCCAGGCCGAACCACAGGTTCCAGCGTGCCACTATCGTCAATTGATTCGCCACATCGCCTTTGGGCAAGAAGTGGGACAGCAGATGGATGGCTGCGGCGATGATTAACAGCGCCACCGTGAAGTGGACGAATACCGGATGCCAATTGGGAATAATTTCTATCATGTCTGTACTCTCTCTTTAAGTGGATGAATATTTAATTTCGCGCGTCTTGACCAAGGCATATAAAACCGGAATCACGATCAACGAAAGAAACGTGACCGAGATCATGCCGCCCACCATCGGCGCTGCGATGCGGCGCATCACTTCGGAGCCGGTGCCGCTGCCCCACATGATGGGCAGCAGCCCGGCGATGATGGCACAAACCGTCATCATGATCGGGCGCACCCGCAGCAAAGCACCTTGTGTCACCGCCTCGTGCAGATCGTCCACTGAAAACGGCTCGCCGCTTGCCTCACGCTGCGCCTTGCGTGCCTGGTGTGCGTGGGCTATGTAGATCAGCATGATCACGCCTATCTCCGCCGCCACGCCCGACAGTGCGATAAAGCCGACTGTCGCCGCAACCGACATATTGTAGCCCAGCGACCATAGCAGCCATACCCCGCCCACCGTGGCGAACGGCACCGAGAGCATCACGATCAAGGTTTCGGTGACGCGCATGAAATTGAGATAGAGCAGCAGGAAGATGATCAGCAAGGTAATCGGTACGACAATTTTCATCTTGGCTTGGGCACGTTCCATGAATTCGAACTGCCCGCTCCAGGTCGCGTAGTAGCCGGGCGGGAATTTCACTTTCTCCGCTACTGCACGGCGCGCATCGTCCACATACGAACCGATGTCGCGGTCGCGGATGTCCACAAATATGTAGGCGGAGAGCAATGCGTTCTCGGTGCGGATCGCTGGTGCGCCCCTGACCACTTCAACCTTGGCGAGTTGGCCGAGCGGGATCATCGCACCATCCATGCTCGGGATCAGCACTTCTCTTGCGATCTGCTGCGGGTCGCTGCGCAACTCGCGCGGATAGCGCACGATCACGCCGAAGCGTTCGCGCCCTTCCACCGTGGTAGTAACCATCTCGCCGCCCAATGCAGTGGAGATCACATCCTGCAAGTCACCGATTGCCATGCCGTAGCGCGCCAGCGCTGCGCGATCCGGCACGATATCGAGATAGAGGCCGCCGGTGATGCGCTCGGCAAAAGCGCTGGTGGTGCCCGGCACATTTTTGACCACGGCCTCGATGTCCTTGGCCACGCGCTCTATGCCCTCCAAATCCTTGCCGAACACCTTGATGCCGATGGGCGTGCGGATGCCGGTGGCGAGCATGTCGAGGCGCGCCTTGATCGGCATGGTCCACGAGTTGGCCACACCGGGAATCTGCAGCGCCTTATCCATCTCGGCGATCAGCTTGTCGGTCGTCATGCCGGGCCGCCACTCTTCTTGCGGCTTGAGGTTGATCACGGTCTCGAACATCTCCGGCGGGGCCGGATCGGTGGCCGTCTGCGCGCGTCCCGCTTTGCCATACACCGATGCGACTTCAGGGAAGCTTTTGATGATCTTGTCCTGCGTCTGCAACAGTTCTGCCGCTTTGGTGATCGACATCGCAGGCAAGGACGCGGGCATGTAGAGCAGCGTGCCCTCGTTCAGGATGGGCATGAATTCGCTGCCCAGGCGCATCGCAGGATAGAGAGTCAGGCCCAGCAGCACCAGCGCTGCCGCGATGGTGGATTTCTTGCGCTGCATCACTGTCGCGATGATCGGACGATAAGCCCAGATCAAAAAGCGGTTCAGCGGATTCTTGTGTTCCGGCATCAGCTTGCCGCGGATGAACAGCCCCATCAACACCGGCACCAGCGTAACGGACAACAGCGCCGCACCGGCCATCGAGAAGGTCTTGGTAAAGGCCAGCGGCGAGAACAGCCTGCCTTCCTGCGCCTCCAGCGTGAACACCGGCAGGAACGAGACGGTGATGATCAGCAGCGAGAAGAACAGCGCCGGGCCGACTTCCTTGCACGCCGCCAGCATCGCTTCAAAGCGCGACTCGCCTTCCTTCAATCGCTCCAGATGTTTGTGGGCGTTCTCGATCATCACAATCGCCGCGTCTACCATCGCACCGATGGCTATTGCAATCCCGCCCAGGCTCATGATGTTGGAGTTCATGCCGAGCAGCCGCATCGCGATGAAGGCGATCAGCACGCCGATGGGCAACATCACGATAGCCACCAGCGCGCTGCGCACATGCATCAGGAACACGATGCACACCAGCGCGACGATGACGCTTTCCTCGAACAACGTGCCCTTGAGGTTTTCGATGGCGCGATTGATCAGGTCGGAACGGTCATAGACTGATTGAATCGTCACACCTTCCGGCAGGCCTGGAGCGACTTCGGCAATCTTGGCCTTGACGTTGCGGATCACCTCCAGTGCATTCTCGCCAAAGCGCGCCATGACAATACCTGACACTACTTCACCTTCGCCGTTCAACTCGGTTAGGCCGCGTCGCTCATCCGGGCCGAGCTCGACGCGCGCGATGTCGCGGATCAGCACCGGCGTGCCACGCTCGGACTTCACTACCAGATTTTCGATATCGCCCTTACCGCGCAAATAACCCCTGCCGCGCACCATGTACTCGGTCTCGGCCATTTCCAAAGCGCGCCCGCCCACATCGCGATTTGAGTCACGGATCACCTGCGTCACCGTCATCAGCGGAATGCCATAAGCGCGCAACTTCACCGGATCAACCGTCACCTGATACACCTGCACGAAGCCGCCAACGGAAGCTACCTCCGCCACCCCGTGCGCCTTGGTGAGCTGATAGCGCAAGAACCAATCCTGTATCGTGCGCAACTCGGCCAGTGTCTTGTTCACACCGATCACAGCGTACTGATATACCCAGCCAACGCCGGTGGCATCCGGGCCGATCTGCGGTGTGACACCCTTGGGCAATTTTCCGGAAGCGAAGTTAAGGTACTCCAGCACGCGCGAGCGTGCCCAGTAAAGATCAGTGCCATCCTCGAAAATCACATAGACAAAGGATGCACCGAACACCGAGAAACCGCGCACCACCTTGGACTTCGGCACCGAGATCATCGAGGTGGTCAGAGGATAGGTGACTTGGTCTTCCACCACTTGCGGCGCCTGACCGGGGTATTCGGTAAACACGATCACCTGCACGTCCGACAAATCCGGCAGCGCATCCAGTGGTGTTTTGACCACCGCGTAAATGCCCGCCAGCGTGATGAACAGCGTGGCAAGCAGCACCAGAAAACGGTTGCGTGCCGACCAATCTATGATTGCATTCAGCATGTCAGTGTCCCTCGTGAGCTGCGGACGGCTTCGCTTGCAGCTTGGTGATCACCATTTCACCCGGCTTGCGTTCAACGAGTTCAAAGGTGATTGCCGTGCCCGGCTTGATACCTTGTGCCAACGATGAATTGGCCAGTTTAAAATCCATGCTCATGCCCGGCCAGCCCAGCGTCTTGATCGGCCCATGGGTAATGCTGACGGTGCCGTCTGCATTGATCGCATCCAGCGTGCCTTGTGCCTGATGACCCACCACGGTTGATTTGGACTGCTTTGCACCATGCTCAGCGTGTTCTGCGGCTGGCTGGGCAGTCTCTTTCGCATCGGGTGTGCCACTTCCATGCGCATGCCCCAGCCCGCCGAGTGCCGCTTTGAGATTACTCTCTGCATCGATCAGGAAGTTGGCCGATACGACCACCTGCTCTCCTGCGGCAACGCCATTCAGTACTTCCACATAATTATCGCTGCGACTGCCCAACTTGACTTCGCGCGGCTCGAAGCGCCCTTCTGCGAGTTGCACGAGCACGATAGAGCGCGTGCCGCTGTCGATCACCGCAGAGGTCGGCACGGCCAACACGTTACCTTTACCGGTCACCGTCATTTCCACCTGCGCAAACATCGCGGGTTTGAGCAAGCCGTGCGGATTGGCCATCTCCAGCCGCACCGCAACAGTACGGGTGGCAGGATTCAGGGTCGGGTAAACATAAGTGATGTCCGCATCGAACAGCTTGTCAGGGTAGGCATTGATCTTCACTTTGGCTTTGGCGCCTATCCTCACCAGGGCGATATCCTGTTCGAACACATCTGCCACCACCCACACCGAGGATAGGTCGGCGATCTGATAGAGTATTTCACCGGGCATGAAACGCATCCCCTCGAAGGCTTTCTTCTCCAGCACGATGCCATTCTCAGGTGTATGAAAGGCATGAAAGGTCAGGCTACGTTTGATCACATCAGTCTTAACCAGGTCTTGCACCTGCTGCTCGGAAATATCCCAGTTCTTCAGGCGCTGCAGGCTGGCCTCGGCGAGTTGTTGCATGCTCTGCCTGGTATTGCCATCCGCATCCTTCAATGCGGCGACACCTTGCATCGCAACCACATATTCACGCTGCGCCGATACCAATTCCGGGCTATACACATCGAACAGCGCCTCCCCTTTTTTTACCGGCTCGCCAGTGGTCTTCACATGCAGCTTTTCTATCCAGCCCTCAAACTTGGGTGCGATGTTGTGAATTTGCCGCTCATTGACTTCCACCCTGCCCACGGCGCGCACGGTTTTATCAAGCGACCGCAGCGTGGCCTGCTCGGTTTTCACCCCCAGCTTTTGCACCTTTTCGATGCTGATATTCAAAACAGTCGAAGCGGCGCTGCCCGGCTCCTCACCTCCTTCATATACCGGGATATAATCCATACCCATCTGGTCTTTCTTCGGTTCCGGCGAGGTATCGGGCAAACCCATGGCATTGCGGTAATACAGAATCTTGCGGACCGGTTCTTTTTGCACGGTCGTTGCTGTGCCCTGCCCCTCGGACCTATGGTTCCCCCACCAATATCCGCCGGCCACCGCAACTGCCACTACGGCCAGCACCCCGATTACCATCAAGTTATTTTTTTTCATAGCTCTTCTCCCAACAGTCGTTCGATTTCAGCCAGACGCATCTGCGCGTCGGTCTGGGCTTTTAGCACTTCCAGCTTAGCATTCAGGATTTGCCGTGCCGCATCCAGCAGCGTGGCAAAATCTACTTTGCCGGTCTGATAGCCGATCAGCGCGGATTCAAAAGTGACATTCGCCTGTGGCAGCAAACCGCCCGAGCTCAGTTGCTCGGTGCGCTGTGCCGCTTCAATTCCTGACAGGCTCTCGGTTAACGCAGACAGGATGCGGTTGGCGGTCGCCTCCTTGCGCGCTCTGGCTGCCGCCAGCATCGCCTCAGATTCACGCTCCTGCGAACGGCGCGACTCTTGCTGCAATGGAATATTGAGTTCGAGCATCACACCCCATTCGCGCACCGCAGTACCAAACTGGGTCGGAGAAACACCCAGCGTAAAATCCGGATAGCGGTTTTTGTACATAAGATCGCGATTTTTTTCGCTGGCACGGATACCCGCCTCGTCCATGAACAAATCCGGGTTGTTTTCACGAATGCGATTTTCCAGTGCTGTGTAGTTTTTCAAATTGGCACTCGCGGATAGGCTGCGCAAACGTTGTGGGGTGGCAAGCGGCTCGGTCATAGTGCGCGCCAACAAGGCATTCAGCCGCGCTTCGACTTGTCTTTTGGAATTGTCCAGCATGACCAGTTCGGCTTTCATGGTCGTTTGTTCAACCTGTGCACGTATCGCATCTTGCTGTGCGGCAAGTCCGTTGGCATAACGCACCTGGGCAATCTGCTCCATCTGCACGACCAGATCGAGTTGATCGCGGGTGATTTTCTGGTTGCCCGCAACAAAATAATACTGCGCATAAGCCGATTTGATTTGCGCCGACAATTCCGCCCATGTTGCAGCGGTTCTCCCCTGTGCCTGAGTTGCACCCGCCTCTGCGGCCTCGCGTTTCAAACCAAGTTTGCCAAACCACGGCACGCTTTGCATCAACGTATAGCGCGTGCTGCCCACCTGTGACGGGAACAGGCTGGGCCTTTTGTCCATATCGCGGTTGGTGATGTCCATCAACTCGGTGCGGAATACCGGATCGGGTAAGGCTGCTGCTGGCTGCACGCGTTGTGCTGCGGCATCTGCCTCGTAGCGCATCGCCGCGAATTCCGGATTGTGCTCGCGCGCGTAGTCCAGCAATCCGGCAAGATTGCTGCCCAGCAATGGCTCATCGGCAGCGCTGGCCAGAGTAAACCAGAGCACACCCAACATCATGTAGATCGATAGAGATAATTTCATGTTCCGCATCCTCTTGCTTGGTAATGCAATCGGACAGCCGCAGGCGACCGCCGAACGATGCGGGACGAGGATCAGACTATGCAATAAACAGACGGACTCGTCCCGCGTTAGGCGCGGGCGAGCGGTGGAGGAACGAGCGGTGCTGAGTAGAAAGATTGAAACTGTGTCGAGGAAGATACGAACAGTTGGGCATCCGGTTTGATTTCTGCCACTTCAATGGCTACTGTAGCCATAAATCCGCAGCAGGCTAGATGGCAAACGCCGCATTTTTTGTGGGATGAATCATGCTGACCATGCGCCACGACAGAATGATCCTGAATCGCGGCAAGCTCTACATTCTGAACGTGCTGGGTATGCTGAACGTGCTGGCGGGTTGTTGCAACTTGATGAGATTGGTGTAAGTGTATTTGTATATCCGCCACAAGACTATCACCGCCCATGGATTGCATCGCAATCGAAACAGCCAGTGCATTGCCGCTGAATAGCGGCAGCCAAACGGCTAAAAGTACTGCAACAAATTTTCTGGAGAAATGTAGCATAAGCATATGCTGGCAAATTTCAGTCTTGTTGTCAAGCAGTTACCTTCCACAGACGCAGGCTCCACGCTCATCTCAAGCGCCAATGCAACTCAGAACTGCCATCCCGCCTGCAACCACAACCGTGGATTGCGATTGATTGTGGCAGGCTCAGAAGTCGGTTGACTGCTGCTAGTGCGCCAAGCCAGAGAGGTTTTGATCTGCCCGCCGGAAAGACTCGCATTTACCCCCACACCAGCGCCCGCAATGTGGCGAGTATTGGCAACCGAAAGGTCATATTGGAAACGGTTGATGTCAACTGAGCCTGCGTCATAAAACACCACACCTTGCAGCATTGATGAAAAACTATGGCGCAGCTCAAGATTCGTCAGCCAGCCTTGATCGCCACTGGCTTCACCCTGCGGATAAGCACGCACAGCACTGACACCACCCAAGGAAAACTTCTCGGAAGAGTTAAGGTTCTTGCTGGCTAGTTGGCCAGTAAGCATAACCGACAGCGAATCATTGTCGTTTAGTCGCTGCAGGCGGTTGACGTTATAGGGCAGTCGCTTAAATGACCCATTGCTGCCGGGCCCAGAATCAAATGTCAGCGAGACTGCATCCATGCTCAAGCGGCCCGTGACGAGTGAAAGATCAAAAGAGGTGATGCCTGCTCCGCCCAGCGTGTCCTGATGTTTGCCGTTCAAACCAAAATTGACTAGCTGAACGCGCTTGTCGGTTGTGTTTATTGTGCCAAAAAACAAATCAGACGATATGTCGATGAGTTTCTTGTTTTCCAAAATCAGGGTAGCGGAAAGACTGTCGGCAGGAGTTCGGATGAATGGGTAAACCGCAAACAGGCTGCCACTGCTAGCGGTACCATGCGCCTCCAGTATTGCAAATTCTTTACCCAAGATATAGCGGGTATCGGAATAAGTCGCACCCAGCCGCAAGCCACTTCCACCCACAGGGATCTGATAGGCGATATATTGGTAAGACAGATCCTGATCGCTATTTACAGCGCGCAAGGTAAGCTGATCGCCTATTTTGAAAGGACTGTTAAAAACGATTTCCGCACCCAAGCGGTATACCCCGGTATAGTAATTTCCATAGTTATCCAAACCAATGTTGGCAAGAAATAGTGTTGAGGGTGTCAGGTCAAAAACGAGGTCTGCTGTCCCGATACTGGCACCTGGTTGCAGGACGGCTCGCGCCACACCCACTCCAGGCATTTCGTTCAATAGCAATAATTGACGATCCACAGGGGCTGCCTGCAATACATCGCCACTCTTGGCACCACTCAGAAATTCGTTGAGGCGCTGATCGGATACTCGGGACTGGTTATTTAGTATCTGCTTGCCAATATGGCCTTCCAGCACGTTGATCACCACCTCACCGTTCTTGATTTCCTGAGGAGGAAGATAAGCACGCGCCACCACATAACCACGCTCATGGTAATAGGTGGTAATACGAGCCGCGCCTTCAGCAAGTTCAGCAAGTGTGTGTTCGCCGCCGACCAAATACGCTACTACCGATTCGAGTTCAGCCGCAGAAAATACAGTGATGCCCGTAACATGAATCGCTTTTACTGCCACGCCCGCGTTGTCACTCGGTTTGACCGCAGGAGGAGCTGCCTTCTCCTCCTCCAGACGTGGCGGTGTCGGCTTCGGCTTGGTCAAACCAAGTTGCTGCTGCAAATCACGTATCAACTGACCCGCATCGGGTTGACCAGGTTGCGGCGCCGCCATGACATGCGAAGTGCATAGCAAAGCAGACCAAGTCGCTATGATGAATCTTATATTTTTTAGCACTATTTAATGTATTACAGCCAAATAAAACAGCTGAATAAAAGAATGGCCAGGGAACAGAATAACAGAATCTTGAACTACCCACCGGCACGCATCACTGTATCATCATCACTCCGTCAACAAACGAACCAATGATGTAGTTACCCCCTGGGCCCGTAGTCAAGGTCAAGGTCCCTTGAGTGATCGGTGTAGTGCTGCCTGACTGTATCCCCGTCACATTCACATACAATGACCCGGTGAATACCGTTGCGATGGTATCCAATCCGACCAGCCCGGAGCCGCCCACAGTGT
>JANXXX010000160.1 GCA_025350405.1 Gallionella sp.
TCTGTATAACTATCGGGGCGTATCGAGGTATCATTTTCCAATGTATCTGAAAGAAATCGAATACCGTTACAATCATCGTCAGGAAAATATTTTCAAACTCTTCCTGACTATCTATTTTGGTTACGTTTCGCCCTAATTACCAAAATTAATGGGGAGTCTTATTTTGTTTGATCATCCGTTGTGGAACCCCTAATACGCCGGTACGATGAAAATAGATTGCGTTTTCCAGTTCAACGGATTTTGGCAGGATTTCAGCGTTTCAAAAAAGTAAAGTTTTCAACAGAATGCCAAAAGCGCCTGAGATACAAAGTTTCTGTTCACATCAGAAATAATAGCTATCATGACAACAAAACAAATAATCTTCGTCCCGGGAAAGAGTCCCAAGCCTGAGGAAGCGCAGCATAGCAAATTACTTTGGCGGACCCTTGTCGAAGGTGTGCGCCGTGCGGATAGTTCAGTGGCCGACACTTTGCTGGTCAACTATGCGCAATTCCATCTTATTGACTGGAACGAGTTGTATTATCACTTGCATGAGGATATAGCCACAGATATTCCATGGGTTGATGCCCTGATCAACAAACATGACCCTACTGAGCAGGACATTCGGGATGCCAATTCATGGAGTATATGGCTGAGCCGTGTTCTGTTAACGATGGGAGATGATATTCCATTGCTAATACCATTGCTTCCCGAAGATGTGCGCAGTACCGCCAATGAAATCAACCGCTATTTTAATAATACCGATAATGTTGGCAGCGAAGTTCGCGGATTATTAAAGCAGACACTCCGCCCCATGCTTGAGAATCAGGATGATGTGCTTTTGATTGGGCATAGTCTCGGTTCTGTTAGTGCCTACGATACATTATGGGAGCTTTCACGTCAGGAGGGAGTGAAAGGTAAAGTAGACTTTTTGACTCTCGGTAGCCCCTTGGGTATGCATTACATCAAACATCGTTTACTGGGTATGAATGGCCAGGGGGGGGAAAAGCTATCCTGACCTGATTCGCCACTGGGTAAATTTGTTAGCCGAGGGAGATGTTGTTGCACTTAACAGCCAATTCAAGGAAAGTTTTCATCAAATGCTGGAACTGGGTTTGGTAGAGTCTATTGAAGATCATCGCCATGGGATCTACAACATATTTCGCAGTGATGAAGGCCTTGACTGCCATCGCTCATATGGGTATATGGTGAGTCCGGCTGTGGGGAATGTCATTGCAGACTGGTGGAAGCATTTTGGATACTGTCTGGATAAATAGTATTGCCTTGCCTCAGTTTTTTTACTCTCATTTTGAACATCCGCTTCTGCCAATGCTGACCGTCTCATCTGTTTCGCGAGCTGTGCGAAATGAATATCTGCTTGTATGAAGCCCTTTGAAGACCTTGTGCTTTACAAACCTGGATGGTGTAGATTAGATTCGCACTTTGACAAACCATTAGCCGGGCACTCGCATGAGATCCATTCTGCTGTTATCCGTATTATTATTCAGTGCTTGCGCATCCGTGAAAAGCGATGTGCGGACACCGGGTAGTGATGCTGCGGCCAAGCGCCTTGTGTCTTATGCCCAAAGTCTGGTTGGCATCCGCTACAAATATGGCGGCATCTCACCTGATACCGGATTTGATTGCAGCGGTTTTGTTGGCCATGTGTTTCGTCATACACTGGGCATCAATTTACCGCGCGACACCGGCCAAATGAGTCGCACCGGCCAGGCGATCAGCATGGACAATCTGCGCGTCGGCGACCTGGTTTTGTTCAACACGCTGCACCGAAGATTTTCACATGTCGGAATCTATCTGGGCGGTGATCGCTTCATTCACGCCCCCAGCAGCAGCACCGGCAGCGTTCGCACCGACAACATGCGCGAAGATTATTGGAAAAAACACTATGACGGGGCGCGACGCATCACTTTGCACGGGTAGGCTTGCGCGCCTGTTTTAATTCTTCCGCCAACTGAAAAACCGACATCGCGTAAAAATCACTGTTGTTGTAGCGCGTGATGACCTCAAAATTATTGAATACCAGCCAGAATTCCTTGCCTTCCCCCACCGTAAAATCGATCAGCCGCGCAGACAGATTCTGAGACAGACGCACACTCGGCGTTATTCCTGCTGCCGACCATGCCGCTACCGTATGCGGGGTTGTAATATCACCGGCACAGCTTTCCGCGCTGACCTGCACACGTACTGCAATCGGCGACACCGTCCTGATGTATCCCTTATGGGGCAATAGTACGTCTGTGGGGGCAGATTGTGATTCCTTGGGCGCTTCGCCGACCCAGCCATAACCTTTCAGGTAATTGGCGACACTGCCGATCGCATCCTTAGCCTCGCGCAGCAGATTGATCCGGTGGTTGCCATTGAAATCCACCGCATAGGTGCGATAACTGCTCGGCATGAATTGCGGGATACCCAACGCACCGGCATAAGACCCGCGTATCCCCAACAAATTGAACTGCTGTTCGCGCGCCAGCAACAAAAAACTCTCCAACTCGCTGCGAAAGAAAGGGGCGCGCTGCGGATAATCGAATGCCAGCGTGGTCAGCGCATCTATAGTGCGATAACTTCCCGCATCCTTGCCATAGATGGTCTCCACACCGATCACCGCAACAATTATTTCCTGCGGCACACCGTATTTCCTCTCGGCGCTTTGCAATGCAGCCTGATATTTATTCCAGAATTTCAAACCGAGTTTGATGCGTTCCGGATTCACAAAGGCCGCACGATATTCCGGCCATGGCTTGAGGGTGGATGGGCGGGAAATGGCATCTATGACCGACTGAACATGTTGTGCATGGTCGAACGCGTTTTCCAATTCAGCACGCTTGAATTTATGTTTTGCGACCATCTCGTCGATAAATTCAGGAATGCCCGGCAGCGTGGCAGCCTGCACAGGATGCGATGCGAAACACAACAACAGCAAAAGGATGGTACGGTTTGTTTTCATGGTTTGTTTCATGGATGGGCGATTCTAACCGATGTAACGCTCGACACACCCGCGCAAATACTGGAAAATTCTTCCTTTCCTGAAAATTGCTGAAAGCTGTCCATCATGATCAATGCCACCCAACACCATCGTCTCATCATCCTTGGCTCCGGCCCTGCCGGATATACCGCCGCCGTGTACGCGGCGCGTGCCAACCTTAATCCGGTATTGATCACCGGCCTGGCACAAGGCGGCCAATTGATGACCACCACCGAAGTGGACAACTGGCCTGCCGATGCGATGGGCGTGCAAGGCCCGGAGCTGATGGAGCGTTTCCAGAAACATGCCGAGCGCTTCAACACGCAGATCGTTTTCGATCACATCCATACTGCCAAGCTGCAGCAGAAGCCGTTCCTGCTGGTCGGCGATGCGGGTAACTACACGTGCGATGCGCTGATCATCTGCACCGGCGCCTCGGCACAATATCTCGGCCTGCCCTCCGAAGAAGCTTTTATGGGACGGGGAGTTTCCGGCTGCGCGACCTGCGACGGATTCTTCTATCGCGGCCAGGATGTTGCCGTGGTGGGCGGCGGCAATACCGCCGTGGAAGAGGCCCTGTATCTATCCAACATCGCCAAGCACGTCACGCTGGTGCACCGCCGAGACACCTTCAAGGCTGAAAAGATCCTGGTCGACAAGCTGCACGACAGGATCAAGAATGGCAACATCAGCCTCGAAGCATTTTGCGAGCTGGATGAGGTACTGGGCGACAAGACCGGCGTGACCGGCATGCGCATCAAGAATGTGAATAACGGCAGCACTCAGGATATCCAGTTGCAGGGAGTTTTCATCGCCATCGGGCACACGCCGAACACCGCTCTGTTCCAGGGACAACTGGAGCTTGAGGGCGGTTACATCGTCACTCGGGGCGGCAATCATGGCAATGCTACTGTCACCAGTATCGATGGCGTTTACGCCGCCGGCGACGTGCAGGACCACATCTACCGCCAAGCCATCACCAGCGCCGGGACCGGTTGCCAGGCCGCACTCGATGCGGAGCG
>JANXXX010000014.1 GCA_025350405.1 Gallionella sp.
ACGACTGGAACTCCCACGTCGTCGCAAGTTTCCGGTATTATTTCAGGTAAATATGTTGCCAATTTATCTGTTGCAGATACAACCAAAACCAGCATCCAGGTGAATTATTCAAACGCAGCCGGTATCAGCAGCAGGCTTCTGACCGGTAACGTAACAGGTGGCGCCCCCCTGAGTGTGCACATGATGTATAACGCGGCTAGCGGTTCCTGGACCTGCAACAATGGTACTGTATCTTCTGATCCTGCGGCTTCTGCTGTTGTTGCTACCGACGTCGCACAGTCGGGTGCAAATCCAATTCCAACCAGCGTTTTGCCGAAGTCCTGCAGTTAAGTTTGTCTTGTAAGCTACTATGGGCTGTTTCAGGGTGGTGACTACAGACGAAAGCCCCTCGCAAGAGGGGCTTTCTATTGGGCCTCCAGAATTTTGTGCCAGAAGTAAAAATGATGGAAGAATTCAAAAAAGCGGCGTACTTTGCGCGTGAGCTATTTCGGCACAAATAATCTTTCTCTGTTCGTTCGTGCTGAAGTATCGAAGCCACATGTTTCGTGACGTCCCACTTCGATACATTAGGGTGAACGCGATACTTTATTCGTGCCGCATCTATAGCGTGAAGTACGCTTGGAGTGAGCAACATAAAAATCATTGGATGATCACATTGCAATGTGAAGCAGCGCAGAAATCGTCTTTGCCGCCAGATTTAACCAGATTTGGATCGCCGTTCACGGCACCGCGCGAATAAAGAATTGCACCGCTATTAGTTCTACAACATCGATTTTTTTTAGGCCTTCCAGTTTCAATTTGCCCATGCTGATAGATTTCATCTCATCAAGGTTATTTCCCTCGAACATGCCGGTCAAACTCGGATCAGGGTTCATGCGCGCATCACTGATGATCCAACCGGTCTGGGTCAACATTTCAGTCGCTTGCGCCAACGTAAAGAAGCGGATATGGGTGACATCGAGTATCCCGGCCCCTTCATAGCGCCACTCGCCCGATGCCAGCGCGGATAACACATTCAAATTGCGTATATTGGGCAGGCTGACGTAGATGGCCCCGCCTTGTGCCAATAATGGCTTGAGGCGTTGCAATGCCTGCCACGGGTTATAGAGGTGCTCCAGCACGTCTGCGGCAATGATGGCGTCAAAGCTGCCTGGCTTCAGGCCTTCTTTTTCAAAATCAACCTGTTCAAAAGTACCCGTGATCACTTGTTCATATGTTTGCGCGGCCATTGCCGCCGCTTCATCAAGCATTTCAATGCCCGTGACTTCACAGCCTGGAAAACGCTGCTTCAGCCATCTTCCGGAACCTCCGCAAAAACAGCCCAGATCGAGCACGCGTTTCGGCGACGGATTAACCATTTCAAGCAAGCCGACAGGCGCATAATTTGGTTCGAGCGTGTGCAGATGTATGTCGGCATCAAGCATTTTCCATGCAGGCACGGACGCTGGATTTGCCGGGTCTATGGAGTTTGGTGGTGTGTTGCGGGCAGTGCCAAATTCAAAATGACGCCCCCTTTCAGCCAGCGCTTCAATCAGGCTCTGCTCAAACATCCTTACAACGCTGATATCATTGTCCGCAAGCGCGGCAGCCGCGCTGAGTAAACGGCGGCGGGCATCGCGATGCTCCGGGTCGCGGCATTCGGCAGCTAGCCGCACTGCAATCGCCACGTAATCACCTTCAGAGGCTGCGATGGTGTCGGTCACCCCGATTTTGCGCAGCAACCCTGCCGCCAAGCGCTGGCGCATGAATTTACCTTCCAGTGTAAGCACCGGCAAACCCCGCTGAACTGCCTGCCAAGCCGTGGTGTAACCGGAAAACGACGGGCAATCAAGAAAAATGTCGCTCAAATTAAGCAGCGTGTAAAACTTTTCCCTGGGCATCCATTGGACTACCAGAAAATATTTTTCAGGATCAAGGTTGCGCTCAACAAATGTCTGTTTCAGCCTGTCAATCAAACGCTCCATCGCCCATGGGAGCTTTGGGTCGCTAACCAAAATGAAAGTGCATTCACCCACCGCTGCGGCAATGCTGGCAAAGAGAGCGTCATCTGTGGGATCGAATTTAAAGGGCGATTGAGCTATGACAAAACGGGGGCCGCGGCGCTTGGAAAGATCAGCCGACAGCTGATGCAGCCCTTCCGGCTTGAGCTCGATTGGTGCAGTACAACACCCCGTACCCGGTAAGCGTACTAGCTTTTCGCGATAGTGTTTATCGGCATCTGGCGGCTCAAGCAGTTCGCCGGAAAAATACATGTCGATGGTCGGCAATCCGGTGGTGATAGGATGCCCCCAGCTTGCTACTTGCAACGGGGCAAGGCGGCGGGTAGCAAGGTTCAATGTCATCCGGTCCATCCCGATTTCTGGATAAAAGATTACATCCGGCTGATCGGCAGCCATTGCTTCCAGCCAGCCGTTTAAGCCTGCCACTGTGCTGAAATCCCTCCATGCATCTGCCAGAGATTTGGCAAGGTTCGTCTCTCCATCCACTTCATTACTTGTGTTGTAAAGCACAACCTCAAACCGCGTGCGATCAAGGTTTACCAGAAGACCCCGAAGGATGACGTCCCAGACCGAGTGGCGGCGAAAATGATTTGACACCACTACGAGCCGCAACCTATCCCGTTTTGGAGCAGATTTGAATGAGGTTTGTTGTGAGCTTGCCGCCACCATGTCTCCAAAGCGGGACAGGAGTGCGACATGGTTGCCATAACGATAGGCAAGATAAAAAGTGGTTTGCAAATTCAATGCTTCGGATATTTTTTTGTGTTGCTCGGGCACAGAAAGCATCCAATCCGACAAGTTTTTCAGGGATCGATCAAAATTATTCGGAACTGCAACTGAAGCTTCCACAGTCTGGGGAGCGATGGGCAAATTAAACATCTGCGCAACACGATATATTGCATTTTCCGGTTCGATCTCTAGCGCCCGCTTATAACAAATATCGGCTTCAGAGAATTCGCCAAACTCCTTGAATGCGGAGCCCAGATTAGCGAGCGCCACGGCCAGGTCAGGATTGATTTTTAGCGCCAATCGATAATAAGCCACTGCATCTTTTTGCTGACCAAGGTCATACAGTACAACACCCAGATTGCTATACGCATCGGCAAGGTCGGGTTTGATTTCCAGCGCTAGCCTATAACTGGCCGCAGCTTCCGTAAGCTTTCCTTGCTCCTTGAGTGTGGCGCCAAGATTGCTGTGTGCCTCGGCAAAATCAGGTTTAATTTTCAGTGCACGCTGGTAACTTGCCAACGCCTCTTCGTACCGCCCGAGGTCGTGCAATACGACGCCAAGATTGCTATGTGCATCGGCATAATCGGGCATGATCTCCAATGCACGCCGGTAGCTCGCCGCCGCATCTTGAAACTGTCCGAGCTTTTTCTGGGTGTTGCCCAGGTTGTTATGCGCTTCGACCAAATCGGGTCTCAGTTCCGCCGCGCGCCGGTAACTTGCCACCGCATCTTCAAGTTGTCCAAGGTATTGTAGTGCAAGGCCGATGTTGTTATGCACCTCGAACAGATCTGGTTTGAGTTCCACCGCCCGCCGGTAACTCGCTACCGCACCTTCAAGCTGTCCCAGATGTTGTAACGTAAAACCCAGATTTTTATGTGCCTCGACCAGATCTGGTTTGAGTTCCACCGCCCGCCGGTAACTAGCCGCAGCGCCTTCAATTTGCCCCAAACCTTGCAGCGCAAGCCCCAGGTTGTAATGTGCCTCAACCATATCGGGTTTGAGCTCCAGCGTACGGCGACAACTCGCAGCTGCATCTTGAAACTGGCCGAGATCCATCATGGCGACACCCAAAGCGCAATGCACCTCGGCATAATCGGGATTGATCTCCAGTGCACGGCGGTAATTCGCCACCGCTTCGTCGAGCAGTTTTCTGCCCAACAGGGCATTGCCGATGTTGTAGTAAGCGCCGGCATAATCCGGCTTATGTTTGATCGCAGTCCTGAAAGCGTCCAGCGCGCCGTCGAGGTCGCCTTTCAATAACAACACATTGCCGTGGTTGAGGTGGGCGCGTGCTGGATTCGGTGCCAAGCGAATGGCATCCAGATAGCGCTGCATCGCCTCGTCGTTCCTTCCCTCGGCTTCGAGAGCATGTCCTTCTTCGATTAAACGCAACGCGTCCTGTTCGAAGATGTCTGCTTCGATTTTACTGTCGTCTGTGGGTTGACCAGATGACCGGAAACGATTAGATATTCCCATATTAAAATCATTCCAAGAATGTTTATTTTGATTAAATCTGGTAGCTTTCTGGACTTGAATTGCCAGCAATGCCGCCCACGCGTGGTTTCTCGGCAATCATATTCAAACTAATAAACACTCCTTTGAAACACATAGAACTCGAATCTTCAAATAGACCAAATCCTCCCTCTTTTACGATCCCTAGAGTTTCAAATCCAGCAGCATTAAGATATCCGGCGAGAAACTCGTCATTTAATCCAACAACGTGATAATCATATTTGTCTACATGACCTCCAAAGATCATTCGCATTACAGAAAACCGTTCGTCACCGGAGAGCTTGTCTTTTTCAATAAATAACTTTGCAAGAGTGTCCATATCGGGAACGCTAATATACAGCTTCCCGCCAGGCTCCAGAACCCAGTTCCATTCTTTGAGAGTAGCCAGCAACTCATCCTTATAGTCGAGGTGCTCAACGATGTGAGATGCGTAAATTTCAACAAATGTATTATCAGGGAACCTTGATAAATCGTTTGCATTGCAGACATGATCAACATAGGGTGCTGGAATTGCGTTCAAGATTTCCCATAATTCGGATGGTGTCGTTCCACCTATATGCAATCTTCTAGCCATTTTCAATATTTGCTTCCAGAGGAATTATTGTTATATCGTAATTGTGATACTAAAATCGATCTTTTCGCAATCACTTTGAGCTTCCTTCGCGCATGTCCCTCCTCGATCAGACGCAACGCATCCTGTTCGGATGTGGTCTCGCCTAAAAGGACGGAGCGAACTCGATCAAATTTTCCATCTAATGGCATCTCCAATGAGAAGCTGTTTACGGCTTCCCTTGTTGAGATTGATAACGTTGCCACATCCCCCACAGCGCACCGTCAAAATTCTTGGCAAAACGCGGTGCATCGAACAACGGGGATGCCAATACTTGCTGGCGCAAACCGGCACGCAAGGTGGCTAGACGCTCAAGATTGGACGTGAACTCCAAGGCTTTTGCTACATAGTCGTCTTCATCGGCAGCT
>JANXXX010000023.1 GCA_025350405.1 Gallionella sp.
CTCGGCAATTGCCCCTGGTTTAAATCCTTGCTGGAGCTGGGTTTGAATCAAGACTCTATCATCCAAGGTGAGGTGTTTGTATTTTTCCGCCATCCAACATTCTTTCATGAAAGAATGTTGCACTTGGTTTTCGCGCCCGCCCCCCTATAATTCAAGCATAGGGTGAATAATTGGGTTTGTCAAGTATATAATTGCGTATCTTTTGGCTTGGCACCGCCTCTCCCCTTCCTGCTGCATTCTACTCAATCACAGTTGTTTCTCCATGCACTACGTTTAATAGGACCAAACTAAGCTAACCCAAGCTGCGCAACGCCAGCCTGATGTGCTGTTTTCGCGCATTGAGTGCGCTGGACTTGCCGCTATAATGGCGCAACATCCCTACTCCCGGACACCCCATGTACCAGAGTTACTTTGGCCTTGCCGAAGAACCGTTCTCCATCGCACCTGATCCGCGCTATCTCTACATGAGCCAGCGCCATCAGGAGGCGCTCGCGCATCTGCTTTATGGCGTGAATGCAGGCGGCGGGTTTGTGTTGCTCACCGGCGAAGTGGGTGCCGGCAAGACCACGGTGTGCCGCTGCCTGCTCGAGCAGATTCCGGAATCCTGCGATGTCGCCTACATCTTCAATCCCAAGCTGACGGTAGAGGAATTGCTCTCGACCATCTGCGCCGAATTCGGCATCACCTGTCCGCCCGGCAACACCAGCGTCAAGGTGTACATCGATTGCATCAACGCCTATCTGCTCGACGCCCATGCCAGAGGCCGGCATACGGTGCTGATCATCGACGAGGCGCAAAATCTTTCTGCCGACGTGCTGGAGCAATTGCGATTGCTCACCAATCTGGAAACCAACCAGCGCAAACTATTGCAGATCATATTGCTGGGACAGCCCGAGCTGGCGGTGATGCTGGAACGGCCCGAGTTGCGGCAGCTCGCGCAACGGATCATCGCGCGTTATCACCTGGGGCCGCTGGGCAAACAGGAAGTCGCTGCCTATGTGCAGCACAGGCTCGGGGTTTCGGGCGCGCAGCGCCAGCTATTCCCGCTGGCACTGATGGGGCAGCTGTACCGCTTGAGCGGCGGCATTCCGCGGATCATCAACGTGCTGTGCGACCGTGCACTGCTGGGCACCTACGCGCAAAGCAAGGAGCGGGTCGACCGCGCGACGCTCAAGCAAGCGGCGAAAGAGGTGTTCCACAATCCGGTGGCGCAACGCAGCATGGTGCGCCCTCTGCTGGCAGGCTTGCTGCTGGCCGTGCTGGCGGCGGCGCTGTACCAGACCGTTGGGCAAACCCCGTCCCAGGTGATAGCCAAGGCTCAAGCAATGGCTGCCAAGTCGGCGGCCGCATTGCCGGATGTGCTGGAATGGCCTGCAACCTATCCGATCTCGCGCAGCCAGGAGATGGCTTATACCGCGCTATTCAGGGCATGGGGCGCGGACTATCGGGGAGAGAACGAATGCCGTCAGGCTGAAGCCATCGGTTTACGTTGCCTGACCGCGCGCGGCGGGCTGGATGAACTGCGTCAATTGAATCTGCCCGCAGTCCTGCTGATGCGCGACAGCCAAGGCCAGAAATTTTATGCAACGTTGACCAAGCTTGACGATAGCTCCGCCAGCTTTGATGTCGGCACCGAAACCAGGGCGGTCGACCTTGGCGCACTTGCAGAACAATGGTCCGGGCACTACACCCTGCTGTGGCGCATGCCGCCGGTTGCAAGCAAGAATCTGCGCCTGGGCGATCGCGGACCGGATGTGGAATGGCTGGGCAAGCAACTCGCGCAACTCCATGGCAAAGCGGCGGAAACCAACAAGGATCAGGTATTCGATGAAGCCATGATGCGTCAAGTCAAACAGTTTCAACTCGCCCAGGGACTCATTCCCGACGGCGCTGTCGGGCCTCAGACCATGATGCGCCTGAGCGGCGCGGCAGACAAGACAGTGCCGAAGTTGAACCACGGGCAAAAGGAAAAGTAGGCATGTCGTACATTTTGGAAGCGCTCAAAAAATCCGAACAGCAGCGTCAGCGCGGCGCAACACCGACATTGCAGGCCGCACAGGTAACTGTGGCTGCGCCCAAACGCCCTATGTTTATCTATTACGGCCTGCTTGCGGCAGCACTGCTAGTCGTAGGGATCGTGATCGGCTGGCTGCGTCCATGGCAACCGGAGCAACCGCTTCTTGCTCCGACGCTGCCTGGGACAGAACCTGTTGCCGCAGCAGCGCCCATCTCGATTTCGCAACAAGCCGCACCAGTACCTTTGACTGAGCCAACTGCAACGATCAACAAGACCGAGACACCCGGCACGGCGGCGCCCATTCCAAAGAAAGAAATGCCAGATAAGACCATGCCAGAGAAGCCCGTCAAACTTGCCGACGTCGCACAGGAACAAAAAGCGATACCCCTGAACGAACTGCCTCTCGCGATTCAGCAGGAGATTCCGGCCATGACGGTGCAGCTCCATGCCTATTCAAACATACCCGGCGAGCGTCTCGTCAGTATCAATTCGATCCGGTTGCGGGAAGGCGGATCATTGATGCTGGGACTCAGGCTGGAACAGATCACGCCGGACGGCATGATCTTCAGCTACAAGGGATATCGATTCCAGCGCGGCATTCGCTAGGGGTGGACGCCGACTAGGCACATGCGATCACCCGGTTAAATCACAGCTTCGAGCAGACTAACCGCCATATCCGCAGCGCCACTTTGTCGTGCAGTAAAGTTAAAGTAGTCAGGTTCGAATGTCTTATGAAGAAAATTTATCGCCTGCCATGCGCATGTTGCTTCTCCAGAATCACCAGCGCGATACCGCCGAGTATGGCGACGGACGACAATACCAGGCGCAGTGTCAGCGGCTCGCCGAGAAACACGATGCCACCCAGAGCCGCTATGACCGGAACGCTCAGTTGCACTGTCGCGGCCTTGGCGGCTTTCAACGCCGGTAACGCGGTGTACCAGATGGCGTAGCCGATCCCGGAAGCCAGCGCGCCCGATGCGACCGCGTATCCAATTCCGGCGCTATCTAATGAGGCGCGATCCATCATCAATACGCTCAATGCTGCCGCGATGGGAACAGCGCGCAGAAAATTCCCCGCTGTTACACGGGTGGGATCACCCGCGCCTCTGCCGCGCAATGAATAGATGCCCCATGCAACCCCGGCACCCAACATCAACAGGGAACCGATCACCGGCGGTGCCGAGAGCCCGGGCAGCAACAGGCCGACCAGTCCTGCGAGTGCGAGCACAAGGCCAACCATTTGCAATCTGTGCAAACGTTCTCCCGCCCAAATGCCATGGCCGATCATGGTTGCCTGCACTGCGCCAAACAGCAGCAGCGCACCGGTTGCCGCAGGCAGGCCGACATAGGCAAAAGAAAAACCCGCCGCATAGGCGAACAGCGCGAATGCCGATAGCCAGTTGCCCTTGCCGACAGATGAGCCGCGACTGATGCGCACGACCAGCCAGAGCATCAGCGCGCCGGAGATCAATCGTATCGTGGTGAAGCTGGCTGCATCAATGCTGGTATGTTTGAGCGCAGTGCGGCACAGCAGTGAATTGCCCGCAAAGGCGATCATGGCCAGCGTCGTCAGGATGATTATGCGTGGGTGGGGCATCGGTCTATTCCTTCACTGGCAGAGTGGCGCGTTGTTGTTCTTGTAAGGCGAGCATCGTACTGTACTCCTTGTGCTGCGCAAGGGGAGCGTCGATCTCATGTCAATGCAATTGTTGCAGGTCCAGCTTGCGCAATTTTGGCGCGAGATAGGCCGTGGTCGCAACGATGGCCAGTGTCATGGTGCCGCCGAATACAACTGATGGAATCAGGCCCATCAGCCGCGCGGCCACGCCGGATTCGAATGCGCCCAGTTCATTGGACGAGCCGATGAAGATACCGTTGATGGAAGCGACACGACCGCGCATCGAATCGGGCGTGGACAATTGCATGATGGTGGTGCGCATCACCACCGAGACCCCGTCGCAGATGCCGGACAACATCAGCAATAGTGCCGCACACCAGAAGCAGGCGGTGAAGGCGAAGGCAATGATGCAGATACCAAACCCGGCCACTGCCGCAAGCAGCCAGCGCCCCGCATGTTTGTTCAGCGGATAGCGGGCGAGAATGATGCCGATCACGATGGCGCCGATGGCCGGTGAGGCGCGCAGGATGCCCAGGCCTTCCGGGCCGTAATGGAATACTTCCTGCACGAAGGCGGGCAACATCGCCACCGCGCCGCCGAACAGCACGGCAAACATATCCAGCGCCTGTGCGCCGAGGATGATCTGGTTGCCGAACACAAAGCGCAAACCTTCACCGATGCTGGAGAACACTGCGGATGGTTTTGCCGACAGCGGCTCGGTGACGCGCAATGACAGCAAGGTGATGGCCGCGCTTAATGCCAACGCTGCCGATACTGCATAGGCGGTGGTCATGTTGGCCCAGCCAACTAACACACCACCCAGTGCAGGACCAACCACCAATCCTAACTGAAACACCGAGCTGCCGATCCCTGCGGCGCGCGCATATTGCTCGCGCGGCAATACCAGCGCGAACAGCGCGTTATACGAGGGGCTGATGAAAGCGCGCGCCACTCCGCCGCAGGCAATTGCACCATAGATCCACAGCGACGGATAGACCGGCGCCATGACAGTGGATGCCAGCAATACCAAGGCATTCAAGCCGGTCAACAAAGCGGCCAACACACCGAACATGCGTCGCGAATGATGATCGATCGCATAACCGGCAAACAACGCGCAGCTGAAATACGGAAGGACTTCCGCCAGCCCGATCAGCCCGAGCGCCAGCGCATCGTGCGTCAGTTCATAGATATGCCACCCGACCACGACCACGATGATCTGATAGGCCAGAACAACTTGTATACGAAAAGCCAGTAGCGTGAGAAAGCTGCGATTGCGCATTGGGCTGAATGAAGATAACGAAATTAAAAGAGCCGAGTTAAAATTTTTCTGCATCAATAATATACCAGCCTCGGCCACCTGGCCTTTTTTCTCTGGGCACAGGGCTGGGCAAGGTGAAGGGACGCAAATAAAATGTACCGGGGTCATTTTCTATTTTCATCCACTTGGTTAAACCTTATAAAATAATTTGACCCTGGTAACTTCGGTGCCTTTGATTCAGCGTGCCTTTGCTTCATTGACAGGGGGGGTACGGTTAACATAGGATTCAGCGAACTATCCATGGTGCACGCTAAATGTTGAAGCTCACTCACAAGACCAGAGGCCGCCACTTTCTGCAAATCCCCGGTCCTACCAACGTACCCGATCGCGTGCTCAGGGCGATAGACAACCCGACCATCGACCATCGCGGACCCGAGTTCCAGACTATCGGCAAAAAAGTGCTTTCCGACATCAGGAAAGTTTTCCAGACGGCAGGCCCGGTGATCATTTATGGCGCGTCCGGCACAGGCGCCTGGGAGGCGGCTCTGGTCAACACCTTGTCGCCGGGCGACAAGGTATTGATGTACGAAACCGGCCACTTTGCAACATTGTGGAAAAGGTTGTCCGAACGCCTGGGACTCGATACCGAATTTCTCACGGGTGACTGGCGGCATGGCGTGGATGTTGCGCAGATAGCGGCGCGCCTGGAGCAGGACAGTAAGCACCAGATCAAGGCAGTGTGCGTCGTGCATAACGAGACCTCCACCGGCGTGACCACGGATATTGCGGCGGTGCGCCGCGCCATCGATAGCGCCAAGCATCCGGCCCTGCTGATGGTGGACGCGATCTCTTCGCTGGCCTCCACCGATTTCCGGCCCGTCGAGTGGGGAGTCGATGTCGCCGTATCCGGCTCGCAGAAAGGCATGATGCTGCCCCCCGGCCTGTCGTTCAATGCGCTCAGCGAAAAAGCGCTAGCCGCGTCCAAATCCGCGCAGCTGCCAAAATCCTACTGGGCATGGGACGATATGCTTGAGTCCAACAAGAACGGCTTCTGGCCCTATACCCCGCCAACCAACCTGCTCTACGGCCTTTCCGAAGCATGCGACATGTTGCTGGATGAGGGTTTGGCGAATGTCTTCGCACGCCATGAGCACTACGCCGAAGCCACCCGGCGCGCCGTGCGGGCCTGGGGTTTGGAGATCTACTGCACGAATCCGGCCGCATATAGTTCTTCGCTCACGGCAGTGCTGATGCCACCGGGTCACGATGCCGACAAATTTCGCAAAATCGTGCTCGACAATTTCGACATGTCGCTGGGCACCGGCCTGGCCAAGCTCGCCGGCAAGGTGTTCCGCATCGGCCACCTCGGCGACTTCAACGAGCTGACGCTGATGGGCACGCTCGCCGGCGTCGAGATGGGGCTGGCGCTGGCCGGCGTCCCGCACCAGCGGGGCGGCGTGGCGGCGGCGATGGACTATCTGGTCGGCGTCGCCGGCAAGCGCAACGCGGCGTGACAGCGCCGGGATAGCGATATTTATTTTTTGAACTGGGCACTTGTGTAATGGGCAGCTGGGGTATTGGGAGCTACGACTTGCAAACTTATTGGAGGAGAAAATAATGGGATTGCCGATTTATAAATTTTTCAACAATGTTTGCCTGCGGCCGCTCTCTGGCGCGCTGTTGGCCTGCGCCATCGCGACTCCCGCACTGGCCGATTGGGAGCCCACCAAAACGGTGGAGATCATCGTTCCGGCAGGGGCCGGCGGCGCTGCCGACCAGATGGCGCGCACGATACAGGGCATCGTCGTGAAGCATCAGCTGATGAAGCAGCCCATCATGGTCATCAACAAGTCCGGTGCCAGTGGCGCCGAGGGCATCATGGATGTCAAGGATGCCAAGGGCGATCCGCACAAGCTGATGGCGGCGTTCTCCGCGATATACACGCTGCCGGTCGCAGTCAACCTGCCGTTCAACTGGCGCGACCTGAATCCGGTGGCGATGATCGCGCTGGATGAATTCCTGCTCTGGGTCAATGCCGAAACGCCTTACAAGACGCCGAAGGAATACCTCGCCGCCGTGAAAGCCGCGCCGCCCGAGACTTTCAAGATGGGCGGCACCGGCTCGAAGCGCGAGGACCAAATCATTACCGTCGCGCTCGATAAAGTCGCAGGCACGAAATTTATCTACATTCCCTACAAGAGCGGTGCCGAGGCGGCAACACAACTGGTGGGCAAGCACATCGATTCCAACGTGAACAATCCCAGCGAAAACATTGCCCAGTGGCGGGCCGGCGAAGTGCGCGCGCTGTGCGTGTTTTCCGCGCAACATATGGTCTACAAGGACAAGATCACCGCAAACCAGTCGTGGGCAGACATCCCTACCTGCAAGGAGTCCGGCGTCGATGTGGAATACCAGATGCTGCGCGGCTTCTTCATCCCCTCCGGGACTACCAAGGATCAGGTTGCGTTCTACGTCGACCTGCTAAAGAAGGTGGCCGCCACTCCAGAGTGGAAAGATTACCTCGCCAAGCAGGCACTCAAGGACGTTTTCCTGACCGGGCCGGATTTCGTCAAGTTTCTCGAGAAGGATGAGGCTTTCCACAACAAGCTGATGAACGAAGCCGGGTTCGCCCACAAGGAATAAACCGGTACCAGCCAGGGAGATGGAGCATGGAGCAGAAGCAGGATAGCCCGGCGGGCGGCGGACTGTCCCACAGTGCGGCGGAAGCCATCGCATCGTTAGCCATTATCGCCATCGGTGTAGTGATGATCGTTTCCAATTACAAGATCGGGGCGGGCTGGGCCAGTGACGGCCCGCAGTCCGGATATTTTCCGTTGCGCATCGGGGTAATACTCTGCTTCGCCAGCCTGGTGGTGCTGCTCAAATCGCTGTTCGGCAAGCAACACGAGCAAGGGGTCTTCGTCACCTGGCAAAGACTCAAACCGGTGTTGCTGGTGTTGCTGCCCACCGCGATGTTTGTGCTGGCGATCAAATTTCTCGGCATCTATGTCGCCGCCGCGCTGTTCATCGCCGCCTTCATGCGCGTGATGGACAAAAGCATCTGGTGGAAGATCCTGCTGGTCAGCATTGGCGTGAATGCGCTGCTGTTCTGGATGTTCGAGATACAGTTCAAAGTGCCGTTGCCGAAAGGGCCGCTCGAAGCCCTGTTCGGCTACTGAAACATTCCCAATCGAGAACCGCACAATGAATGAACTGGATGCTTTGTTTCACGGGTTTGCGATTGCACTGACCTGGTACAACATCGGCATGATGGTGATCGGCATCGTGCTGGGCATCATCATCGGCGTATTGCCCGGCCTGGGCGGGCCCAATGGCGTGGCGATCCTGCTGCCGCTCACCTTTACGATGCAACCCACTTCGGCGATCATCATGCTGTCCTGCATCTATTGGGGTTCGCTGTTCGCCGGTGCGATCACCTCGGTGCTGTTCAACATTCCCGGCGAAACCCATTCGGTGGCCACCACCTTCGACGGTTATCCGCTGGCCCAGCAGGGACGCGCCGGAGAGGCGCTCACCGCGTCATTTACCGGATCATTCTTCGGCGCCCTGGTGGCCGTGTTGCTGATCACTTTCCTCGCACCGCTGGTGGCGAAATTCGCGCTGAAATTCGGACCTCCGGAATTCTTCGCGGTGTTTCTGCTTACCTTCTGCAGCTTCGTCGGCACCGGCAAGGATCCGTTCAAGACTATCATCTCGATGATGCTGGGCTTCGGCTTGGCTGCGGTCGGGATGGACACCGTGAGCGGCGAGTTGCGCATGACTTTCGGCTGGTCGGAACTGCTGCGCGGCATCGATTTTCTGATCGTGGTGATCGGGTTGTTCGGCCTCGGCGAAATATTGCTCAGCATGGAAGACGGTCTTGCCTTCGAGGGCAAGAGTGCCAAGATCAACACCAGAGTCGTGCTGGAGACCTGGAAAAAATTGCCCAAGTATTGGCTGACGCTGATCCGCAGCGCGGCCATCGGCTGTTGGATGGGGATCACTCCCGGCGGGGCCACTGCTGCCTCGTTCATGGGCTATGGCATCGCCAAGCGCTTTTCGCCGAATCGCGACAAGTTCGGCACCGGTCAACTGGAAGGTGTCATCGCCCCGGAGACCGCTGCACATGCCTCCGGAACCGCCGCGCTGCTGCCGATGCTGGCGCTGGGCATTCCCGGCTCGGCCACCGCCGCAGTGCTGCTCGGCGGGCTGATGGTGTGGGGCCTGCAGCCGGGGCCGCTGCTGTTCGTCGAACAAAAGGATTTTGTCTGGGGCCTGATCGCCAGCATGTATTTGTCCAACATCGCCGGCCTGATCATCGTGCTATCCACGGTGCCGCTGTTCGCGGCGATCCTGCGCATCCCGTTTGCGATCATCGCACCGGTCATCATCGTGGTCTGCGCGATCGGGGCCTATACCGTGCACAGCGCCATGCTCGACATCTGGTTCATGCTGCTGTTCGGCATCGCAGGTTATGTCTTGAAGAAACTGGATTACCCGCTCGCGCCGCTGGTGCTATCGCTGGTGCTGGGCGACCGCGCCGAAGCCGCGTTTCGCCAGACCATGATGGGCAGCAAGGGTGGGCTCGGGGTGTTCTGGTCTAACGGGCTGGTCGGCACCATCACCACGCTGGCGCTGCTCATGCTGTTCTGGCCGTTACTGGCTTTTGCCTGGCGCAAACTCCGCCGGTCGCTGGGCGGCGACGCTGACAGCGCCGCATAGTGAATGGAGAAATAAAATGAGCCAAACTCATCCCGTGTTGCGACTGACCAGCAAGCACTGCCTGACTCTGGGCAGTGGTCAAGGCGATTGCCGCTGCAGCCGAAGAGGTAGCCATCAACAACAACTGGAAAGTGAGCATCGCCATCGTCGATGACGGCGCCAACCTGCTCTATCTGGTGCGGCTGGATGGGGCGCACATCGCCAGCGCCGATGTCGCGCAAGGCAAGGCCAGAACCGCGATGCGCTATAAGCGATCGTCCAAGGCATTGGAAGACGCGGTGGCCGGCGGCCGCACGGCACTGGTCGCGGTGGAGGGGATCACGCCTTTGCAAGGAGCTGTGCCTATCGTACACGAGGGCGACATCATCGGAGCCATCGGTGTTTCGGGTGTTCTTCCTGCACAGGACGAGCAAATCGCGACTGCCGGCGCGAACATGCTGGTGAAACTGCTGGGGCAATAGACAGACCGGCTCTGCGCGTTCATCTGTTCAAGGCAACGAACTTATAGATCAGCGCAGTATCAGGTCTTGCTTTATTTCTTTTCTGCATCGAAAATATCTCTACTCCGACACCTTTAATCCGGCCTTCAAAAGAAATCTTCTTTGCGCTGATGACCTGTGGCCACCACAGTCAAGGTCTGGCTATCCTTGTTTCAAATAATGGACATCGCGCTCTTGAAGACATTGCTCGACTTCAGTTGATCGCCAGTCAAAAGCAGCTAGTTGAGCATCCGAAATTTGCTCAAATTCTGATCAGCCGAAATTCTTCTTACCCGAACTGGAGATATGAATAATACCCGCCTCCTTGCCCACAGAATCTGTGGGTAACTTGGGGCATCAATGACTTGTGGTGCGTATGACGAAGCGGAGAGCTACGATACTTGCGACTGAGCCTTGGACTTCCGGCCCGGTGCGGCTGGAGGAATATATCCGGTTAGCCGGCAACGTATTCCCTCAATTTTCTTACCCTTCTCGTACCTGATCGAATGGCAAGTCATAATTTCTCTTTTGTCAGAGAGTTCTGATAAATGGAGGCGCACCTTGGCAAGCGATGTGCCGGTGGCTAAAGCGATCTCCGAGTCGAGTCGCTCACCGTGTTTTTTCAGATATTGCAAAATTTCATTCATGGGTTTATTACCAGAAAAAGTACGGGAATGTAAGGCATTATATACCAACACGGCTGCCGCTCCAAAACATGCTGTCTGGCGCCCCTGCAAAACGCCGTTATTGGCGCGGCCTCTGCCTTAGCGCTTCAACTTGATTTGAAACGCTTTCCATATCGCATCTACGACTTCAGGGCTATCCCATTCGTATGCCCCGCGAGCCTTTTCGAGCACCTTTCCTTGAGCATCCACCAAAATGGTCAGCGGGATCGTATTGGCACCCAGCATATTTTCCAGGAACACCTTGCTATCAAGGAAATTCTCGAACGTGACTTTTGACTTCTTGATGAACGCCGCCGCCGCTTTGCCATCATCGTCGGTCGATATCCCGATCACATTGAACTGCTTTCCGCCATAGCGGCGTGCAAGCCGTTCCAGGGAACCCATCTCTGCCCGGCAGGGGCCGCACCAACTGGCCCATACGTTGATGATCAGCGGCTTGCCTTTATAATCAGAAAACCTTTTTGATTTCCCGGCAAGCCCCTGCAACGTTGCCTCGCGCAGGTAAGCGCCAATCTCGACCTCACCGGGTGTGCTGGCATATGCAGTTGCGGATATGGCTGATGCCAGGAAAAAAACCAGAATGATTGCTCGCATGTAACACACCTATGAGTTGAACCGGTTGCGGCCGGGCAGAATCGCGTTGACTAAACTCAACTCGTTGGGCAAACCAGCATTGACAGCCAATCTCCGGACGAGTCCGGCACAATGTAGAAGTATTTGGCTGGCTGGGGTGTCTCGGTTTTGGCGACGCTGCCGTTTTTACGGTACTTGATAATAGTAAGGGGCGCTATTCGCTTACCCTTGCAATCGATTTCGAAGAATGTGGTGGTGGTAGCTTGTACGCTTGGCTTATTGGCAATGATTTCGTCGCTTACCATAGTCGCTAATGCGTCCTGCATTTTTGGGTCAGTAGGGTGTGAGCGTTTAATTGACTCCAGCTTTAAAAAATCAGGTATATACCCGCTGGCGATTTTGCGAGCTGAATCTTCTATTACCTGTTCCCGATTTTTGCTGTTGAAATAGCTCTTGATGGTTTTCTCGGGAATATTCTTGACCCACATGCGCACAGTATCCTTGTCTGGATGTTGAACGCCGTCAGCATCGAAAAATGACGCTTTGTCCTTGCCTACAATGCCCGCATATTGCCAGTTGGCGGCATATACTTCGGCTAGTGGAAATAAAAAAACGATGGCACACAATGTTCGGACGAAAATCATAAACAAACTCCTTTTCTCATCTGGAGGTCGATGAGTTGCATGCGATTTTATAGGATTATCGCAAAGCGGGTGAGAGGCTAATAAATATCTCGGGCTCTTTGGTACCGCTCATTTCATCACGTGAGCCTGGTTCACTTGCCCTTACCCATGATCATGTCGGGCAGCCAGGTGGAGATGCCGGGCACCAGGCAGAGCAACAGCACGGCCAGGAACATCAGCAGCAGGAATGGCACGACTCCCCAGATCACGTCCTTGAGCGGAATATCGGGCGCGATGTTCTTGATCACGAAGATGTTAAGCCCGACCGGCGGATGGATCAGGCCCATCTCCATGACGATGGTCATCAGCACGCCGAACCAGATCAGGTCGAATCCGGCTGCCCTGAGCGGCGTCAGGATGATGGGTGCGGTCATCAGAATGATGCTCACCGGCGGCAGGAAGAATCCCAGCACGATCACCATCACGACGATGGTCGCGAGCAGCATCCATTTCGACAGCGCCAGCGCGACGATCCATTCCGCCGCACCCTGGCTGATGTGCAAATAGCTCATCACGTATGAATACAGCAGCGACATGCCGATGATGAACATCAGCATGGTCGATTCTTTCAGCGTGGAACTCAAGATCGGCGCTACATCGCGCGGGCGCCACACCTGGTACACCACCGCAATCAACACCAGCGCGAGCACCGCGCCCAGCCCGGCGGTTTCCGACGGCGTGGCGAATCCGCCGTAGAGCGCGATCATCACACCGATCAGCAGTGTCACGAACGGCACCACGCGCGGCAGCATCTCGACCTTTTGTTTCAGCGTGAGCTGCTCCTGTTCCAGGTAGGCAGAGCGCGTGCCGTCGTGCGCATAGCTTGCCATGGCATCGCGATATTCGCGGCGGAAGCGCCACATCGCGTAGCCGGAAAAAAGCGTGACGAGCAAAATGCCGGGGCCGATGCCCGCGAGGAACAGTCGGCCCAGTGATTGTTCTGCGGCAACCGCATACAGGATCATCGTGATCGAAGGTGGCAACAAGATGCCGAGCGTGCCGCCCGCCGCGATGATGCCCGCCGCAAATCCAGGCGAATAACCGCGCTTACGCATCTCCGGTATCCCCGCGCTGCCGATTGCCGAACAGGTCGCGGGACTGGATCCGGCCATCGCCGCGAACAGCGCGCAGGCAAACACATTGGCGATGCCCAGACCGCCCGGAATCCGGCTCATCCACGCATGCATCGCCGCATACAGGTCACGTCCTGCGGGAGATTTACCGATGGCCGCGCCCTTGAGAATAAACAGCGGGATCGACAGCAGCGTGATGCTGGCCAGTTCTTCGTACACGTTTTGCGTGACGGTATCGAGCGATGCCGCAGGCATGAAAAAATACATGAAGGTCACCGCAACACCGCCCAACGCAAAAGCGATCGGCATACCCGAAAACAGCACGACCAGCGTCGAGCCGCCAAACAACAGGCCGATGGCAAGCAGGCTCATGCAAGCTCCTTTGCATTCATAATGCGCGCGGCAACTTGCAACATGATCTGCAACGCGAGCAGCGTGACGCCCGCTGCCATCAGGGCATAAGGAACCCACAGCGGCGGCGCCCACGAAGAGGAGGTGGTCTGACCTTCGGCCCATGCCTCATGCCAGAGCGTCCAGGATTTCCAGGCAAAGAAAGTGCAGAACAGCGCGGACAGGATGTCGATGAACAATAGCCGGAAATGATTCACGCGCGGCGCAAGATAACCGGCTACCGCCTCGATGCCGATGTGACCGCGGAAGGACTGCACGTAGCCGCCACACAAAAACGTGGCGCCCACCAGACAGAACACGGCGGCCTCGTCCTGCCAGTTGGTCGAGGCCTTGAAAAAATAGCGCGAGAACACGCTGTAGGTGAGGATCGCCGCGGCCGCCAGCAGCGCCAGCATGCCGAGGCGCATGATCCAGCGATTGAGCGCGGCGATATAACGTGTTGCCGCGCCCAATGCGCCACTGACTGCTACGACCTTCTGTTGCGGGGGATAAGGTTCGTAATCCAGACTCATGCAAATTTCTCTGCGGCCTTGAGCAGTTTTGCGCAGGTCTCGCTCTTGTCCGCGAAATCCTTCCAGGCCGTTTTACGGGCAATAGCCTGCCACCTTTTGACCATCGCTTCGTCCAGGTCATAAACCTTGGCACCTGCCTTGACGTAGATGTCCGCCACGGCTTGGTCGTCCGCCATTGCGGCGTCGATCGCGAATTTCTCCATCTCCTCGCCCACCGCCATGATGGCATCCTGCTGTGCCTTGGGCAGCGCATCGAAGATCGCTTTGGACATCATCAGCGGCTCGAACATGAACCAGTAGGACTTGCCGCGCCCGGTGGTCAGATGCTTGGAAACTTCTTCGAGGCGGAAAGAGATTAGGCTGGTGGAAGAGGTCATCGCGGCATCCATCGCGCCGGTTTGCATCGCAGCATAGATCTCGTTGGAAGGCAGTGTGATTACGGAAGCACCCGCCTCCTTGAGCACCATGTCCATCTCACGGCTGCCGCCGCGCACCTTCATGCCTTTGGCATCGTCGGGCGCGACCAGCGGTGTGGTGCGGCTGGCGATGCCGCCCGCCTGCCAGATCCAGCTCACCACGACGATGCCTTTTTCATTCAGCACTTGGGTAAGCAACTTGCCCACCTCGGCATTTTTCCACGCCGCGCCCTGGGTATAAGAAGGCACCAGCCCCGGCATCAGGCCGATGTTGGTCTCGGCAACTTCACCGCCCGCGTAGGACAGCGGCACCAGGCTCAAATCAAGCGCGCCTTTGCGCATCGCTGAAAACTGGGTGTTGGTCTTCATCAGCGAAGAGCCTGCATAGATCTCGAACTTGAGCGCACCTTGGGTACGCTTCTCTACCTCGGCTGCAAATTTACGGCATAAGCGATCGCGGAAGTCGCCTTCGGTGAGCGTACCGGCAGGAAACTGGTGGGAGATTTTCAAGCCTTTGCTGGTATCCGCAAACGCCCTGCTGCCAAACAGTGCCAATGGAACAGCCGCTGCGGTTGCTTGCAGGAGACGGCGCCGATTTTGATCGAATGTGTTCATTTTAAATTCCTCATAGTGATGGACAGATAAATAGAAACCGCTAAATACTGGATGACGAATTCTGGATAAAGCTGCCTTCTCGACACAGGTGATTAATGCGAATAGCCTAACCAGTTGATTCAAGTATACCTGTTAAAAAAGAGCGTATACAAAGCCAACTCTAAAATAATCCGAGCTATTGCTTTGGAGAAGCGCTCTCCAGGCAGATCACCGATTACTTCGGTGTGCATTTTACGACTGTGGGAAAAATTGTTTGGGGAGATGGGTAACGTATGTGGATGTGCGTGCATCTCTGCCAGACCCCGTATCACTGCATTAACCTGCATTTGCAGTATTCCTGCTTTTCTGCAATACTGCTAAACATGAAAACAACTCTGACCATCACCGGACGTGGCGTCATCACACTCCCAACACAATTTCGCAAAGCGCTCGGCATTTCTGCGGCAGATCAACTGATCGCGGAAACAACACCCGATGGCATCTTGTTGCGGCCTGCTGTTACCTTGCCCATCGAGCTCTACAGCGCTGAGCGCTTGCGTGAATTTGAAGAGGCTGAAGCCGAGTTGGCGACCGTGCTAAACAAAAAAAAGAAGTCGAACTAACGCGGTGCGGATTTTCCTGGACGCAAACATCCTTTTCTCGGCAGCTCGTGCTGATGGCGCGGGAAGACGGCTACTCGCTCTTACCGAGGCCGCAGGACATGAACTATGGGCAGATGCTTATGTATTCGAAGAGGCACGGCGCAATCTGGCCGCAAAAACACCAAGCGGTCTTCCCGTGCTGAATGCGATGACTGCCCGGATCAAGATCGGCGGCATGAGCACCGGCAACTCGATACTGCCGGATGCGGTTAGCTTGCCAGAGAAGGACAGACCCGTACTTGCTGCCGCCATCCACCACCACTGCGACATACTGGTCACTGGCGACCGTACTCATTTCGGCCCGCTCTACGGAAAATCAATTCAAG
>JANXXX010000114.1 GCA_025350405.1 Gallionella sp.
AAACCAGGCAATGTTTTGTTCACCGAATCTGCCCTGCGCGACCAGACCGAGCAACTTGCCGAGTTGCGCGTTGTTGCCCAGTTCGGCGTGCGCATCGAGCGGCAGGTGATAGGCCAGCAGGCTCACATCGTTGCGCAATAACTGCGCGATGCGTTTTTTCTTGATGCCTACCAGCGTTGCCTCTTCGTTGCGCCAGAAATAACCGTGATGCACCAGGATCGCATCTGCCCCCCACGTGATCGCCGCTTCCAGCACCTGCTGCGAAGCCGTCACCCCGGTAGCGATGCGCCGCACTTCCGTGCGGCCTTCCACCTGCACGCCATTCGGACAGTAATCCTTGAACAGATTGGTTTGCAACAGGCTTGCGTTATAATCACATAATTCGTTAAGCAGCATATAGCTTCCTTTAACAATTAACTCCATCAAGTTCATCTTACCATGCGTAAACACTGGCTTCTATTCACCCAAACCGTCACCATCGCGCTGGCGCTGTTGTTTATTGTTCACACCCTCAAGCCAGAGTTGCTGCCGAACGCGGCACGCAGCGGTGTGGTCACGCTGTATGAAAATACCCCGCTGCTCAGCGGCGACAAATCCCCTGCAATGGGCTTAAGTGCCGCCGCACAAAAAGCCATACCAGCCGTGGTAAACATCTTTACCAGCACACTCATCAAGACCCCGGTCAATCCTTTTATGGATGACCCGCGCTTCAAATTTTTCTTTGGCGACCAGTTCGATACCGAACCACAAACCAGTTCCAGCCTGGGCTCCGGCGTCATCGTCAGCCCCGATGGCTACATCCTCACCAACCATCACGTCGTAGAAGCCGCCGACCAGATTGAAGTTGCACTGTCCGATGGCCGCAAGGCCAAGGCGCATGTCATCGGCTCAGACCCGGAAACTGATTTGGCCGTGATTAAAATCGAGCTGCCCGGCAACCTTCCCGCAATCACTTTTGGTCATCCGGAACAAGCGCATGTGGGCGACATGGTGCTCGCCATAGGCAACCCGTTCGGTGTGGGTGAAACGGTCACAATGGGCATCGTCAGTGCGCTCAAGCGCGACCATCTGGGCATCAACACTTTTGAAAACTTCATCCAGACCGATGCTGCGATCAATCCCGGCAATTCCGGCGGCGCGCTGGTGGACAGCAACGGTAATTTGATCGGCATCAACAGCGCGATTTACTCGCCAAACGGCGGCTCACTGGGCATCGGCTTCGCCATTTCCGCCAGCACCGCAAAGAAGACCATGGAACAAATCATCCTGCACGGCTCGGTGACGCGCGGTTGGATAGGTGCAGGCGTGCAGGAACTTACCCCCGAACTGGCCGAGTCTTTCAAGCTCAGCGACAGCAAAGGCGTACTGGTCACCGAAGTGATACGCCGCAGCCCGGCAGATCAGGCCGGCATACGAACCGGAGATATTCTGATTACGATAGACAACACCGCCATCGACAATTGGGGTGCCATGCTAGAAACCGTTTCCAACCTGCCGCCCGGCAAAGCTGTCCTGATCAAGCTGATGCGCAACGGAGAAGCGATCAGTTTGCAGGTGAAGATCGGCAAGCGTCCAAAGCCGGTGGCGCAGTAGATTTGTGGACTCGCAAGTTGGGCAAAAGGCGAAGGCTGAGCCCAACATTGCGAACGAAATTGGTAGCACAGATTTGTTGAGCACGCACGCTTTGCCCAACCTACGCGCTTAATGTTTGCAATAGGTATGGTTAGGCAAAGCTCCACCTATGCCGCGTCAGCGATTTTCTCGGTCGGTTTCACCCAATTTGCAACCACGATGCCGGCTTCGTAAAGCAAGCACAACGGGATCGCCAGCATGAGCTGCGACACGACATCTGGCGGGGTGAAGATCGCGCCGATGATGAACGCACCGACGATGACGTAACGGCGAATTTCGCGCAGCTTCTCAATCGTTACGATTCCCATCCTGACCAGCACCACCACCGCCACCGGCACCTGAAAGGTGATGCCAAAAGCCATGAACGAACCCAACACGAAACTCAAATATTTGTCGATATCGGTCATCACGGCCACGCCTTGGGGCGCGGATGCGATGATGAAACGGAATACCGCCGGGAATACCAGGAAGTAGGCGAATGCCATACCGCAAAGGAACAGCAGCATGCTGGCCACGATCAGCGGCACGACCAGACGCTTCTCGTGCGCATAGAGACCCGGGGCAACGAAGCGCCATATTTGGTACAGGATGTAAGGCAGCGCAATCAAAAAAGAGGCCATCATCGTCACCTTGAGCGGCACCAGGAATGGCGTGGTGACATCTGTGGCGATCATCTGCCCGCCTTGCGGCAATCTTGAAAGCAGCGGTTGCGCCAACAAGGCATACAAGTCCGCTGTCCAGTAAACCAGACAAAAAAACACCACCATCAATGCGATGAATGAATTCAACAGCCGTTTGCGCAACTCGATCAGGTGCGCAATGAAACTATCGCTGGTACTCATGCGGTTTTGTTCGCGGACTTATTGGCGGGTGGTGTCGCGGATGGATTCACTGCAGGCTGCGAGGGCAGATGCGTTGACTGGCCGGGTGTTGCTTGATCGGATGATGAAAGCTTTGCAACCACCTCGTTGATTTGCTGCGCTTGTTGATCCGCTGTTTGTGTCGATTGCTTGACCGATTGCTCCAGCGCGCTGGCTTCAGTTTGAATTTTCTGCTGCAACTGGCGGTATTCTTCAATCGCCATATCGCGCGCGATGTCGGATTTCACGCCATTCACATAACGCTGCGCGCGCCCCCAAAGATGCCCCATGGTGCGCGCGACTTTCGGTAGGCGTTCCGGCCCGATGACGACGAGCGCCACCACCATGATCACCATCAATTCCGCGAAGCTGAAGTCGAACATCTTTGCCGTCCGGCGAAAGTAGACTTAAACGTTGGTCGTTTTTTTGTCTTTCACTTCGCCTTCGATGGTCTGCCCGCCTTCTTTGATCTGCTTGGCAGCCTCATCTTCGCTTTTCATGCCTTCCTTGAAGCCCTTTACCGCGCCGCCCAAGTCGCTACCCATGTTGCGCAGTTTTTTGGTGCCGAAAATCAACACGACAACCAGCAACACAATCAGCCAATGCCAAATACTTAATCCGCCCATCTCGCTCTCCTTGATAAATTAATTGCGCCGCACCATCGGCGGAATGTTGCCACCGCCGATAACGTGAATGTGCAAATGAAAAATTTCCTGTCCGCCGCCTTTGCCGGTGTTGATCACAGTGCGGAAGCCATTATCCAGCCCCTGCTCTTTCGCCAGCCTGGGCGCCAGCAACAGCATCTTACCAAGCAACGCCGCATGGGCATCTCCGGCATCGGCCAGCGTGGCCAAGTGCAGCTTTGGCACCAGCATAAAATGCACCGGCGCAACCGGGTTGATGTCGTGGAACGCCAGCACCTCATCGTCCTCATACACCTTGCGGCAAGGGATGTCACCACGTGCTATTTTGCAAAACAAACAATCGCTCATGCTCAGTCTCTCTTCCGGCTTTCTTTCTCGGCGATGCCCGACAAACCCTCGCGCCTTGCCAATTCATTCAGCACATCGTCGGAATTCAGGCCATGCTGCGCCAGCAACACCATGCAATGAAACCATAAATCGGCGGTTTCATACACTAGATGAGTTTTATCTCCCGCCTTGCTCGCGAGTATGACTTCCGTCGCTTCCTCGCCGATTTTTTTCAGGATGGCGTCCTCGCCCTTGCTGAATAACTTGGCGACATAGGAGCTTTCCGGCGATGCCTGTTTGCGCGCCTCCAGCGTTTCGGTCAATCTTTGTAAAATATCCTGATGCATATTATCTGGGTGCAGATTATCCGGGTTCATTTCTTGTATATCTCATCGGGAGATTTAAGCACCGCATCCACTTCTACCCAATTGCCCTGTTCCAGACGACTGTAGAAGCAGCTCTCGCGTCCGGTATGGCAGGCAATGCCGCCTTGCTGTTCAACGCGCAACAAGATCACATCCCCATCGCAGTCGAGACGAATTTCTTTTACTTTTTGAATATGTCCGGACTCTTCGCCCTTGTGCCAAAGTTTCTTGCGCGAGCGGGACCAATATACCGCCTCGCCTTTTTGCTGCGTGAGTTTTAGCGCATCGCGATCCATCCACGCCACCATCAGCACGCGACCTGTAATGGCATCCTGCGCAACGACCGTCACCAGCCCATCGCCGGACCAATTTACTTTATTCAACCAGGTTTCGCTCATAAGCGCACCTCAATGCCCTGCGCAGCCATGAACTGTTTGGCCTGTTGCACGGTGTATTCGCCAAAGTGGAAGATACTTGCGGCCAGCACTGCATCCGCTCCGCCTTTTTTTACACCATCGACCAAATGCTGCAGGTTGCCCACGCCACCACTGGCAATCACCGGGATATCCAGCACGTCAGTAACAGATCGGGTCAATGCCAGATCAAAACCGATTTTTTGCCCATCTCTATCCATGCTGGTAAGCAGGATTTCACCCGCGCCCAAGTCTTGCATTTTCCTTGCCCACGCCACCGCATCCAGACCCGTGGCATTGCGTCCACCATGGGTGAATACTTCCCAGTGGCCAGGTGTAACCTGCTTGGCGTCAATCGCCACCACGATGCACTGCGAACCATAGCGACCCGACGCATCGGCGACCAGTTGCGGATTGAGCACCGCCGAAGTATTGATGCTGACCTTATCCGCTCCTGCATTCAGCAGATTGCGCACGTCCTGCACCTCGCGCACCCCGCCGCCCACGGTCAGCGGGATGAACACTTGCGATGCAACCTGTTCGATGATGCGAAAAATAATTCCCCTATCATCCGAGCTGGCAGTGATGTCGAGGAAGGTCAGTTCATCCGCGCCCTGTTCGTTGTAACGGCGCGCGATTTCCACCGGGTCACCGGCATCGCGCAGCTCAACGAAACTCACACCTTTAACGACTCTGCCAGCCGTCACATCTAGGCAAGGAATGATGCGCTTGGCCAGCATGGGCTAGAGTATAGCTCCATTCAGGATGCTGGCCGCCGGGGTCAGTTCATCCGCCAACGCCTGTGCCGCCTTGAAATCCAGCGTGCCTTCATAGATCGCACGGCCGGTGATCGCGCCGGTGATGCCCTCGACCTGTACCGCACACAGCGCCCGCACATCGTCCAGATTGGTGATGCCGCCGCTGGCGATCACCGGCACATGCAGCGGCCTGGCCAGCTCGACGGTGGCCGGAATGTTCACGCCGGACAACATGCCGTCGCGCCCGATGTCGGTATAGATAACGGCTTCCACGCCGTAGCCCTCAAAACGCTGTGCCAGATCGGCGACATCATGCCCGGTCAGTTTCGACCAGCCATCCACCGCCACTTTGCCCCCCTTGGCATCCAGCCCCACCATGATGTGTCCGGGAAAAGCGTCGCAGGCTTCATGCAAGAAGCCCGGCACTTTTACCGCAGCAGTGCCGATGATGATATAAGTCACGCCGATGTCGAGATAGCGCTCGATGGTTTCCAGATCGCGGATGCCTCCGCCCAGTTGCACCGGAACATCCAAACCTACCGCATCGATGATGCTGCGCACGGCGGCTTCGTTCTTCGGCTTGCCGGCAAACGCGCCGTTTAGATCCACCAGATGCAGGCGGCGCGCGCCTTGCGCCAGCCAATGCTGCGCCGTCGCGGCGGGGTTTTCAGAAAACACTGTGGCATCTTCCATCACACCTTGTTTAAGGCGCACACAATGACCATCTTTCAAATCAATCGCAGGAATAATCAGCATGACAGTAAGTAATAAATTAAGGATTCCATTGCATAAAGTTTTGCAGCAGCTTCAGCCCTGCTGTATGGCTCTTTTCCGGGTGAAATTGCACGGCAAACAAATTGTTCTTTGCCACCGCACACACGAACGATTGAGGGTATTTGCAGGTCGCCTGTACCAGCGATGCATCATGTGGCTGCACATAGTAACTGTGCACGAAATAAAAGCGCGCATCCTGTTCTATGCCGGCCCACAACGGGTGCTGCACATGATGCACCTGGTTCCAGCCCATGTGTGGCACCTTGAGTTTATCGCCATGGGCGTCGTGCATGTTGTTGGCAAAACGCACCACCTTGCCGTGCAAAATCCCCAAGCCGGCAGTATCGCCCTCGGCACTGCGTTCGAACAACATTTGCAGGCCGATACAGATACCGAGAAAAGGCTTGCTGCGCGCAGCCAGCAGGACCGCATCGCGCAAACCGCGCGCATCCATCTCGCGCATGCAATCGGGCATCGCACCTTGTCCGGGGAACACCACGCGCTTGGCATTTTTAATCACGTCGGCATTATCCGTGACGACGATATCGGCATCGGGCGCGACCTTGCGCAAGGCCTGCTCGACCGAGCGCAAATTGCCCATACCGTAGTCGACTACCGCAACATCTGTCATTGTAATTCTACAGGGTACCTTTAGTGGAAGGCATCACGCCGACCATGCGCGGATCAAGTTCCAGTGCCATGCGCAACGCACGGCCGAATGCCTTGAAAATCGTCTCGGCCTGATGATGGGCATTTTCGCCAGACAGGTTGTCGATATGCAGCGTCACCAAGGCGTGATTAACGAAGCCCTGAAAAAACTCCTTGATCAGATCCACATCGAACTCACCGACGCTGCCACGCACGAACTCGCAATTGAATACCAAACCCGGACGACCGGAAATATCCAGTACTACACGGGACAAAGCCTCGTCCAAGGGGATATATGCATGACCATAGCGACGCAATCCCTTCTTGTCGCCGACAGCCTGATTAAACGCCTGACCCAGCGTGATGCCGATGTCTTCCACGGTGTGATGCGCGTCGATGTGCAGATCGCCCTTGGCCTGAATATTCAAATCCAGCAAACCATGCCGTGCGATCTGGTCGAGCATGTGATCAAGAAACGGCAGCCCGGTATCGAACTTGGCCTTGCCGCTGCCGTCAAGCGCCAGTTCAATTGTAATCTGGGTTTCCAGGGTGTTGCGTGATACTTTCGCGCTACGCATGATTAGCCTTATGCGGATTGATTAATGGTTTCTAGTAATGCAGCAATAAACTTCTTATTCTCTTCTGGTGTACCCACCGTCACACGCAAGCAGTCTTTCAACATCGGATGACCGCCGTCCAGGTTCTTGATCAGCACTCCGCGCTGTTTCAAGCCGTTGAACACTGCAGTTGCATTTGCAACGCGGAACAACAGGAAATTCGCCTCGCTGGGGTAAACTTTTACATCAGCGATTTCGCCCAACTGCCGCTGCAACTTTGCACGATCCCGCTTGATTTGTTCCGCTTGCTGCAACAGCACCTCATGATGCACCAATAACTTTTCGGCAACCAGTTGCGGCAATACGCCGACATTATACGGCAAGCGCAGCTTTTCCAACTGCCCCAACCACGCCGCGCTGCCCGCCAGAAAACCCAGGCGCAATCCGGCCATGCCAAGCTTGGAAAAAGTGCGCATCACCAACAGGTTCGGATAACGCGCCAGATGCGGAATAAAGCTATCGCTGGCAAAGGCATAATAAGCCTCATCCACCACCACCAAACCCGGCGCTGCCTCAATGATCTGCACCACCGCGTCCGCCGGAAATAAGTTGCCGGTGGGATTATTCGGATAGGCCAGAAAAATCAACGCGGGACTTTCACGTGCAATTGCCGCAAGTGTCGCAGGTATATCCAAAGAATAATCAGACGCTAAGGGCACGCCCACATAACGCATCCCGGTGAACGTCGCGATCATTTTGTACATCACGAATGACGGCTCCACGCTGAGCAGTACCGCGCCCGGCTTATTGACGGCCAGCGCCAGCAACTGGATCAATTCGTCAGAGCCATTGCCGAGCAGCACCTCCATACCCTGTGGCAAACCAGTCACCGCACGGATTTTTTCTTTAAGTGATGCAGCACCGGGATCGGGATAGCGGTTGATGGCAGTGGCAGCGACCGCCTCGGCGATTTCGCCGCGCAACTCGAGTGGCACAAGATAGGGATTCTCCATCGCATCCAGCTTGATGTAGCCGGAGCTGTCCGGCACATGATAAGCATGCAGATCAAGAATTTCCTGGCGCAGTAGCGCGGCTGCGAGAGAAGTTGCCGAGATGAATGACATGACACGAAACAAAGCGTAATAACAACCAGCCAAAGCTTATCACATATGATCGTCTCTACAAATTCAGATTCGCCTTCCCTTCATTCCTTCGTTATCCCGCAACTCAAAACACACCTTTCCCACCCGGTTACTGATCAACGTCAATCGATAGCCCAGCTGTTCGGCCCAGCGTGCAGCCTGGTACAGGCCTATCCCCAAGCCATTTTCTGAGACGACCGCACTGCGCAACAAATTTGCGGCGATGTTTTCCGGTATCGGATCACCGCTATCACAAACAATCAAGCGCAGCGGCTCGGGTTGAATTTCGATCGAAATAGTGATGCTGGTGGCTGATTGGCGCTTTCTCAGGGCGTTGTCGATCAGGTTGTCGATGATGCAATCGAACAGGGCAGCGGGAATATTTTTGTCCGGCAAGCTAGCCGGCGCATGCCAGTCAATAACCTGATGCTGATTGCGCTGCCGCAGCGTGCCCCACCACACATTCAGGGCAAGCAGCGGGGTTTCGCTCTCCAGCAATGGCTGCTGAAGTTTGGTCAATGTCATCTCGATATGCTGGGTAAGCAGCGGGAGTTGTTGTTGCAACAATTGTTGCGCCCGTTCTTCGCGGCTTTGCGCAATGGCGGTAAGCGAGAGCAACGATTGCAGCATGTTTTTCAGGTCATGGGTCAGGCGCGACCCGGTCTCGTATACGGCCTGCAAACGCGTGATGTCGCGCAGACTTTGCTCACGATGTTTAGCATGATAGAAATAACTGATCAATTGCACGAGCAGATGTATATGCAGTAACAGGGTGGGATTGAGCGGTCGCTTGGCATACAGCGTCAGGCGCAAGCCATCTTCTTGCACCAGCGCAGCATGATCGCTGAATTTTCCAAGCTGTCCGCCTCCATCGGGTGATTGCCAGGACAAGCCCGACAGCCATGGGAAATCCGCCAGCAAAGAAACGGCGCGGCGCAGGTAGGCCGCCGCATCAGGTTCGCGCTGGGCCGCCTCGGTCAACTGGGTGAGCCAGCTTTCGAACGGTGTGCCGACATTCAACAGGTAGCGCGAAAACATCACTTGCAGGCCGCTGAAGCCGAAGCGCGGATTCCACAGCACCCCGAAAGTCAACAAGGTCAATCCGACCAAGAACAGGGTACGCAACAGGGCATCAAGGTACTCCAATCGCGCCAAGGTCATAAAAGCAAGACTGCCGAGCACCACCAAGGCCAATAACATGAACAGCAACAGACCATAGATGAAGTCCACCGTCTGGGGGCCCTCGGACAGTTCTTTGTTAACCGGCAGAACCGTCATGGCCAGCAACAGCACTGGCAGCGCATACCACATCAAAATATGCCCAACCTCAATAGTAGATTGGGCCGTAAATAAATTCGGCACCACCCAGAGCAGCAACACCGCAAGCAGATAGACCATCACCGACAGGTACAACAGGCGCGTCCAGCGGTCGAGGAAGACAAATATGCGCGCGCCAACCAAACCGAACAGGCCGGTCAACCAAAGAGCGACGGTCCACCAGTTCAGCCAGAACATCGCCACCATGGCCGCCAACATGATGAATGCAAACGCGCCCCCCCCAACTCTGCGTTCGCCGCGCCACAACGGCTGCCAGAGCAGGAACAGCCCAAGGTGAGCCAGCAGCAACGGATGTACCCACGGACTTTCTATGCCGAGCAGCAGCGCGCCATGCAATAACCACAGCATCGCCAACAACATCCAGCGGCCTCTCTGCAAATGACTCCCCATGTTCAGTGTCAGCATTTCGTCATCACCCTGTCAACATCTCGTCAAAAATATTTCTAGCCATGCTGCTCGCGACACTTCCCGGATCCCAAGGCGGGCCAGGATATAGGCCTATAAATCCCCAACATACTGGTTAATTTTAATTTTCCAGGCATGGCTGAGACAAAACCTAATCCTGACTCAACCTTGGCACGGCTCTTGCTGATTCATAACAGCAGTAGCATTCATAACCGTTGATAAAAGGATAACATAATGAAACGCAATCAATCCGGCTTTACCCTGATCGAAATCGCCATCGTGCTGGTGATCATCGGCCTGCTGCTCGGCGGTGTGCTGAAGGGACAAGAGCTTATCAACAGCGCGAAGGTCAAGAACCTCGCCACCGATTTCCGCAATATTCCGGTGTTTATCTACGGCTATCAGGACAAGTTCAAGGCGTTACCGGGGGACGATTCGAATGCAGTTACGCATTTGGGCGCCACAATCTGCGTTGCTCCTTGTGCAGCCGGCAGTGGTAATGGCGTCTTAGGTGGTTCAAGTGCCACCGATACTTGGACTTCTACGACGGTAACTGATGAGACCCAGCAATTCTGGATACATGTCCGCCTTGCCGACCTCGCCCCCGGTCCGACCAGCGGCCAAACCGATTATCGTCCAACCAATTCTGCTGGATTACCAATTGGGATTCAGAGCAATATTCAGACTGCTGGCAATGGTCAATTTACCACTATCACCAAAAATTCGGCTGCCGCAGCCAGTGCCATGAATGGAACTTACATCATTTGTTCCACGGGCATCTTGGGCAAATTTGTCAAACAGCTCGACATCACGATGGATGACGGCAACACCGATACCGGCGCGATGCGTGTCGCCGATCCAGTTACCGCTGGCCAGTCAGTGGCCACGGCTAACGTGAATGATGGTCAATCCTACACCGTCTGCATGGGAATCTAAAACTCACCCGGCGTGACACAAGCCCGCTTCGGCGGGCTTTTTTATTGCCCTTTATGCAGCAGCAACTCAGCTGCCTGCAACGCTTCCGACAAGCCGAGTAGTACCAGTATGTCTCCGGCCTGCAGCAGCATTTCTTCGCTCGGTTGCGCGCCGTAAACGTTGCGCCGCCGCACGGCATTCACTTCGACGCTCAACTCCGCCAGGCCCACCTCACCCAATTTCCTACCTACTGCTGCGGAATCGTCTTTGAGTAATACGCTGAGGAAGCGCGGCTGCAGGTATTCGCCGGGTTCGTCCACTGTGTATTGGGCGCTACGAAAATAGCCGCTGAACGCCGCATAACGCCCTGCGCGGCTTTCCTGGACGCGGCGGATCACGCGGTTCAGCGGCACACCGGCCATCAGCAGCGCTTGTGAAGCCAGCATCACGCTGCCTTCCGTCACTTCGGCCACTACCTCGGCCGCACCGGCCTTTTTGAGCTCTTCGATTTGAGTGTCATCAGTAGTGCGCACCACCACAGGCAGATCGGGGCGCAGTTGATTGACATGATGCAGAATCTTGAGCGCGGAGTGTTTGTCGTTGTAGGTGACCACCAGGGTTTTAGCGCGCAACAACCCGGCGGCCAGCAACACTTCGCGCTTGGCGGCATCACCATATACGACGCTCTCGCCCGCTGCTGCGGCCTGCTGTACCCGATGCGGATCGAGATCGAGCGCGATGAAGCGGATGCCCTCCTGTACCAAAAAGCGCGATAGCGCCTGACCGCTGCGCCCATAGCCGCATACGATGATGTGTGCGTCAGTGGCCATGCTTTTCACCGCGATCTGGTGTATCTGTATGGCCCGGTCCATCCACGCCGAGGGAGAAAGCCGCCGCACAATGGCTTCTGCATGTTGTATCAAAAAAGGTGCGGCCAGCATGGAAATCAGCATCGCCGCCAGCACGTTTTGCATCACGTCAGCAGGCAACAAATTCACCCCGCCTGCCAAAGTCAGCAGCACAAAACCGAATTCGCCCGCTTGTGCCAATCCTACGCCGCTGCGGATCGCCGCGCCCCAGTCACCGGCGAACAAGCGCGCCAACAGCGCCACCACCATCGCCTTGAACGGCAGCAGGATCAGCAAAATCAACAACACCCAACCAAATCCAGAGATCACGCTGCGCAGATCGAGCAACATGCCGATGGTGACGAAGAACAAACCGAGTAGCACATCACGGAATGGCTTGATGTCTTCTTCCACCTGATAGCGGTATTCGGTTTCGGAAATCAGCATCCCGGCGACGAATGCGCCTAACGCCAGCGACAATCCGGCCAGCTCGGTGATATAGGCCAGGCCCAGCGTGAACAGCAGCACGTTGAGCATGAACAGCTCGGAAGATTTTTGCATTGCAACCAAATGAAACCACGGACGCAACAAGCGCTGCCCGAAGATCAACAGGGCAGCCAATATGAGTGCAGCCTTGAGCAGGGCAATGCCGAGCGTGACATAGACGGTCTGTCCACTGCTGGCCAACGCCGGGATAATGATGATCAGTGGCACCACCGCCAGATCCTGGAACAGCAGCACGCCCATGATTTTCTGGCCGTGCGGCAAGTTCAGTTCAGCGCGTTCGACCAGCATCTTGCTGACGATCGCGGTGGATGACATTGCCAGCACACCACCCAACGCCAGCCCGGCACGCCAATCCAACCCGAAGAATAGCGAGGTGAGCATGACCAGCAAGATGGTGGCTACCACCTGCGCTGTGCCCAAGCCGAACACCAGGCGCTGCATGTTACGTAGCCGTGCAAGGCTGAATTCCAGGCCGATGCTGAACATCAGGAACACCACGCCGAATTCGGCCAGATGACGGGTTTCCGGCGCATCGTGTATCCAGCCCAGCGCATGCGGCCCGATCAGGATGCCGACCAGAAGATAGCCCAGCATCGCCGGCAGCCGCAGGATACGGCACAGCACCACCACGCCTACGGCGACAGCAAGCAGGATCAGCAGGAGTTGGAGCGAGTTAGTCATTATGCAAGTTCAAGCGGCCTCGTTGCCATGACCGGATAATGCCCTAATTGGCGCATGCTTTCAAAATTTCTTGGCAAAATTTTGCTACGTGTCATTATTCCTCTACAGGTCAAAATTTCGCTGCTGGTTGAACGCACTGCTATAATCTCAATATATGAACAAACCCATTTCCGCCACGCCACATGCGCTCAGCCTAGCCCGCGAAGTGTTGAACATTGAAGCTGCCGCAGTACAAGCGCTCAGCACACGGCTCGATGAGAATTTCTTGCATGCGCTGGATACCATTCTGCGCTGCGAAGGCCGCGTCATCGTGAGCGGCATGGGCAAGTCCGGACATATCGCGCGCAAGATCGCCTCGACCTTATCCAGCACCGGCACCCCGGCTTATTTCGTGCATCCAGGCGAAGCCAGCCACGGCGACCTCGGCATGATCACCAGCGCAGATGTCATCATCGCGCTATCCTATTCCGGCGAAAGCCAGGAGTTGCTGACCATCGTGCCGGTCATTAAACGCCAGGGCGCAAAACTCATCAGCATGACCGGCAATCCCGCATCCAGCCTGGCCAAAGTCGCCGATGTGCATCTCAACGCGGCGGTGGATAAAGAGGCTTGCCCGATGGGTTTGGCGCCAACGGCCAGCACCACGGCGGCGCTGGCGCTGGGCGACGCGCTGGCGGTGGCATTGCTTGATGCAAAGGGTTTCGGCGTGGAAGATTTTGCCCGCTCGCATCCGGGCGGCAATCTGGGGCGGCGTTTGCTTACCCATGTGAGCGACATCATGCGCAGCGGAGATCACCTGCCGATGGTGCGCGAGCACGCGATGCTGGGCGACGCGATCCTGGAGATATCGAAAAAGGGCGTGGGCATGACCGCCATCGTGGATGCCGGACAACATGTGTTGGGCATCTACACGGATGGCGATTTGCGCCGCACCTTGGCGAAGAAACTGGATTTCAACGCCACGCCAGTGCGCGACGTGATGTCTGCCAATCCGCGCTGCATCGGCCCGGACAGTCTCGCCGCCGAAGCCGTGCAGGTGATGGAGCAATACAACATCAGCCAGATGCTGGTGGTGGATGAACAAAACAAACTAGTTGGCGCATTAAACATGCATGACCTGTTACACGCAAAAGTGATTTAGGAACTACCGGTTGATCCGGGTTAAGGGAGAACCATGCTGACAAGCCGCGCAAAGTTGATACGCTTGGTCGCATTTGATGTGGACGGTGTGATGACCGACGGTGGATTGTATTATTCCGATTCCGGGGAGGAATTCAAACGCTTCAATTCGCTGGATGGGCACGGGCTAAAAATGCTGCGCGCCAGCGGGGTGGAAGTTGCCATTATCACCGGACGCACTTCACGTTGCGTAGAGGCGCGCGCGAAGAATCTCGGTATCACGCATGTGTTTCAGGGTGCGGAACACAAACTGGAAGCCATGCTCGGGCTGCTCGACAAGCTCAAACTATCGCGCGATGCAGCCGCCTACATGGGTGACGATGTGGTTGATCTCACGGTAATGCGCCATGTCGGCTTGGCGATCAGCGTGCCTGAATCACCGCTACTGGTGCGCAAACATTCCCACTATGTCACGCAACGCGGCGGCGGGCATGGGGCGGTGCGCGAAGCCTGCGAATTGATCATGTCGGCGCAGGGCACGCTGGATGCGCAACTCGCACCCTATTTGCAATGACTGCTGCCTCCCGCGCCCGTTACTGGCTGCCGCTGGTGCCATTGTTTAGTTTGCTTGGGGTCACCTATTGGCTGAACCTGCAGGTGCAGCCGGAACCGGCCAAGCCGGACGGCAGCAAACGCCACGACCCCGACGCTATCGTCGAAAATTTTTCCGCGACCAAGCTAAATGAGCTAGGGCTACCGAGCTTCATCATGGCCGCCAACAAAATGCTGCATTACCCGGATGACGACAGCACCACGCTGGAAGTGCCTCGTATCACCATGTTATCCACTGGACAACCGGCAATACATGCCTTCGCCAAGCAGGGCACCATCTCCAGCAAAGGCGACGAGATACTTCTGCATGACGAGGTTGAAGTGCTGCGCGAGGCAAGCGCGCGGCAAACGGGACTTACATTACAAACAGACTACCTGCGTATCCTCCCGGACCAGGATTTGGCGAACACCGACCGCGCTGTCACCCTCTTCGATGCGCACAACACCGTGCGTGCGACAGGCATGGAAATGGACAACAAGACACGCACTCTGAAACTGCTTTCCCAAGTTAGAAGCGAACATGTACCGAACAAACAATAAACTATTGGCAACTTTCCTTCTGCCCACACTCTTGCTGTTATGGGCACCAGGCTGCTTAGCCGAGCGCGCCGACCGGAACAAACCGATCAATCTGGAAGCCGACCAGGTGCTGATGGACGACGCCCAACAAATCAGCACCTTCACCGGCAATGTTCGTTTATCCCAAGGCACACTGCTGCTACGCGGCAACAAGATTATTGTGGTGCAGGACAAGGATGGCTTCAAGCACGCTACGGCATATGGCGACACCGCAGAGTTCAGGCAGAAGCGCGAAGATTCTGATGAGTATGTGGAAGGCTATGGCGAACGCATCGAATATGACACGCACAGCGAAACATTGAACTTGTACGTACAAGCCCGCCTCAAGCGCAATCTGGATGAAGTACGCGGCGAACATATTACCTACAGTGTCAAGACCGAAATATTTCAGGTGGGCAGCGATGCCGCAAGCCCGGGGAATGTTCCACCACAGCGGGTGCATGCCGTGATGCAACCCAAGCCCAAGGAAAATGTCCCGCCACCATCCGCGCCGGGCACCTTACCCGTCACACCCAATGCAACCTCTGCTCCCACAAAATAATCATGAGTGAACTGCGCGCAGTTGGTCTGAAGAAAAAATATGGTTCGCGTATTGTGGTGCATGATGCATCGCTGTCGCTGAAGAGCGGTGAAGTAGTCGGCCTGCTCGGTCCGAACGGCGCCGGAAAAACCACTTCGTTTTACATGATTGTAGGACTGATCGCTGCCGATGGCGGAGAAATTTATATTGACGATCAAAACATCACGCATTTGCCGATACACCGCCGCGCGCGTCTGGGACTCGGTTATTTGCCACAGGAAGCCTCGATCTTTCGTCGCATGACGGTGACGCAAAACATTCAAGCCGTGCTGGAATTGCAAGACCATTCTGAAAGCAGCGTACAGAACCGCCGGGAAGATATGCAGATTCGCCTGGAAAAGTTACTGGAAGACCTGCACATTTCGCACATCCGCGACAATCCTGCCATCAGCCTGTCCGGCGGGGAGCGGCGGCGCGTCGAAATCGCACGCGCATTGGCGACCGACCCGCGCTTCATCCTGCTGGATGAACCGTTTGCCGGAGTTGACCCGATCGCTGTGCTGGACATCCAGAAAATCATCCGTTTTCTCAAAGAGCGCGGCATCGGCGTGCTGATCACCGACCACAATGTGCGCGAAACTTTGGGCATCTGTGACCGCGCCTACATCATCAATGCCGGTTCGGTAATGGCTGAAGGCAAACCGGATGAAATCATCTATAATGAGGGTGTAAGGAAAGTGTATCTGGGCGAAAACTTCAAACTGTAATGCGAATATCTCCCTCATACAGCACCAGGCAATGAAAAATTCACTCCAACTTCGAATCTCCCAGCAACTGACGCTTACCCCGCAGTTGCAACAAGCTATTCGCTTGCTGCAACTCTCCACGCAGGATATGCATCAGGAAGTTGCGCGCATGCTGGAAGAGAACCCCATGCTGGAAGTGGCCGAGGAATCTACGACCACCCTTTTCCCGCAGGAATCTTCATCTACGGCATCGCTAAATACTTCGAGTACTTCCAATGACGAATCCGCGCAGTCTTCCAGCGATGACCGTAGCGCGGACGATTTTGGCCCAGATAATTTTGGCAGCGAGCCCGCCGACTGGAATACCGGCAGTGGCACCATGCGCAGTACGGATGACGAAGATGAAACCTATCCCGAGCAGGCCGCCGAACAAGCCAGTCTGCGCGCTCACCTGCAAAACCAATTGACCACCACTTCACTCGATGAAAAAGATCGCAAGGTGGTCGGAATGCTGATCGATGCACTGGATGAGAACGGATACCTGGCCCAGGATCTGGAAGAACTGGCAGCACTGTTGCCAGCCGAACTCGAGATCACGCTGGATGATCTGGAAACCGCGCTGGTACAACTGCAACACCTTGATCAACCCGGTCTGGGCGCACGCAATCTGGGCGAATGTCTGGCTTTGCAACTCAAAGCCTTGCCGGAAGACACCCCGCAACGCGATTTGGCGATCCGCCTGGTTAGCCATCATCTGGACTTAGTAGCAGCACATGACTTTAGCAAGATCAAGAAGTTGCTGCGCTGCTGCGACGACGAGTTACGCACTGCACAGCACTTGATCACCTGTTTAAATCCAAAACCGGGCACCGAGTTTGGCCAAAGCGTCGCCGATTATGTGGTGCCCGATGTGGTCGTGGAGAAATACAAAAACAAATGGCGCGCACGACTCAATGTGGAAGCAATGCCCAAGCTGCGCGTCAACCAGATCTACGCCAACATCCTCCAGCAGCGCGGCGATAAAAGCACCTCGCAGCTCGCCACGCAATTACAGGAAGCAAAGTGGCTGATCAAGAATTTGCAGCAGCGCTTCGATACTATCCTGCGCGTTGCCCAAGCCATCGTGGAACGGCAAGGCAACTTTTTCGAGCATGGCGAGATCGGGATGCGCCCGCTGGTGTTGCGCGAGATCGCCGATGAGCTGGAAATGCACGAATCCACCGTATCGCGCAGCACCACCCAGAAATTCATGCTGACCCCGCGCGGCATCTATGAATTCAAACATTTCTTTGGCAGCGGTCTGTCCACGGAAAGCGGCGGCACCTGTTCTTCCACCGCGATACGCGAGTTGATCAAACAACTGGTCAGCGCGGAAGACACGCACAAACCGCTTACCGACAGCCGCATGTCTGAAATCTTGGCACAGCAGGGCATAGTCGTCGCCCGGCGTACCATAGCAAAGTACCGGGAAGCATTGCGCATTCTCCCGGTGAATCTCCGTAAATCACTCTAAAAAGGAGCACATCATGAACCTCCATCTAACCGGACGCCACATGGAAATCACCCCAGCCATTCGCGACTATGCGACCGGAAAATTCGGCAAGATCAAACGCCACTTCGACAACGTGATCGACGTGAACATCATCCTTTCCGTTGAAAAACTGAAACAGAAGGCCGAAGCCACCGTACACATCAGCGGCAAGGATGTGTTCGTGGAATGCGTTGACGAAAACCTGTACGCCGCAATTGATGCGTTGGTGGACAAGCTGGATCGCCAGGTGGTGAAACACAAGGAAAAGCTCTCGGCGCGGCGCCATGACGATACCGGCAAATTTGCGGCAGCAGAGTAATCAACCACGGGCGCCGGGGAATTAAAAAAAGCCCGCCGCCCATTTTTATCCCCTTCCGATAATGAATCTGATCAGCAAAATCCTGCTGTCCGACAATATCCTGTTGGACACCGAATCCACCAGCAAGAAACGCGTGTTCGAGCGCGTTGGCTTGTTGTTTGAAAATAACCAGCAGATCGGGCGCAGCCAGGTGTTTGACAGCCTTTTCGCTCGTGAAAAGCTCGGCTCGACCGGCTTGGGACAAGGCGTAGCAATACCGCATGGCCGTATCGCAAAGTTGCGCGATGCGACTGCCGCGTTTGTCATGACTTCCCACCCGATTCCGTTCGATGCACCTGATGGGCTACCGGTAAACCTGATTTTCGTATTGCTGGTACCGGAACGCGCCAACGATTTTCATCTGCAAATTCTCGGCGAGTTGGCGCAAATGTTCAGCGACACGCCATTCCGCAATCGCCTGCTCGCCTGCAAGGACACAGCCAGCATCCATCAATTGATTCATGACTGGAATAGCGCGACATGAGGTTCCCATGAGCCAGGTTAACGTCCGTCAATTATTTGAGGATAAGGAAGAACGGCTGCAACTCACTCGCGTTGCCGGAGCGGATGGTACCGATCGCATCATCAACAGTGATGAGGTTGATACCTCAAACAAAGGTCTCATCGGCCATCTCAACCTGATCCATCCGAACTGGGTGCAGGTGCTGAGCGAAACCGAGCTGGATTATCTGCGCAATCTCAGCGTGGAACAGCGCAACGATGCATTTCGCCAAATCGATAAAAGCGGCACGACCTGTTTGATCGTGGCCGGCACAACCGACATCCCGCCGGAACTCATCAATTTTGCCAACCAGTCGAACATTCCGCTGTTCGCTTCGCCCAAACCCAGCGTGCACCTGATGTGGCTGATCCGCCACTATCTCGCCAAGGAGCTGGCGGCATCCACCACGCGCCACGGTGTGTTTCTCGACGTGCTGGGCGTCGGCGTAATGATCACCGGCGAGAGCGCGGTCGGCAAAAGCGAGCTCGGGCTGGAACTCATTTCGCGCGGCAATGGATTGCTGGCTGATGATATCGTCGAGCTTCATCGTGTCGCACCGGATACGCTGGAGGGTCGCTGCCCGGAATTGCTGCGCGACTTTCTCGAGGTGCGCGGCCTCGGCGTGTTGAATATCCGCACGATGTTCGGCGAAACAGCCGTGCGACGCAAGAAGAGCCTGAAGCTCATCGTGCACCTGCATCGCCCGCCCGGGGGCGATCTGTCGCAAATGGAACGCTTGCCGCTCAATGCCACTCACCAGGATATCCTCGGCGTTAAGGTCAGCACAGTAAACATTCCGGTGGTCGCCGGACGCAACCTCGCAGTATTGGTGGAGGCGGCGGCACGCAACTTTGTGCTGCAACAGCGCGGCATCGACAGCATGCAGGAATTCATTTCGCGCCACGACCAACTGCTGCTGGACGATTAGACAGAGGACCCAAGGTGCAGCTATTCCTGATCAGCGGCTTATCCGGCTCCGGCAAGAGTATTGCGCTCAAGGTTCTTGAAGATAGCGGCTATTACTGCGTGGACAATCTGCCCGCCGACATGCTGGCCGCACTGGTGGAACACCTGCAGTTTGCCGGTTACAGCAACATCGCCGTCAGCGTTGATGTGCGCAGCGCCAACAGCGTGCAACGCCTGCCGTCGCTGTTGCAGCAAATCAAACAGCAAAACGTGGACGTGCATGTGTTGTTTCTGGATGCCCAGACCGACACGCTGGTCAAACGTTTTTCGGAAACGCGCCGCCTGCACCCGCTCAGTGACGGTGTTCGTACCCTGCCGGAATGCGTCCATTACGAACGCGAACTGCTCGCCGAGATCAGCGACATCGGCCATCATATTGACACCTCCGAACTCAACGCCAATGCCCTGCGCGCCTGGATCAAACAATTCATCAAACTGGATCGCGCGCGCCTTACGCTGCTGTTCCAATCGTTCGGCTATAAACACGGCATCCCGCTGGACTCCGACCTAGTATTCGATGTGCGCTGCCTGCCCAATCCGCACTACAACCCGGAGCTACAGCCACTTACCGGGTGCGATACGGCAGTGATCGAATTTCTCGACAGCACGTCCATCACACAGGATATGTTCTGCGACATACGAAATTTCATCGAACGCTGGCTACCCAGTTTCGTCGCCGACAATCGCAGCTACCTGACCGTGGCCATCGGCTGCACCGGCGGACAGCACCGCTCGGTCTATCTCGCCGAAAAGCTCGCACGTTACTTCGAGCAACAGCAACAAGTGCTGGTCCGTCATCGCGAACTGAGCCAGTAATCATGTATGGAGCCGCATTGCAGCACATCAAGCCGGGTGACTGGCTGACGCTGTTGCTCAGTAGCCTGTTCGTGGTGGCGTTGACGCTCACACTGTGGAGCGGCGACCTCGCCGACAAGGCCATCATCCGCAGCGGCGGAAAGATCTTCCGCGAGGTGCCGCTGTCACCCGACCAGCAGATTGAAGTGCCCGGCCCGCTTGGCATCAGTATCATCAGCATCCAGCAACGCAAGGCACGCATCGCCTCCGACCCCAGCCCGCGCCAATACTGCGTGCGCCAAGGTTGGTTGCAACAGGCCGGAGAGATCGCGCTGTGTCTGCCTAACCAAGTGAGCGTTGAGTTAGCCGGTAGCAAGAAAAAATATGACAGCCTCAATTATTAAACTCAGTACCACCGCCGAAGACCACCACATCGCGCGCATGGCGGCGGTGGCGCTCGGCCTGACGATACTGGAGAACGCCATCCCCTCCCCGTTGCCCGGCGTCAAACCGGGGCTGGCCAACATCGTCACGCTGATCGTGCTGGCGCGTTACGGCTGGCGCACCGCCGCGTGGGTGTCGCTGCTGCGCGTGGTGGCGGGCAGCTTGCTGTTCGGTAATTTCTTGACGCCGGGATTCTTCCTCAGTCTGTCCGGCGCCGTGCTCAGCCTAATCGTGCTGGCCTTTGCCCGGCATTTGCCGGCGCGCTGGTTCGGCCCGGTCAGCCACAGCATCTACGCCGCTTTTGCGCACATCACCGGACAGATGCTGGTGGTGTACCTGTGGCTGATCCCGCATGCCGGCATCGCCTACCTGATCCCGATCTTCGCCACCGCCGCGCTGGTGTTCGGCGCGGTGAACGGGTTGATCGCGGCGCGGTTCATGGATGATAAAACCATCTATCCGCAGATTACGCAGATTCACACAGATTAAAACCCACCAGCACCGGTTTGGATTTTTGTTTTTAATCTTGCGTTAATCTGCGTAATCTGCGGACAAAAGTCTTTTGCAGGATAATGAGTCACCCCGAACAACAAACACTACACACATGAAAACCATCACCCTTGCCTTCACAGGTGCATCCGGTCTGCCCTACGGCATGCGCCTGCTGGAATGCCTGCTGCAAAGCGGACAGCGCGTGCATCTGGTTTATTCGCAAGCCGCGCAGATCGTCGCCAAGCAGGAACTGGATTTCACGCTGCCAAACCGTCCGCAAGATGCGGAGCAGCTATTCGCGGAACGTTTCGGCAAATTCAGCGGCGAGCTGAAAGTGTTCGGCATCCAGGACTGGTACGCGCCGATGGCCTCCGGCTCCAACCCCGGCGATGCGATGGTGGTATGCCCCTGCACGATGGGCACGCTGGGCAAGATCGCGGGCGGCATCAGTGATGATCTGATTGCGCGTACCGCCGATGTGATGCTCAAGGAAAAACGCACGCTGATATTAGTGCCGCGCGAGATGCCGTTCTCCGCGATCCATCTGGAGAACATGCTCAAGCTGTCGCATGCAGGAGCCATCATCATGCCGCCCAATCCCGGCTTCTATCATCATCCGCAGAGCGTGCAGGATATTGTGGATTTTGTGGTGGCGAGGATACTCGATCATTTGGGGGTGAAGCAGGAGTTGATGAAGAAGTGGGGCGAATGAAGTTGTCGGGCTACCCCGGCGAGGTTTCATTTAAACAACCGTAAGCATGTAAAATTCACGTTACCCAAAAAATAATTTCCATCCCGAAGGAACGCATCAAGCATGATAGAAACCCTCACCCTGATCACCCTGTGCATGTTGTATCTCATTTATGTGCGCCCGGGTAAAACGCCTCCTCTGAACAATCCCTTGGTGATCGAGCGCCCCGGTAAGTATCATGCCTTGCTCGCACCCAATCTCAATCTGGCGCAACCGCTAGTCGAAGCTATCGCTCAACGCTTGCAGGAATCCCCCGGTGGCAGCGGAAACAGCACCACGCAATTTTTCGAAGTACTAGATTCGCACGTCACCGCGCATGGACATGCGGCTTATTTGCTGGCCATCACGAAGCGCAACGGGATGCTGTATTTTCAGGCCGCCGCGCCTGTCGACAATAGCGACCACTTGAAAATCATCAGCGAGTTCTCAAGAAAAGTATTGGAGAAGCTTCCGCTCGCAGGTGAACCGGACGACACGGTCAATCATGAAATCGTCAGCGCCGCACAACAAGTCGCAAACGCAAGAAGTGTTGAAATCGCCCGGATTCAGTAGAGAACCTTCACCGCATGATAATGCAAGTCTCTTGCACAGCGTTCAAGCCCGGCAAGGTTGGCACGCTGTGTGTTTCGTGCCAATAAAGGCTTGAATATGGATCGCAGGAAATCAACTGGTTACCCGACTAGACTCCGCTTCGCGAGAAGACTTTACATGCCCGTAGACGCGAACCACGAGAAGAGAATGGAGACCCAATTGGCGATGCCGCGACCTAGCAATTCTTCTCCGGCGATGCCGTGTGCGATCTTGTTTCTTAGGTTGATTCCTTTTGGATGGGTATAGAATGTTCTGAGGTGGTGGCGAGCTGTTGGATCGAACTTTGCCGCGAAGGTTTCGTCGCGAAGGACTTTGCCCATGCCAATCACTTCTAGGCCGCCCGCTTCGTTGCTCGGCCGCAACACCGATTCCCCCATGGATACCAGAACCTCCCTCAACGCCGCTTCAACTTGCGGCACCAAGATATGGATTGCCTTGACGGTATCTTCCTCAAACCAAGCCTTGATCCCATGCTTCAACATGGCGTGGGTATGCGCCTGGAAGAGCGGACTTTGCGCGAGGAAGGCGAACAGTCCATCCGCATCGATGTTCCACCTCGTCTTCGCATTCTCCAAAGCTTGATGGACGAACGGCGCTGCTGCTCCGATCAGCATGGCGGACTGGTTGATCATCCGGCCAGGCATGTCGTCCTTGACCGAACCGATGGTGGCGGCCGTGGTGCCGCCCTTGCCCATGATGACGATCCCGATATGAGCCTGAAGCGGCGCAACGGCGGCTGCCGTTTCGACCATGCCGCGCAGGGTCGTCTCGCTCGTCATCAAATTCACCGCGATGCGAGAGAGGGCAAGCTCTGCTGAACCCGCCGTGAGTTCGTCAAGCCATGCGAGCATCTCAGATGGTGGAACATCGATATCTACCGACAACCGCTTCATCGATTGATGGGCCTCGTCTGCCCGTGCTCGAATGGAGGATTCAACCCGAGCCACATCAGCCGTGAGTTTGGCGGCACGGTATTTCGTATTCAGAGTTTCGAGCCATGAAATGGCGGTGAGCGCGTCAGCCTTCTTGGCGATCGCCTCGAATGCTGCCCCTGCTGTTCTGAGGGCGGAGTTATATTTGGAATCGTCGCTTTTTGGCAACCAGCGGCCGATCCTTTCGGCGGCATTCAAGGCTTGATGAGGATCGAATCGCTCGGAGTCTTCGATATTGGAATGGGCTGCAAGGCTTGTATTCAGCCAATCCATCAGCTCGGAGCGCTCAGGTTCGGATAATGCCAAGCCCTTGCTGTTGTTCCATAGCAGATCGTCGATCTGCCATATGCTGGAATCTCCCGATTTCAGCTATTCGCGCTGATACGAAAAGGCCAAACTCTTCGCGCGTTCAACAAGATCATTGTCCTTGATATGAAACGCCAATTCCATGGCTCGCCAAAGGAATCGCCAAGTCTGATGACTATCGAATGCGAGATTCTTCTCCACTGCATCGAGATACGCGCCGATGGCTCGCTGCGCGAGTACTCGTGGTCGCGATATGGATGCCTCAGATGGATGGTCATTATTCCACAGCCGGCTGACTTCCCAAGCGAGATCGGCATATCGGGCGCGAAGCGTGGGATGCGGCGTTTGTTCGGAACGGTCCGTCCAATATTGGATGATTTCCAAATCCATGTGCCGCGCGTCGGGTTGATACTCTTCCGTTCCATCGCCTTTCACCCATGACGACAGGGGACCGAAATAGAGGTTCCAAGGCGGTCGCTGATCGGTGTGCGCCGTAATGAAGCGGAGACCAAATATTTCAGCTTGGCATCCCTTGCGCTCATTGATAGTCAGGGACTTGGGGTCATCGACGAGCGCTTCAAGGCCGAAAGAAAGGTTGTTTTCGTCGAATGGAGACATGCCGGTTTCAACAGCATTGAGGCAATCCTTAATGGATGGAATGATTTCAATCGACATGAGCGGTCTCCGATACCAGTTTAAGCATTTTACGAGATAACGGAACAGCACATTGAGAGACCGCAATTGGCACGAACTTGCCCTTCACGTCACGCAATATACCGCCCTAAAGCCGACGCTGGCAAAAAACATTTTCATTGCCGCAAAGCTGACGGTGGTCAGGAAATGGTCAGGTAGCAGGAGATGGCTCTGTAGCGGCCTTGCGGCTCGGTAAGAACTGGTTGAGCGCCGCTGATCTTTCGGTTTTCGTTAAACGGGCAAGCGCAGCCACACGCAGGTAAAAGCGCGGCAGACTTCCTCCTTCCTCTTCGAGCAGGGCTTGGAATGCTGGCACCCACTGTGTGTACAAGGTGACGGAACCCAGGACGGCGTTATTGATGGGCTGGTTGAACCACTGGTCGTAACCGCCATAGCCGCCCCAACTCGCTTTCAGGTCGGTGTAGTTCTGCTTCAATTCTGCGGTCACTTCGGTCTTGGCATGTCGCTTCGCGTCAGGCGCCAGCGATGATACATAGATGACGCGCAGCTTGTCGCGGCAGTCGGCCACCAGCCGATGGAACTGTGCCTTGCGTTCCTGTTGCTTCTCGAAATCCCGCAGCTTCTCCGGTGCTGCCAATTTGTTCAGCCAGCGGTGCATGCCTTCATTCTCGACGACCGTGGCGAACGATTCGTTGAAGGCGGAGTCACCCTCGGCATAAACGAGTTGATGCGCGAGTTCATGGAAGATGATGCGGGCGACTTCATGGTCGCCAAAACGCAGAAAGGTATTCAGCACTGGATCGTTGAAGTATCCGAGCGTGGAATAGGCGGAAACACCACCGACATAGGTGTCCGCTCCCGCCTGCCTCAGCTCTCCGGCGTATAGGTCAGCGTCGTACTTGTCATAGTAGCCGCGATAGTTGACACAGCCGATGAAGACCATGCACCACTGTTGCGGTTCCAGGGAAAACTCTGGCGCCGCGAAGACGTTCCAGACAACGTAGGGACGTTCGAGGTCGGCGTAGGAGCGATAGCTGCCGTTGTTCGGCAGGGCGAGTTCGCGGCTGGCAAATTCCCGTATGGCGATCGCCTGCTCGAGTTGCTGGCGCAGCCCTGGCTCGGTTGCAGTATCGTTGACTACTTCGGAAATAGGCCGCGTCCCCGCCATCAGCCGCATCTGCCCTCCGACTGCCTGGGCGTAGTAGGCGATGTTTGTGCAGCCTGCTACGAGCAGGCACAGGGTCGTCGCAACAATTAGCCTAAGCATGAATGAAGCTCCCCGTCCGGAGAAAGTTGGCGATTTGCCCGGTGCAGGCGCGGGACACCAGCATGCCGGAATGGCTGACGTTCAGTGCAATGCTGTCCTTGGCCGCGGCGATGCGTGTTTCGTCGACGGCGATAAGGCCATCGTTGGGACGAGGCAGTCCTGGTATCAAGCGCCCGAGACCGATAGGACGGATGCCGGCGATGACGCCAATCTCCACAGCAGGGTGCAGAACCGGGCGCGGCAGACTGAACCAGTCATTGAACGTGCGTCCGACAAGCGCAGCCAGCACCGGCTGAGCGGCGAGGGTGATGCCGCAATGGCAGCCCGCATACGGAGTGCCCAACAGCACGACGCGGCATATGCGAGCATCGGGTTCCTGCGACAGCATTTTAAGGGCGACCAGCCCGCCGAGACTGTGTGCGACCAGGTGGATGACGGCACCGGGGCTTTCATTGACGAAGTTGGATAGCAAATGGACATTGTCGGCTAGGCCTCCCCGCCAAGAAGGATAGGAAAATCTGCGCACACAAAATCCCTCGGCGCGCAGCCAACGCTGATGGGGTAGCAGGACAAGGCCGCGCATCCAGAGTCCGTGAATCAGAATGATAGTTTCCACTTTGTCCGTAATCATCGTTGTTCAAATCGCCGCATCGCCGATAGCCGTGACATGAAGCTATCAAAACAAACCGGTCTTTCACGAAGGGCAGCTGGTGATCCCCAAGTTAATAATATTAACTCTCCAGCGCTCTTAGTTTCTTCTTGGTCGCTTCGATCACATCATCGCTCAACCCGAATGCTTTGGATAGCAGACTGCGGTGTTTCTCTATTATTCCGAGGACCTCGTTTATTGAAGTGCAAGATTGGATTTCCAATTTGATACCCAGAATCCTGGGTAGATCGAATAGTCCCGGAGTTTTATCGCCGCCCCTCAGTGTTGCTTCGATGATATTGCGCACTTCATCCCTGTTCATGGTTTTTCCAATCTCTTCCTAGCTACTCATTCAAGACTTTATTGGCAATAAACACTGTGGCCACGCGGCATTTAAAAAATGGTGGGCAACTTGTTGCCCACCTTACTTACTCAGCAGTCAGAAATTAAGACGACACCTGTAGGTGTGGATAAGCGTAGCGCATCCACCCTACAAATATGGCGTTGCTCCATCTGTAGCCTTAATTCCTGACTGCGGTGTAATTTTGGTGTGGTCATTCACCCTTCGACAGGCTCAGTGCGAACGGCCTTATTCAACATCATCCTCACCGGTGTCGGTATCGCCGCCCGCAACGCCTCTTCCACATCCAACCACACACTGCCCGGTTGCGCGGCACGCAAAGGTTTGCGCGCGAGTTGTATCTTCAGCGGCGTGATGTGCAATTTGAAATGGGTGAAGGTGTGGGTGAATGACGCCAGCCTTTCTCCATGACTCGCAGTCATTCCGTTTCGCACGAACCAATCCTTCGCTGCTGCCTCATCATCGAACTGCGGCGGACACCACAACCCGCCCCAGATGCCATTGCCGGGGCGCTTTTCCAGCAGGATATCACTGCCATGCATCAGCAATAAAAAAGTGGTGTGTCTTTCCGGCACGGCCTTCCGCGGTCGCGGCGTGGGCAACTCGCTCACTCGTCCGCTTTGAAATGCAACGCAATCGCAATGCACCGGACACTTGCCGCACTTGGGCTTGCTGCGCGTACACAGCGTTGCGCCCAGGTCCATCTGCGCCTGTATGTAAGCGGCGATTCCCCCTCCCTCACCCTCCCCCAAAGGGAGAGGGGATTGCGGCAACAAGGCTTCGGCCTGTTGCCAGAGTTGTGCTTCCACCGTTTTCTCGCCAGGCGATCCGCTGATACCACAGTAGCGTGCCAGCACACGCTTGACGTTGCCATCCAGTATCGCGCGGCGTTCGTGGTAAGCCAGCGCGCAGATCGCCGCGGCGGTGGAGCGTCCGATGCCGGGCAGTTCGAGTATCTGATCGAACAGACGCGGAAATTTGCCGTAATGTTTTTCAACAATGATCCATGCAGCCGCATGCAGGTTGCGCCCGCGCGCGTAGTAGCCGAGGCCGCTCCAGTGCGCGAGCACTTGTTCTTCAGTCGCAGCGGCCAGTGCGGCGATGGTGGGGAACGATGCGACGAAGCGCTGGTAATACGGGATGACGGTGGCGACCTGCGTTTGTTGCAGCATGATCTCGGACAGCCACACTTGGTAGGCATCCGCGCCTTGCCACGGCAGGTCGTGGCGGCCATGCTGGCGTTGCCAATCGATGAGACGCTGCGCAAACGTGGGCATACTTCAGGCTGGATGCATCACTTGAATAGCCCCTTCAGGCCCTTCTTCAGTTCTTCCTGCAACCTGGTCTTGGCCTCTTCTTTCAGTTGCTCCTTCACTTCTTCTTTCTTGGCTTCGAGCTTCTGCTTGGCGACATCGACCAGCATCGCGCCAAAATCCACCTTGTATTTCAGGTCAGTGAACGGTCCGCTCAGGTACACCGGCAGCGTGGCGCTGCCACCGCCTTCGGTCTTGGATAGCGTGACCTTGGTGGTGTAATTCAGGCTGTCATTGCCGATGTCGAAGTCGCCGGAGCCTGCGATGTGCAGCATCGGCGCTTTCACCGCGAGGTCATCGTTGTGCGCCACGCCATTGCTCACTTTGAAGCTGGCCTTGAATTCGCTGAACTCGGTCTTTTCGTCCTTGTTCACGCCCATGGTCTGCGCTCCACTATTCTTGCCCAGCGACTGCACACCCTGCACCAGCTTGGGCAGGTTGATGCCCTTGACCGCACCATTCGCAAGGTTCAGCGACATGCTGCCATTTGCGGCCTTCTTCATCGCGCTGATGGTGCTGCCTTGCATGGTGAGATTGACTGCGACATTGCCCTTGCCTTCCAGCATGTCCAGATCCAGCGCATCCTTGAGCAATGGTGCAATGTTGATGCCGCTCAAGTTCTGATTGACGGCAATGCTGGGCGTGGCTTGCGCATTCACGCTCAGGCTGCCGTTCATGCTGCCCTGATACAGATTGGCGGACAACGGGTTGAGATTCACCAGCCCGTTATGCGCCTTCACATCCAGACGTATCTGGCTGGATTTCACGTTCGCCACTTTGAGCGAACCGATGCGCAGGCTGCCGTCCAGATTGAGTGTGCGCAGTGCGGATAGATCCAGCGGCTGCTCCGGTGCCTTGGATTTCGGCACGGCGGTAGCGGGTGATTTCGGCAGATACAGATCGGCATCGAACTGGTCCACATCCACATCAAAATTGATCGCAGGTTTATCGAATCCCTTCACACCAACTTTTGCCTTGACCTTGCTCTGCAACAGCCCGCCAACGAGATTCGCCTGCACGCTTTCTTTTGCGGCATCGACTTGCACGCTGCCCTTCATTTCGCTGCTCACCGACTTGTTCGGCAGCTTGTCGCCGACGGCTTTCACCGCAATGACGAGGTTGCTCAAATTGACTTGCTGCGCCTTGACACTGCCGGACACCGGCGAACTGAGTTTCACCTTGAAGGATTGCTCGGGCTGCTTCACGTCCAAATCCAACGCCAGTTCGCTGATCCTGAAAGATTGCTCATTGCCCTCCACTCCTGGCAGCGACATGCTGGCGACGACATTGCCAAATGTTCCATCCAGCTTGGCTTTCAACGTCAACTTGTCACCAGAGAATATATTTTTGGCCAGACTGATTTTCGGCGCGTCCAGCGCAACCTCAAAGCTGTCTTTGCCTTTCAAACCGGTTGCTTGCACAGACAATGCCTGCGCGCCAAATTCTTTGGTGGTCAGATTGGCATTCGCATCACCACTGGCCTTGACCTTCAGATCACTCATGTCGAGAGCCGATCCGCTGGCTTGCAGATCCAATCCTTTCAACTGAACACTTTGTTTTTCAGCATCGGCCGTCAAGGTGGTTTTGATCTGCGCGGCGATATCCAGCTTGGGTTGAGGCAGCTTCATTTTCAGATCCAGGCCCAGCGCGCCGATCTTGAAAGATTTCAAGCTGCCTTCCAGGCTGGGCACCGACAGGACGGCCGCAATATTGCCGGTGGCACCATCCAGCTTGGCATTCAGCGCCAGCTTGTCGCCGGAAAGTTTGTCTTTGGTGAGGCTTAATGCCGGGGCATTCAGCGCGATATCAAAGTTGTCTCTAGCTTTCACGCCCGTCGCATTCAGCAAGAATTTATGCGCGGAAAATTCCTGGGTAGTCAAATTGACGCTTGCCTCGCCGCTGGCTTTTGCCTTGAGGTTGCTGATGTCGAGAATCGCGCCGCTGACCTGCAAGTCCAGCCCTTCCATCTGGTATTTTTGCTTGTCCAGATCAAACGTCAGCGTGGTCTTCAGTTGCGTGTTGATATCCAGCTTGGGCTGATTGGCTTGCACGCCCACTGACAAATCGATCTTGCTCGGCACGCCAATGGCGATGCGTCCAGTCTTGAGGTTCAAATCCTTGATGGCGAATTTCGCACCGGTTCCTTCATCGCGGTAAGTCAGGTTGGTGTTTGCAATGGACACCGAAGCGATGTCGAATTTCACCTGCTGTCCGTCACTTTTTTTCTTTTCGTCCGGCTTCTGCTCGTCTTTGCCCAGCAGGTCATCGATGTTGGTCGTGCCGTCCGCGTGCTTGACCAGCGTGGCTTTCAGCCCGGTAACCGCCACCTCATCCACCACCACCTGTTTGCCCAGCAACGGCAGCAACGCGACCGAAACACGCGCGGATTCAATGACCGCAAACTCTTTTTCGCTTTTGAACTCGGACAGCGATACCTTGCTTAGATTTGCGCCGATGCTGGGAAAGAATGACAACTTGATATCGCCGTCGAGCTTGAGATTGCGCTGCTTGCTGTCCTTTACCGCTTTGATGATCTGCGGCTTGTAGTCGTTTGGATTGAAAGTCGCCGCCACATAAGCGATGCCCGCCGCAGCGATGCCAACTACTACGCCCGTGCCTATCAAACAGTATTTGAGGATTTTGTTCATGATCGCCCCGCGAAAAAAGTCCGGCGCAGATTATAACGGAGAGAAAAATGTAAAGGGCTGGTTATTAACCAGCCCTTTCGTTTGCATTACTTTGACGCCTAAATTACTTTTGAGTAAACCGCGTGCTTTTCCCGCGTGCGCAGATACTTGTCAAACACCATGCAGATGTTGCGTATCAACATGCGTCCCTTGGGAGTCACGCTGATTTTTTGCAGCGACATGGTCAGGAGGCCCTCGTGTTCATATTCGCGCAGCTCTTCCAGTTCGGTAGCGAAATAACGATCGAAATCGATCTGAAAATTGCTGTTGAAAGTTTCCTTGGTCAGCTCGAAGTGGCACATCAAGTCCTGAATGATGGCGCGGCGCACCAAGTCGTCAGCGTTCAACTCCATGCCGCGCATGATGGGCAGCACATCCCGGTCCAGCGCAGCGTAGTAATCTTCCAGTTCGCGAAAGTTCTGGCTGTAGGTCGGGCCGATCTTGCCGATAGCGCTAAGGCCAAGCGCCACCAAGTCACAATCCGAATGCGTGGAATAGCCCTGGAAATTGCGATGCAGCCTGCCTTGCCGTTGCGCTACGGCAAGCTCATCTTCCGGTTTGGCAAAGTGATCCATGCCTATATACACATAGCCCGCCTTGGTCAGCTTTTTCACTGCCATGTCGAGAATATCCAGCTTGACTTGCGGCGCGGGTAAATCCTCTTCATGGATGCGCCGCTGTGGCTTGAAGATGGTCGGCATGTGCGCATAGTTATAGATGGACAAACGATCAGGATTGGCAGCAATGACTTTATCCAGCGTCACACCAAAGCCTACCAGGGTTTGCTTGGGCAAGCCGTAGATCAGATCGATGCTGACTGATTTGAAGCCATTGGCGCGCGCGGCATGGATCACGCGCAGCGTTTCTTCTTCGCTCTGAATACGGTTCACTGCGGCTTGCACTTCAGCGTCGAAGTCCTGCACGCCGATACTGATGCGGTTGAAGCCCACTTGGCCGAGCAGCGCGATGGTTTCATCGCTCACTTTGCGCGGATCGATCTCGATGGAATATTCGCCGTTCTCCACCAGCTTGAAATGCTGACAGATCGCCCCCATCACCTGGCGTATCTCATCATCGCTGAGGAAGGTCGGCGTGCCGCCGCCGAAGTGCAGTTGCTCGATCACCTGATCCGGACCGAGCAGCATGGCTTGCATGGCCATTTCCTTGATCAGATAGCGCACGTATTCTGCGGATTTGCTGCGATCCTTGGTAATCACTTTGTTGCAGGCGCAATAAAAGCACAAGGTGTTGCAGAAAGGAACGTGGATATACAATGACAGCGGACGGGTGTTGCCGCCAATTTCGCGTTTAGCTATCCACTGGCTATAGCGCTCGGCATTGAAAGTGTCATCGAAGCGATCTGCGGTGGGATAAGAGGTATAACGCGGGCCGTTCTTATCCAGCCTGCGTATCAGTTCCAAGTCCACGACCAGTTGATTGACTGCATTGCTCATAAAGTCTCCTTCAAGTAGCTCACATTATGCCAGTTTGGGCATTAATATTGTCCTGAAATTTAAAGTACCCACCGTCATTCCCCACTGTAATACTCTGGAATAATGCGACTCGCACATCAACTCAACCCAGCGCCAATTACAATCTGCGCGGGCTTGGCCCGTCTGCCGATCAGTCAGCTACCCTTCCGGCAAGCTTCGCAGCTACATATGCCAAGACCATACAATAACTCACTTGCTTCATGGTTTTCTTGATGCTAGTATTTGCTGTGTGCTTAGTTTAAAATTGATTCAGTTTAAGGGGTCGCAAGTTTTATAACCATCGTTGACAGAGGAGCTACAGATGCTTGAACCAGACGTAACAACCAGCGAAGTTCTCATAATGTATGTTTTCATTTTCGGGTTTTTATTTGGCCTGGCTTATATGCTGCTGAAAAAGAATTCCTGATTTGCATATCCAGCAAGTATTGCAATAGCGTTGACCTGCAGCAGGTGTAGGTAATTAAAAAATTTTAGAATGGGGAGGGGTACATGCGTAAATTATCCAATTTGGCGATAGTATTTTGTGGGGCGGTCGCCATGCTGGTTTTTTCAGGTGTGAGTTCTGCTGAAGAAACTGTAACGGCGAATGTCGCCAACGGGAAAAATATCTTTGAAAATGGCAAAGCTGATGCAGGCGTTCCAGCTTGCTCTACATGCCATGGCGAAAAAGCGATGGGCATGGATGCAATGGGCTCACCTCGGCTGGCTAACGTCGGATATGCATACATCGTCAAACAATTGACAGATTACGCTGATGGCAAGCGTAACGATTTGACGATGCAGCAAATGAATGGCATTGCCAAGGCGCTAAGCGTACAGGACAGGCGCGATCTGGCTGCTTATGAGAATAGTTTTCCAAGGAACGATGAGCCTTCTGACCTTAAGTCACTAAAAGCCGAAGGTAAGGCGGTTGGCGATACTGCATTGGGTCAAGCTCTTGTTCGTTACGGCGATAAAGGTAGAGTTTCCGCATGCATGTCCTGCCATGGTTTTAATGGTCGCGGTGCCGACCCGATGTATCCGAAAATTGCCCAGCAAAAATATGTATACCTGGTCAATCAGTTGACTCATTGGCGTGACAGCTCACGTGCCAATGACCCGATGAGCCAGATGCAAAAGATTGCCAAAACTTTAACCGATGCTGATATTAACAATGCCGCAGCTTTCTTGTCACAGGCTTCCGATAGCACGCCAGGTGATGGAATGGAAATTGACAATCAGACGACCATGAAAAACGTCAAGATCGTCAAATAAGATTTATTTTGCATACGCCCCCGCCTATCAATGGTGCGGGGGTCTGAATAAAGACTGGTCGCTGCTGACCAGTCTTTTTTTTGCGGGTTGCTGATAAAGTGTAGCGGTTCTGCTAAGCTGTATAGTTGGATATGATGCAAAGGAATTGGTGAGAAATGAAAAAGGGAGAAAAAATCTTTTTTGGGATAATTGCGCTACTCGTACTTGTTACGGTCATCAACTATGCGGTGCTGGAGTGGGTCAGACAACATGCTGATAAACCTTTGTTCCCAATTTTGACGCACTATGATTTTTCCGATGATGGGTTGCAAGGTTTTCGTATCTACCGGCAAAGCAATTGCAACGCCTGCCACCGCTCTGTCGGTAGCGGAACCAGCATGGGTTTAAGTCTGGATGGGTTGGGATCAAAGCACGACGTCAACTATTTCTACAATTTCCTCAAAGAGCCTGAAAAAACCTATGGTGCCAAAACCGTAGATCATGGAGCACCGCCCAAGGACGCGGCTTATGTATCGGCACTACCGGATGCGGATTTACGCGCACTGGCAGTTTTTCTGTCCCAGTTGAAATCCGACCAGGGATCATCTTCATCGTTCCAGCCGCCCAAGGGTGAATCGAGCTTTATCGATGCCATGCTTGATATGTGGGT
>JANXXX010000016.1 GCA_025350405.1 Gallionella sp.
CGGCGACGTAGGTGGATTGATCGGTAATGGTGATCTTGCCGATCTGCTCGCGCGTGAATCCAAATTCTCCGGTGAGCGCGCCCAGCACGTCGCCGGGGCGGATCTTCTCCTTGCGTCCGCCGAGCATCTGTAGTGTGACCATAGGCGGCACCAGCTTGGCTTCGTCTTCATCTTTCAATTCGCCGAACTCATGCCACTCCGGTTTGATGCGCATCATCTGCGCAATGTCGATGACGCGGCGCTGGTCGGAAGGGCTGCACAGGCTGAGCGCCCAGCCGTTCTGGTCGGCGCGGCCGGTGCGGCCGATGCGGTGAATATGCACCTCGGGGTCGGGCGTGATGTCGACATTGATCACCGCTTCGAGCTGCGCGATGTCTAATCCCCGCGCCGCGACATCGGTCGCCACCAGCACCGAGATGCTGCGATTGGCAAATTGAATTAGCACCTGGTCGCGCTCGCGCTGTTCCATATCGCCGTGCAGCGTCAGCGCCTTGATGCCCTGCGCATGCAACGCTTCGAGCAGCGAGCGGCATTGCTGCTTGGTATTGCAAAAGGCCAGCGTGCTGACCGGGCGGTAATGCTTGAGCAAGGTGGCCACGGCCTGCAATCTGTCATCGTCGGATACTTCATAGAAGCGCTGGCGTATCTTGCTTTCCTCGTGCTGCTCGGTCAGCTTCACGTCCTGCGGGTCGCGCATGAACTGGCGCGCCAGTTTCGCGATGCCGTCGGGATAGGTCGCCGAGAACAGCAGCGTCTGGCGCTGCGCCGGACAGCGTTTCGCGATAAACGCGATGTCATCGACAAAACCCATGTCCAGCATGCGATCCGCCTCGTCGAGCACCAGCGTGTTGAGCGCCTCGAGGTTCAGCGTGCCGCGCTCCATGTGATCCATGATGCGCCCCGGTGTGCCGACCACGATGTGCGCGCCATGCTCCAGACTGCTGGTCTGCGTGCGCATGATGCTGCCGCCGCACAGCGTCAATATCTTGATGTTGTCCGCAGAGCGCGCCAGACGGCGGATCTCCTGCGTTACCTGATCGGCCAGCTCGCGCGTCGGGCACAGCACCATAGCCTGCACCGCGAAGCGGCGCGGGTTCAGCTTGGTCAGCAGCGGCAGCCCGAACGCAGCGGTCTTGCCGCTGCCGGTCTTGGCCTGCGCGATCAGGTCGCGTCCTGCGAGCGCGATTGGCAGGCTGGCCGCCTGGATCGGCGTCATCGTCAGATAGCCGAGCTGCTGCAAGGTTGACTGCATGCCGGACGACAGCGGCAGCTCGTTGAAGGATCGGCCGGTGGTAGTTGGGGCAGCGGGTGAGGAGGTATTGGTCATGCGTTCATCCTTCCTTGCGTCGGCGTGTCGCAAAAGACTTGTAAGGCTTGCGCTGTCCCGGACGTTTGAGGTCCTCTGCCGGTTTGGGCTTGGGTATCAGCAGATTTTTGCCGGTGGTTTTTTTGGCGGCCTGGTGTTCCGCAATGGCCGCAGCGATTTGTTCCACCGGCAACAGAATGATCGCGTGTATGCCGTTGAGGTGGTAGTCGGCGAGATGCTCCTTGATGTCGTAGATGCGTTCCGGGGTCAGGGCTTTTTTCGCATGGCCGGTCAGCATCTGTTGAGCATCCGTCGTCAGCGTGTAGCCGCCATCCTGCGCGGAGATCAAGCCGTATTCGGAGAGCCGGTAAAACGAATCGGACAGTTTTGTTTCGGCAGGAATCGCGCCTTGTGTCAGCTCGGCAGCAGCAATGATCTCGACCAGCTCTGCCGGACGGCGCTTGGCTGCAAGCGACAAGGCCAGCAAAAGAATTGCATCAACATCGTGGACTGGATACATCGGATAACCTTTGAAGAATCGAACATGGGATAACAGGCCGGGGTGTCATACGCACGGCGATGCGGCGGAAGATGCGATATTTTCGCATTTTATGCGGTCCGATGTTGTTGAGAATTGCAGGCGTTGCTGAAAATCGGATTGATGATGTGCGGCCGGCTGGCTACTCGATCACAATCAGGACGAGCAACTCACTTCGATCTGCCGCGCCCATTCCGGTGGAACGGCAGCATAGCTTTCCATCTCTGGTTGTTCATCGAACGGTTTGCCGAGCAACTTGAGCAGCCGGTCAATCTCTGAAAAGTCGCGGTTCTTCCCGGCTTTTTCGATTGCGTTTTGCGCAAGAAAATTGCGCAGGATGTATTTGGGATTGACCGCGTCCATGTGCACCTTGCGTTCATTGTCTGCGCCCGGTTCGTGTGACAGGCGCGCGCGATAGGAAGCGGCCCATGCATCGAACGCAGCGCGGTCAATGAACTGGTCGCGCAGCGGATCGTTCGTTGCATCCGCTGAAGAGTCGAAGTTTCCCAGATTGCGAAACAGGTTGGTGTAATCGAGCTGGCTGGCGTGCATCATTTTCAGGAGCGGCGCGTACAGTTGAAGATCGTTTTGCGTGGCATCGCTCAGTCCCAGTTTTGCGCCCATCAATTCTGCATAGTGTTGGTGATAAGCGGGGGCATAGCTATTCAGCACGCTATGGATATCTTCTGTCGGAATCAGCGGCGTAAGGGTTTGCGCCAGGCAGGCAAGATTCCATAAACCGATCTGCGGCTGCTGATCGTAAGCATAGCGTCCGCCGGGGTCGGAATGATTGCAGATGTAGCCGGGGTCGTAAGCTTCCATGAAACCGAACGGGCCGTAGTCGAAAGTCAGCCCGAGTATCGACATGTTGTCGGTGTTCATCACACCGTGCGAGAAGCCGACTGCCTGCCATTGCGCCATCAGCTTGGCGGTGCGCTGGGCGACTTCATTCAGGAATAACTGGTACTTGTCGGAATCGCCAACAAGGTGGGGGAAGTGGCGACCGATGACGTAGTCGGCGAGCGTGGCGACGTGGTCGTGCTGGCCGCGATAATAAAAAACCTCGAACGAACCGAAGCGCACATGCGAAGGCGAAAGCCGGGTCAGCACGGCGGCGGTCTCGATGCGCTCGCGATAGACTTCCTCGTCGCTGCCGACGATGCACAAGGCGCGGCTGGTTGGGATGCCCAAGCCATGCATGGCTTCCGAGCACAGGTATTCACGGATGCTGGAGCGCAGCACGGCGCGGCCATCGCCCTGGCGAGAATAGGGCGTGATGCCCGCACCTTTGAGCTGCACATCCCATAGCTCTCCGGAGCGGTTGCGAATCTCGCCGAGCAGTATCGCGCGCCCGTCGCCCAGTTGCGGGACGAACTGGCCGAACTGGTGTCCGGCGTAGAGCATGGATAACGGTTCGGCGTTGGGCGGCAGGCGGTTGCCGCTGAAGTGTTCGGCGAAATCGTCGCGCGAGGATTCTGCGCTATCGAGATCGATCAGATTCGCGGCGTTTGCATTGAAGCTGACCAGATAGGGAGCGGGCAGGGGAGTCGGATGCAAGCGGCTGTGGAAGGTGTCAGGCAGACGAGCGAAAGTGTTTTCGAAATTCAGTTGGTGAAGTTTGTGCATGGTGGTGTGGCGTAGCGCCTCGTTAGAGAGACATTATGCGGCTGCAACAGGGATTAATTTCAGTTCGCATTAGAAAGGAGAACAAGGCGGCAAGGATGAGGCGACGAAGACAGCACACATGGTGCGGCTAGGAGCCGAAGACGCAGCCAACACAGTTATCGCTTCTAATGCGAATTGAAATAAGATCAAACGCAGCCAGTCGGCTTAGGCAGGCCGCCGTAT
>JANXXX010000017.1 GCA_025350405.1 Gallionella sp.
GTGGTTGTCCGGTTTGAAAGGGGAGCGGCTCTTCCCGCAAGGCAGGAAACCGGATCAAATGTTTTACGTGGACAGCGGTGAGGTGGTTTTGCAGCGAGCAGGGTCGCAGGGCGAAAACATTGTGCTGCAACGGGCGCGGCAATGTTTTGTTGCCGAGGCCAGCTTGCAGACTTCAGCTTACCACTGCGATGCAGTGGTGACGCTTTCCGGCGAGATTGTTGCCATACCGATTGAGCTTGTCAGGCATGCTCTTCAGGCAGATTCGGCATTCGCCCTGCGCTGGATGGCGATGCTGAATCGTGAGTTGAAACGACTGCGCGCCCAATGTGAGCGTTTGTCCATAAAAGGTGTGCGGAATCGTTTGCTGCATTTGATCGAAAGTGAAGGGCAATGCGGTAGGTTACCGCTGGGTGCCGGTCTGAAATCGATCGCGCTGGAGCTGGGTGTGAGCCACGAAGCGTTGTATCGCACCGTAGCAGAGCTGGAAAAACAGGGGGTGTTGCGCCGCGAAGACGGGCAGATTTTTGTCCTCTAACAATTGAGTTGGAAGTCGGGTTAACGTTCCCCAGTCTGCAAGCGCCACAATTCAGCATAGGTTCCGCCTTTTGCCAGCAGCTGATCATGCGTGCCGGATTCGACGATACACCCGCCATCCAGCACATGAATCAGATGTGCATAGCGCACAGTGGACAAGCGGTGCGCGATGATCAGGCTGGTGCGCCCGACTACCAGTTTATCAAGAGAGCGCTGGATAGCTGCTTCGGTTTCATTGTCCACCGCCGAGGTCGCTTCATCCAGAATCAGGATGGGGGGATTTTTCAGAATGGCGCGTGCCAGCGCAAGACGTTGCCGTTGTCCGCCCGACAGCTTCATGCCGCGTTCGCCGACCTGGGTGTTATAGCCCTGCGGCAGTGCAGTAATAAATTCGTGCGCTTCGGCTGCTTTTGCGGCAGCGATGATTTCTTCCTGCGATACGCCATGGGTGCCGTAGGCGATGTTCTCTGTCACCGTAGCATCGGCGAGAAAGGTATCCTGCGCGACATAACCAATAGCGCGGCGCAGGTCTTGCAGATTGATCTCGCCGATATTCTGCCCGTCCAGTTTGATCTGTCCCCGCTGTGGTTCATAGAAGCGCAGCAGCAGTTTGATCAGCGTGCTCTTGCCGCCGCCGGTGCTGCCGACAAAGGCCACGCTCTCGCCGGCAGCAATGCGCAGGCTTAAACCGTCGATAGCGGCAGCGTCATTGCCCGCGTAGGAAAACTTTACCTGCTCAAATTCAAGCTCGCCGCGCACGCTGTTTAACGGCAGATGCTGGCCTTCATAGGGGATGGCGATGGGTGTGTAGAGCAGATCCATCACGCGCTGTATCGAGGCCATCGAGCGCTGGTACAGGTCGGTCATCTCGGCCAGCCGCGTTAACGGCCACAATAAACGTTGAGTCAGGTAGACCAGCACCGAATAACTGCCCACGCCGATTTCGCCATTCAACGCGAGGAAACCGCCATACAGCAGCGTAACGGTGAAGCCGGCGAGTATCGCCATGCGGATCACCGGGGTGATCGCCGCCGACCAGCGTATCGCTTCGGTGTTGCGGGCGCGATAAGCATCGGAGCCACGGCGGATATGCTCTGCTTCAAACTCTTCGGCGGTATAGGCTTTAACGGTGGCGATACCCGTCAGATTGTTGTTGAACTGCGTGGCCAGCGCACCGGCGGCTTCGCGCATTGCGGTGTAGCGCGGCGCCAGGCGCGACTGAAACCAGAAGGCGCCGTAAAGAATAAAGGGTATTGGCAGCAGCGCGAGAAAGGCGAGTGAGCTGGTAATGTAAAAGAACACTGCACTGACCAGCAGCGAGCCGACAAACACCTGTATCAGATCGTTGGCGCCGCCGTTTAGGAAACGCTCCATCTGGTTGATGTCTTCATTGAGTATGGACAAAAGGTTGCCGGTACGGTTGCGTTCAAAATAGGCCAGCTCCAGCTTCTGTACATGCTGGTAGGCTTCCATGCGCATATCGTGCTGCAGGTTCTGCGCCAGATTGCGCCATCTCAGCTCATACAGATATTCAAACAGCGATTCAAACACCCAGATCAGCACGGTGATGAAAGCCAGCAGCATCAGCTGGTCTTTGGGTTCGATTATGCCGATGTGCGCCAGAAAAGAAGCCTTGCGGTTGACCACCACATCGACGGCAATGCCGATCAGAATTTCCGGCAGGATGTCGAAAATCTTGTTGAGGATGGAGTAGCTCGTGGCGATCACCACATCGCGACGATATTGCCTGGTGTAGTTGAAGAGTCGTTTTAAGGGATGCATTTTATTGTGGGTGATTGGTCTGTAAAAAATCATTTGGCCTTGGAGCACACAGAGATATGGGCGGAAAATCCTGGATCCGTTGTAAACTAATGGGTGAGTTTATATCCACCGTTATCGATTATTACCTCTCTGTGTACCCTGTGTTCTCTACAGCATGATTTTATGCTTTAAGGATTATAATTCCAGCGACATGCATTTGCATGCTT